>JARIDJ010000029.1 GCA_029267175.1 Psychrobacter sp. | reverse complement strand
ACTACAAAGCAGATGTTATGAGGTAAATACTATAAAACCGCATAACACTTAATGTTATGCGGTTTTATGGTTAACTATCCTTATTATCTATCACTATTCATTCAACTGCATCCTTGCAGTACCTCGAATAGATAATAGCAGAGCATCCTGCTCCATATACAACGGTTACTGGTATTAGCTACCACCAACACGGGTCATGTGTCCGTACTTCAATAATTATCGTCATCCTGACTTTAATTACTAAAATATTATCCTTAATTCGGTCAACTCAATCCTTGAGTCACATTCCCTAATGCCGTGTGACTATAATGCCTAAATGTAATTGGATTGTTAAGAGGCGTTAGCGTCATTGCTTGTAAGCATATGCTTACATGGCTTATAACTTAACTAGGATGATAGCTTGCAAAGTCTTGAGCTACAAAGACCGCAGAGCGAAATTATCAATACTCTATTTATAAATATACTAGTTTTATCAAAGTATAAGCACTGCTAAGAGCGATATATTAATGAGGTCCTAGTCACTAAAGTCATGTACCTCTTACGCAAATAGTGGCTTTGATTACAACTTAATAACTGGCAAGACATCTATTATCAAGTTTTTAATTTTAGGATAGCTTGTAAGAAAATGTTTCAATCTTAGTTGTACCTAGTCATTAGTTCTAACTAACCATTAGTTTCATCTAGCAAGCTTAAAGCTAAAACATCAACAAGCGACTTTGTGGTTATATACGGTTATCTAAACTATATTTAGATGCTGATTTTTTATTAGGAGTTATATCATGACGGCCTCATCCTCTTTTATGCTAAAAAAAGCTGTGTCAGCAGGACTCATAATGACATTATTAGGCAGTACTATCGGTTGTACGATCGCCAGCTCAGGCTATGACAGTCAGCCGATATACCGCGGTGATGGAGGCTATAATACAGTCAATTATAACCTTGCCAAGCAGCAGCTACGTCAAGACCTGCGCCGTCAAGGATACCAAGTAATGGATATCAGAGCTGATAACTATCGTGGTAATCGAGTACTCAAAGCTTATGCCAAAAAAGGCAACCAGGCTTATAAGTTTATTTATTCTTATCCCAATCTAAAGCTGCTAAATACTAGTAAAAAACAATGGGCGGAAGTCGGCCATGACAAAGGCTATAACAATGGCAAATATAACCATAATAAGCGCTATGATAATGATGATATCGAGGATAGAATCAAAAAAGACAGCCGTTATCCTGCTATAAAACAGCGCGCTATAAGAAAGGTCACCGCTATGGGCTACCGCGTCAAAGATATCGAGCTTGACGAAAAAAACAATCGCGGGGTGTTTGAGATTGAGGCCAAAAAAGGCTCGCAAGAGTATGAGATTTTACTGAGCTATCCAAACCTCAATGTCATCAAAATTGAGAAAGATTAAAGCGTTAGGATGTCACAACAGGGCTGGATTTATAATAAGAGATTAATCTATGAGTGCAAAATCATTATTGAAAATGGCTGCTACTAGTAGTGTTGTTATCGCTTTATCAGCCGTTAGCGTCGGCTGCGTTAATACTTCTGGCTACAATGCCTACGGAGAGATATACGAGGATATCTATAAAGATACCGACTTGTATAAAAAGCATAAGAAGACTATAGAAACCATCGATAAAGATATTTATCGCCCTGCCATAGAGCAGACAGCGGCTAATAAAGTGAGCAATATGGGCTACTACGTTAAAGAAGTTAAATACAAAAAAGGTGATCGTATTATCAAAGTCAAGGCTGAGCGCGGCGGTGAAGACTATCAGATTGAGCTTAGCTATCCTAGTTATAATGTGCTAAAAATCAAAGAGGATTAGCGGTTATTGAGTCGCTGCTGCAGCCGCTGCAATAAAAGTGAATTTATTTTAGAGCCAAAGCTTGCCATAGTAATAGTAGCTTTGGCTTTTTTATTTACTGTATCTAATATCATTTATCCTAAAATGCTAATACCTTGATGACATCATAAGCTGGCGTCTCATAAGGATGCGCTTGTCTCAAAGCCGCTATGACCGCTTCGATTACCGACTCCTCTACTACCATCTCCACTCGCCACTCATTAACCTTTTCTAGCTTATTTTGCTCCCCTATATGCGGAGTGCTACCCGATAACGGCATGAATTGACCAGTACCTTGCACTTGCCAGCAACACTGCTGATAATTACCGATAGTGCCCGCGCCTGCTTTAAAGAGCGCGGCTTTGACTGCTTCAACAGCTTCATCAGGAATAAATACCGTTAGCTTATACATATAACCCTCTACTTTAAGTCATCTACTTTAGCTCGTCTATTTTTTTGATAAAGACGGATGATCTGTCCACACATAGCGCAGTAGCCAGTCTTTGGCGGCGCCAGCATAATCAATACCGATACGCGGGCGCACAGAAACAGGCGGCTGACAGCCATCGTCTTCAAACCATACCTCTGACTCTGGAGCGATAACTTTGCTGTATAACTTACGATCTATTTGTAGACGCTTAGTGAGCTTACCTGGACCTGCGAGTTGTTTAATGTGACTGAGCTGCTTATCCGAACTTAAAGACTGCTCATCAACTAGTCGATCGCTATCGTCACTCAAAAAACCGGCCCGTATCAATACCGACTCTGGCGACTCAGCACTACCACTGACTAGATTTAGCATATGATGGACGCCATAAGTGAGGTAAACATAAAACACTCCGCCCTCAGCAGACATAATATCTGCTTGAGCTTTGCTCTTGGTCAAATGAGCAGCGACAGAGTCATCTTTATAGCCGATATAAGCTTCTGTCTCTGAGACACGCATGCGCAAAACCTTAGTAGTGCCATCGCTATCTATTAGCTTACGACACAGCACTTTGCCAATTAAGTCGGCTGCAACCACGCAAGTAGGTCGTGCGAACCATGAGGGAGTAAGGACTGTGAGTGTATTAAAACCTTTGGGCATAGTAATCTCTATAGCATTTAGATTTATCATAAACCACAATGACTAGCGCCACAAATACAAAAACAGTGGCCACAAAAAAAGCCTTCGTTAGGCTGCAATTATGAAGTGAGCTTGACTAGATATTTTAGATTATGTCGATAGCTTACTAACAAAAATAGCGGTTAGGATAAAGATAAGAACACAGGTCGCTATCGCATATTTTATGAAGGTATTATCACTCATAACTTCTCCCTCCTTCTCATTGTGCAAAGTTACTCAAGACTAATTATTTAATATCAGTTGTTTAATACCCGTACTTAATACCAGTGGCTTAATACCCGTAGCTTAATATCAATTATTTGATAGATGTCATACAGTAGAATTTACTGATAAGAGAGTATTTAAGTTGCAATTAAATTCTTATTAGTGAATATACTAATAAAATAGCGTATTGTAAATAAATGTTACAATTTAAAAGAAGACGTTTTATAGATTAGATTTATTCATAAAAAAACTGAGCCATAAGCTCAGTTTTCAAAGTTCAAGTCAAAAAATCGATCTAATAATCTAAAGGGACACCAATACGCTTAGCGACTTCTTCATAGCCTTCAATAACGTCCCCTAGAGACTGACGGAAACGGTCTTTATCGAGCTTTTTCTTGGTTTTTTTGTCCCAAATACGGCAACCATCTGGAGAGAATTCATCTCCTAAGATAATGCGATCATGAAAAACCCCAAACTCAAGCTTGAAGTCGATGAGCATTAAATCGCCTTCATTAAAGAGTTTAGTTAGCACTTCATTGACTTTATAAGTCAGCTCTTTCATTTTAGCTAATTGCGCCTCAGTCGCCCAGCCAAGCGAGATCGTTAGCGAATCATTGATCAGCGGATCGCCTAGAGCATCATCTTTATAAAATAGCTCATAAGTTGGCGGATTGAGCGCTTGACCCTCTTCTAAGCCCAAACGGCGCACCAGGCTGCCAGCAGCAAAGTTACGAACGACGCACTCTACCGGAATCATCTCTAAGCGCTTGACCAAGACTTCATCATCAGATAGCTGCTTTTCAAAATGGGTCTCAATACCTGCTTCATCTAGCTTTTGCATAATAAAAGCGTTAAAGCGGTTATTGACCACGCCTTTACGCGCTAACTGCTCAATACGCTTGCCATCTAAAGCAGAAGTATCATCACGGAAATGCAAAATCAGTAGATCATTATCTTCAGTCTCGTAGACTGATTTGGCTTTACCTTTATATAAAAGTTGTTGTTTTTGCATGAGAAAAGTCCTGTTCTTTCAAACTTGCTTGCTGCCTATCAATTAGCACTATCAAAAAACTATCAATAGACATCATACTAAAATGAGGAGTGAATGATTATTTAGTAGGCGCGGTGATTGCTACGGCTCGTTCAGGTTTGGGCAATTTATACTGCTTACCTGATTCGTTCTCTAGATTGAGAGTGTTTACACCCACATTTGGCGTAGGATATAAGGGTACGAATGGCGCGGTTTGCGCGTCAGCTGGTAGTTGCAGGGGAGCGAGCTTTTGGCTTTGCTGATAATCCAAACTGCCATTGTCGCGTTTGCCGATTACCTCTTTTATCGATTGGCAACCGCTCAGGGCTAAGGTACTGCCCAAAATGATTGCCAGCGTCGCCGGAAACATCTTAGGGATGGTTAATGATGTTTTCATCCTATTATCTCTGTATTATCTTAAAAGTTAGCGATCATTAGTCATAGTAATTTACTATCGGCAATAGAGGCTAAATTACTAAAGCAGGTTTGCTTTTATCAAAGCCTCATCGATAGTGCTGTGATGCTCTTTAGCTAACCAAACTAGTGGCAAGCGAATGCCTTTATCTATCATGCCCATTTTGTGTAGCGCATATTTTGCAGGAATAGGACTGGACTCAATAAATAAGTCGCGGTGCAGATGTTTGATGACATCATGAGCCTCTTTGGCGGCATTAAAATCACCACGCAAGGCTGCTGAGAAAGTCTCGCTCATCGCTTTTGGCGCAACGTTAGCTGTGACTGAGATATTGCCTTTTGCCCCAAATCTCATAAGCTCAAGAGCGGTACCGTCATCACCGGATAGCACAATCATTTTGTCGCCTAGCGCTGTGATAAGCTGCTCGCCGCGAGCCACCGAACCGGTAGCATCTTTTATAGCGACGATATTATCAATATCGGCTAAGCGCTCAACTGTAGCTTGGGCGATATCGACCACGGTACGACCCGGTACATTATAGAGCATTTGCGGCATAGCTACTGCTTCAGCGATAGCTTTGTAGTGCTGATATAAGCCCTCTTGTGGCGGCTTATTATAATAAGGCGCCACAAGTAGCGCGCAATCAGCGCCAGCATCTTTGGCATCTTGAGTAAGCTTGATAGCTTCGGTAGTGTTATTAGCGCCAGTACCAGCGATAACCGGAACCCGGCCTTTGACGTGCTGCACATAAAAGCGAATGACTTCACTGTGCTCTGCCATAGATAGTGTCGCTGACTCGCCAGTAGTACCTACCGCTACTAAGCAGTGAGTCCCCTGCTCGATTTGCCAGTCTATGAGATCTGCTAGACGTTTATAATCGACCTTGCCATCAGGATGCATGGGCGTCACTAAGGCTACCATTGAGCCTTGTAATTGGGTTTTGATATCGTCGTATGCTGTACTCATAACCATGCCTTACTGTTTTTTCAGGGTAACATTGTCAATTTAATATAAAACTATATATAAATATAACGTTGTGATTTGGGCGTATTGGGGGTTTATAGCTACCATTGTAGGCAGTTATAAATGCCCGCTAGTGTAGCATATTTTAGGGGCGCTACTAGCTGTCAATTAATGCTTGCATTGTTAATAATACCGTTAAACGGTGTCTTAAAGCTAAAGCCTTAAAGCTCTCTTGCTATTCTATGCGCAGACCGATAATAGCAGGAATGCCTTGGCGCACCACCTCTATAGTAACGACACCTTGCTTGGGCAGTGATGAGATAGCACTAGTAAAATCAGTCACTTTTTTAATCGACTTTTGATGCAAGTTAGTGACAATATCGCCGGCCATGATACCAGAGCGCGCCGCAAGGCCAGTAGGATCAACTGCGGTGACCAACACCCCAACCTTACCTTCTGAGGCAAACTGCGCTTGTTCATCAGCGGTCAAATCCCGTAGCCTTAGCCCTAACTGTACTTCATTATTTTGTTGATCGCGGCCTTGAGCTTGCACATCGCTTGGCGCTTGACTCAGATTACCTCTCAAAATCAAGCGCTTACCATTTCGCTGTACTTGTACCTGAAAAGGATCGTTTGGACGGGCGCGATTGAGCAGATTGAGTAGATCATCTGTGCGTACAATTGGCACCTCATTATATTGCAAAATGATATCACCCGTCTTCAAACCTGCTTTTTGCGCCGGAGAGTCAGGTGAGACTCGCGTTAATAGTGCCCCTTGAGGCCGTGATAGCTTATACACTTCGGCCAAATTACGATCGATATCTTGGGGATATATTCCTAAATAAGCGCGCGTCACCTCGCCGTTACTTTTAAGCTGCTCATAGATGTCCATCGCCGCATTCATCGGAATAGAGAAAGATAAGCCCATATAGCCGCCCGTACCACTAAAGATACGCGAGTTGATACCGATGACCTCGCCGCGTTTATTAAACAGTGGGCCGCCGGAGTTACCGGGGTTGAGAGCCACGTCCGTCTGAATAAACGGCACGCTAGTCTCGCGCGAGAAGCTGCGTGATTTTGCACTGACAATACCAGCAGAAGCAGAATAATCAAAACCAAAAGGCGAGCCTATAGCCAATACCGGCTCCCCTACTTTAAGCAAGTTTGAGTCGCCAATGATCAAAGCCGGAAAACGCTCTCCTTTGACCTTTAATACTGCAACATCTGAGCGTTCGTCACTGCCTACTAGTACAGCGTCAAGCTCTGTCCGATCGTTTAAGGTAACGGTAATCTTATCCGCGCCATCGACCACATGGTGGTTGGTGAGCATATAGCCATCACTAGTGACAAAAAACCCTGTGCCATAAGCATGTTGAATGGCAGGGGTAGCGGGCTGATCAGGGATACGGATACGATTACCAAAGAACTGACGTAATAGCTCTGCCGTTTGCGCTTTGGCCAGCTCCTCTTCACTAATATTAGTAGTGACATTGACACGGGCAACGCCAGGGGTGACCAGCTGCACTAGCTCTGAGAAATCAGTACTAGCTACCGCCGCTTGTGCAGGAGTTGTCATCAAGCTACTAGTGACCATAGCTCCGGTACCTAGCGCTAAGCCCAATAAACTAAGCTGCGCCCCACGCGCACTACGCTGCAACCAATATCTAAAGCGGTAATCGATCAGTTGCTTCGCCATATCCTTCCCCTTGTCCTAACTTCATATTATTATTTATTAACTGGTGATAATTATTGATATTTAACTATCTATAAAAATAGCTATGATGCAAGATACTTTTTATTCAAGTCATACAAAAAAGACTCTAAGTATGAGGCAATTTTTGTATGAATAATAGCTATCTCTATCCGCTTATTGCTAAGTGAATAGTTAAGATATCTTAATAGATTAGCGATTACATAACTAGAGGTAAAGTCCGGCTTTAAGCGAGCGAATACAACTCAAATAAAATCATGCTATTATAACAAACCAAATAATATATCAGGTAAACAAAAGTCAGCTTAAATAAGTGATTTAGCTTAGCTTATAGGACAACCTTAAGGCTAACTGAATCAATAGTGATGGTTTGTTACCTCAAAACTCCTCGTCATTATTCTAATGTCAATCTGCCTTACGGTTTGTAATCATTATTTTGCGTTTTATTACCCAAAGATTTTTTGCAGTAATAAACATAAAGCTCTATACACTACGGCACAAACGCGCTCAGCGCTTTATAAGATTACGGCAGAGACGCTAGGATAAGTAAAGTATGAGAAGTTTATAAAAAGGATTAATTTATGGATACCGCCCTATTACTATCTGGCGTAGTGGGTGTTGGCATTGCCGCCCAATGGCTAGCTTGGTATTTAAAGCAACCGTCCATTTTGTTTTTGTTATTGATTGGCATTGTCATCGGACCGATACTCGGCATCTTTGATCCTGACTTGGTACTAGGCGAGCTGATGTTCCCTTTTATCTCTTTGGGTGTAGCGATTATTCTCTTTGAGGGCTCTTTGACTTTGGAGTTTGATGAGATCAAGCAGCACGGTACCGTCGTACAAATGCTAGTCTCGGTCGGCGTCCTTATTACTATCGCCATCGTGGCGCTTTCAACTTATCTATTATTCGATGTTGATCCTTTAATTGCCCTATTATTCGGGGCTTTAGTCTGTGTGACTGGCCCCACGGTGATTATGCCGCTACTACGCAGTGTCCGGCCGAACAAGACCATCTCCAATATTCTAAAGTGGGAAGGTATTATTATCGATCCCATTGGCGCTATTGCGGTGGTATTGGTCTATGAATATATCATCTCCGGCGGGCAGGCCAGTAGTCTATTGCTATTCGCTAAAATTGTGGTGTTGGCAACCGCTATAGGTCTGGCTGGAGCCTGGGTGTTAGCGTTTTTGATGCGCCGCCATATGGTGCCTGAGTTTTTGCGTAACGTCTTTACTCTAGCTTTTGTGTTAGTGCTGTTTTCGATATCGAATCATTTGGAGCATGAGTCTGGGCTGTTGACGGTCACGGTATTAGGGGTGGCACTAGCTAACTGGCCAAAGTTCCCACGCGATACTATTTTAGAGTTCAATGAATCGCTGACGGTCCTGCTGATATCGGTGCTATTTATTATCCTTGCTGCCCGTGTCGAGCTTGCCAGTCTGCTCAGCGTTGGTTTTGCCGGCTTGATACTATTAGCTATCGTCATGCTAGTGGCGCGTCCGTTATCGGTTTGGGCCTCCTCCATTGGCTCTAATCTAAAAACCAATGAGAAGCTGATGATCAGCTGGATTGGTCCGCGCGGTATCGTCGCCGCTGCTATCTCATCGCTGTTTGCTATTCGTCTGCAAGAGTATGATATTCAAGGCGTTGAGCTATTAGTGCCGCTGGTATTTATGGTGATTATCGGTACAGTGATGATTCAGGGCTTGGGTGCCAAATTCGTTGGCAACTTGCTAGGCGTCCGTGAGCCTGAGACCAATGGTATCTTGATTGTCGGCTCCAACCCTATCGCGCTATTGGTCGCCACCTCCTTAAAAGAGCAAGGCTTCGATGTCATCGTGGCTCATAATAACTATACCAATATCGCGCGCGCCCGTATGAGTGGTCTGCGCACTTATTTTGGTAATCCTATCTCCGATCACGCCGATCATCATCTTGATCTGATTGGTATTGGCCACCTGTTTGCCATGAGTATGGATAAAGAGATGAACACTTTATCTGAGATTCATTATCGTCATGAGTTTGGTGAGCGTAAGCTATATCGCCTCAAGTTCAGTGAAGAGAAAGTCAAAAGCGAGCGCGATGATAAGCAGTCAAACTTCAGCTCGCAGTGGCTGTTTGGTAAAGATGTGACTTATACTAAGCTTGCCAGCATGCTCTCCAAAAAAGCCAAAATTAAGATCACTAACATCACTGATAGCTATAGCTTTGAGCAATATAAAGCCGATAATAAGCAATTTGTACCGCTATATACTATTGATAAAGAAGGTAAGCTGCACGTCATCACTGATAGATTCGATGGCACAGTCTCCAAAGATCGTAAGCTTATTGCTTTAGTAGTTGATGATGAGGTACAGCCCAAGCCAGTAGATGTCACGGCTAAACAAGAGCAGGCTCGTATTGCCGCTGATGCTGATTTTGAAGCCAACTATAAGGCACCTGAAAAACGTAAAGAAAAAGAGCTAGTAGCAGAAGTCGCTATCGATAGTGATAAGCAAGCAAACGAGGTAGCCGCAGCAGCTAGCGCCTCTCAAGCAGCAAATACTGCTGATAATACTCAGCCAGTAGCGCAGACAAGCAAAGAAGCCAATCTAGCTGACAATACTGCTAAAGGCGGCAAAGCGGATAATACAGCGATCAAGGTAAAGACTGAAACCGTAACCAATGTCAGTGGCCGCGCGCCAAAGACTAAGTCGGGCTCGCTTGACCCTAACCGCTTCCCTGATAGTGGCGATAATAGCAGTAGTCATGTTGAGGCTGAGACTGAAAATACTGATAAAAACAGTGATGATAAAGACAACGCTAAATAACTTTTATCACTCGCCTACAACTGACCAAAAAAACGCCAACTTATGGAGTTAAGTTGGCGTTTTTGCTAGATAAGGACTAAAGCAAATCAAAGCTGTTCTGTACCGTCTGCCAAATCCGCGCTTCTACTTCGGCACTACTACCCGAGGCGTCAATACGCTGGATACGCTCAGGATACTGCGCAGCCAGCGTACTAAACCCAGCATAGACTCTAGTAAAAAAATCCATCGCTTGTTGCTCAAAGCGATCAGCAGCGCTGCGTTTGCCTGCACGAATCATACCTTCTAGTACTGGCAGATCTAACCATAGCGTCAGCTCAGGTAACGGCGTAATAAATTGCTCAATTAAGCTATCAATCTTTGCCAAAACCTCACTATCACCGTCCGCTCGGCCATAGCCTTGATAGGCGATGGTAGAGTCGGTAAAGCGATCACAGATCACCCACGACCCGCGCTGCATTGCAGGCACAATAACTTGCTGCAAATGATCACAGCGCGCGGCAAACAGTAGTAATAGCTCGGTATCATCATTGATGTCAGTAGCCGGATCTAATAGTATCTCGCGTAGGCGCTCGGCAAATGCGCTACCGCCCGGCTCACGAGTACGAATATAGTCGATACCGGCTGCCTGCAAACGCTGACACAAGCTGTCGATAGCAGTAGTCTTGCCTACCCCTTCGGTGCCTTCAAAGCTAATAAATCGACCTACTGTTTTCACGTATTTCCTTAAGATATTAAGCTAATGGTAGTTTTTATCAAAGCTTATTAAAGACTAGTTTTATTCACTAGGCGGGGTTTGTGCCTTTTTTTCGCGCATAACCTTTAGGTACTCTTGCACCGCTTTGTTATGCTCCGCTAAGCTATTGGTAAATTTATGACCGCCGGTACCGGTCGCCACAAAGTATAGAGCTTGACTATCGGCAGGATGCAAAGTGGCATCGATAGAGGCAGGCGATGGTAGCGATATTGGCGTTGGCGGTAAGCCATCGATCTGATAAGTGTTATAGCCGGTCTTTTCATCGATATCTTTACGGCGAATATTACCATCGTAGCGGCTGCCCATACCATAAATAATAGTTGGATCGGTTTGCAAGCGCATGCCCATTTTTAAGCGATTATTAAAGACCGCTGACACTAATGGACGCTCATCGCTAACGCTGGTTTCTTTTTCGATAATAGAGGCCATAATCAACGCCTCATAAGGGCTATCATAAGGTAGATCTGGCGCGCGATTTTCCCACGCCTCTGTCAAGGCTTGCTGTTGACGCTTATAGAGATCTGTTAATACTTGCTTGTCGGTCGCGCCTTCACCATAGTAGTAAGTGTCTGGTGTAAACCAGCCCTCCAAATTATAGCTGACAATAGGATCGCTACTACTCGTCACCGACTCTGGCAATATCCCAACCAAATCCAAGGCCTCAGCAATACTAGCATTGTCGGCTCCATCGACTAATACTTCTTTGACGATACCCTCATTATCACGCAAGTTTTGATACAGATCGCTTGCGGTTTTACCTTCGATGACTTGTACTTTTACCATCGCTACTTTTGCGCCCTGGCCTAATATATGTATGGCTTCTGCAATCGTTGGGTTCTCAGGCAATGGATAGATACCAGCATGCAGTGGGCCATCGACTTGCGACTTGATATAGAGCTTGGCAATACTGGCAGAAAACAGCGGAATCTCTTTTTGCCACTGCGCCAATAAGCCATAATAGGTATCGCCTGCGCCGATAGTGACTTTTTGGGCCGGCTGAGTGATACGGCCAAACAACGTCTGATAAACCATAACCAATAAAAAGGCGGCAATGAGCCCTAGCACTAATAATATCTGGTAGCCGCGCTGCATAAAAAATGATTGATTGTCTTTTTTGTAGCGCCTGGGTTTACTCCTACCACTAATCAATGACACATCGGTGGCGGGCACTTTGTCCAAGTCATCGCTATCATTATGCGTAGCGGTCGGCTCTATGGTTGATGAGTCATCAACCTCGGCGTTTGGCTCAGTAGCGGCATTATCATCAGGCTTGTTGGCAGGGTTTTCGGGTGTTGGCGTGCTCATGGCAACTCAAAGGCAGAAGTTTGCTAGAATTTAGCATTGAACCGTGTGCTTTTCAATGGTATTTGCTTAGCTTGTGAAATATCTTAGGGTTTGTGGCAAATTTTATGGCTTAATAGCTATTATTATATCGATAACACTCAAAATAAAGAACGCTCATTATGGATTTAAACTTCAATCGACAGCTTGCTAGTACCTATAAATCCCCTAGCCAAATTATCCGAGTATTGAGCGAAGATTGGGTCGCTAAGCAAAGCTATTGTCCAAATTGTAGCGCTCAGCCTTTAGCTGAATTTGATAATAACAAGCCTGTCGCTGATTTTTATTGTGATAATTGTAGCGAACAATTTGAGTTAAAAAGTAAAAAGGACAAGCTAAGTCAAATCATTAATGACGGCGCTTATGACACTATGATTGAGCGTATCAACAGTGAGGATAATCCCAGTTTTTTCTTTTTGACTTATTCAGCACAGTTTATGGTTAACAACTTTTTAATTATCCCTAAGCAATTTTTTAAGCCTGACATTATTATCAAACGTAAGCCCTTGTCAGCCACAGCTAAACGCGCAGGTTGGGTTGGCTGTAATATTGATTTACGTAAAGTACCTAGTTCTGGGAAAGTTTTTTTAGTCAAAGACGAAAAGATAATTCCGCGCGAAAATGTCACTCAGCAATTTCAAAAAACGCTTTTTTTACGGCAGCAATCGCTAGACTCACGCGGTTGGACATTAGATCTTTGGCAATGTATTGATAGACTTGATGACAAGTTTTCATTGCAGCAAGTTTATATTTTTACAGATGAATTACAGCTTAAGCATCCTGACAATAATCACATCAAAGACAAAATCCGCCAACAGCTACAAGTGTTACGGGACAAAGGTATTATTGAATTTTTGGGTCGTGGTAAATATCGGAAGTTATATTGATTTACACATCATCCCAAAGAGGCAGGTTTTTAATCGCTAATAGATGTTTATGATATTCATGTGGTAGATAGTCCTTCTCTAACTCATCATTAACGGCAAAAAAATGATGAGGATTGTCATAAACATAGTTACAGGGTTTATTTTTTACCTGTTTATTCCACTGCCATAATAACGCTAATGGTGTGCGTACAGGATTAGTAAAAGCTTGAGCTTTGATAATTATTGCACACATTACCAATTCTTCATGATGAATTTTATCTATCTCTTTTTCTAATATTTCTCTCCTAGTATGCGCATAATCAAATACGCCGCCATAGGCTACATATCTGTTACTTCTCTCAAAATAAACAACCTTAAGAGCAAGTTCTGTCTTAGTATTCAGATAAGCAAACTCGTTAGGATAGCTTCTAGCCTTACGGCATAGTTTGGTGAAGATCATTAATCGACGAATTTGTAGCGGAATTCTTTGCTCTTCATAAATTGCGCGCATTAGATATCATCCTTTGTTAAAGACCATAGCATTGATCGATTAGCGTCAATGCACAAGCATAGTTAACAAAAGACGATCACTTCTCCCAGTTACTTTTGCTACGATCACCAGCACAGTATCTAGCAAAAGGCAGAGCAGTGATGACAAACGAAAAGGTATTAAAGACTTATCAGATAGAGATAGTCGAAACGATGAGCGCTATCATAGCAATAAAAGCTGAGGATGATTCTTCAGCGATTATGCAGGCAAAACAGAGGTATAGAAACGAAGATATTGAATTAAATTATGATGATTTGATAGAGACTGAATTTAATATCTTTGAAGTGGAATGAGTGATTAATTGAACTCAACCACTTCCCCCAAAAGCAAAGTAAGCGCCGTCACAGGCATAATCCCACGCACTGCATTGCAAAAGAACAGTTGGCTTAGTTTCGGCAAGTCCTCGTCCGGCAATGATCTAATAATCACTGGATTTTCAGTGTTGGATAAGCTATCGATAATGACTTGTCGCATGACGCCCGCGACACCCGATTGGGTCATCGGCGGCGTGTACCATTGACCACTGGTGAGATAATGAGCGTTATTCTTTATAGCATTATTTTGAATATAGTCGCTAGCAGTGGTCAATGTCGATAACTGGTAGAAGACATTACTCATCGTGCCCTCGACCCAATTACCCGTCATATCGCGCACTAATCCTTCACCAATAACGGATGTATCGGCTAGCGAGCTTACCGCACTCATTTTTAGACGTTGCAGCTCACCACTAGCTAGCACATTGTCGAGACGGTTAAGGGTCTTTAGACCCGCTAAAGTCGGCGGCAGCCAAGCCAATTGCGAGGTTAGACAGATAGCGGTAGTAGGCGGCTGCAAGGTAATTTTGCAATCATTTGCTAGGCGTAATGTAGCTTGATGAATAGGCTGACTAATGGTTTGCTTATTAGCAGGCATAATCTTTAGCCAAATCTCGCAAGCGCTACCCTCTGCATTGGTGCAAAAGCCATAACCACGCACACTTTGGGTAGCACGAGTAATGATGACTTTCATCACCCCTTGCTGTAATTGCTTAGCGTAACAGTTTAACTCTGACAATAGGC
Source organism: Psychrobacter sp. (assembly GCA_029267175.1). GTDB lineage: Bacteria > Pseudomonadota > Gammaproteobacteria > Pseudomonadales > Moraxellaceae > Psychrobacter. Next base: position 37,036 of record JARIDJ010000029.1, on the reverse strand, counting down.
TGGGTTTGGGGATATCCAGCTGCAGCGCACGCGCATGACTAGCCAGCCGTTGCCAATGATAATCCGCCCACAATATCTTGCCATCAGTGATAGCCATAGTGGTAAAAAAACCATCAGCGTAAGCCAAGCCGCGATTGTCTAATGACAGTGAGGGCGATGATAGCGCTGGGGAAGCTAACGCCGAATTAGTTTGCTTAGCGGTAGCTGAGGGCGACTGTAGGCAATACCAGCTATCGCTATTAGCCTCAAGATTTTGACTATTGTTGCTACTATAAGGACTCACCGCTTAGCTTTCACTCACCTGTGCCTGCGACTTATTGAAGATAATCATACAGCTATAAAACTCACATTTAGCCAGCTCTATCTTTTGGCCGCCAGCCGTTTTATTTTTGATGATTTGACCATTGAGCATCTCAGATAGTATCTGACCGCCCTCATCGCCCATGAGCTGCCGCACTAGTTTATAAGCTTTTTTGGCATGCTCCTCACTAATCTTCTTTTCTTCCTCAGTATCGGTTGGATTGGCATAATACCAGCCCAGCTCTAGATATTTTTGAGAATCGATAACATCCAAATAAGGAGCATCGGCTTTCATAAAGCGGTATTTGGTCGCCGGATTACTGGCATAATCGAGGCTGTTTTTGTCAGTAGTGACCACTTTACCAAAAGTCTTTTGAATATCCTCCAACTCATCAAGGCTGACCGGCTTGACCGAGTCTTTACCCCAGCTAGCGACATTATAGCTGACTGGCACTCCCTGCTCAGGAGCTACCCCATCGGCGTCAGCGCTATTGGCCGCTTTATCAGAGGTGTTGGTGTCATCACTAGCCACTGGTTCGGTTGTGGTATTGGTCTCGGCTTCGACGTCTTGGCTTGAGTTGTTACAAGCGCTCAAAGACACGCCAGCTATCATCATCACACCAACCATCAAAGGTTGAAGGCTTTTATTCCACATGGGCAATTTACTCATTTATTTGAAAATATTGACTATAAAAGACATCAAAAAGTTAAAAGTCATCAAACACAGTTACTATGAATGGGATTTTACCAAAACTTTGATGAGCACAGTTTACCGAACTGCTGTAGCCTTGACTAGCTTTTACGTTACTGATACCCCTTTGAGGGGCTACAGATTTGTTAATATTATTGTCGATTGCTAACGCTTTGCAAGCCAAATTTGTGCCACAAGCCGCTATCGCTTATGATAACTGAGCCGCAGATTTTGCCACTCCCTTTAATACAGTAGTAACGACAGGATTTTAGATATGACTCAGCATTTTATCGTTATTGGTAATCCCATCAGTCACAGTAAGTCACCACAAATACACCAAGTGTTTGCCACTCAAGCCCATATCGATATTAGCTATCAGCGTCAGTATTGTCCGGATAATGAGGCAAGCTTTGTGGCGGTCGTTGAGGCTTTTTTTCATGGCGGCGGTGTCGGTGCTAATGTTACCGTACCCTTTAAGCAGATCGCTTTTGCCTATTGTCAAACCCAAGGCGGTTTGTCTGAGCATGCTCGCGTGGCAGGAGCGGTTAACACCTTGTCAATAAAAGACGGCGCGGTTTATGGGGATAATACCGATGGTCAAGGGTTAGTCAATCATATTATCCACTTAGGCTGGCCTCTTGATGGCGCGCGCGTAGCTATCATTGGTGCAGGCGGCGCGGCGCGCGGCGTGATATTGCCCTTAATTCAAGCCGGTATTGGCTCATTGACCCTAGCGAATCGCACGTTGAGTAAAGCGCAAACCTTAGTTGCCGAGCTTAGCGCTGCCAGTCAAACCATTGAGCAGCATAGTAGGAAAAATAGCATTGCCACTTGTCTCACCCCTGAGTTGACCGGTGACTTTGATCTAGTTATCAATGCCACCTCCATCGGTCTGAGCGAGGCAAGCTTACCGCTAGCCGCTGATCTTAACAGCCATTATGCTTATGACATGATGTATGGACGCGACTTGCCGTTTTTGCAGCACTTCGCACAGCGCGGCGCGATAGTCTCTGATGGTTACGGTATGCTTATCAATCAAGCGGCGCTTAGCTTTGAGCGTTGGACCGGACATCAGGTAGAGGTGATAGCAGCGACACAAACATTATCCTCCTAGTCGCTATAGCATTATAAAATATAACTGCCCTTTTAAATTTTAGCCTTATTTTTTTAGCCTTATTTTTAGCTTAATCCTTAGGGTCAGTGCCAAAGCGTTGTAATAATCGACGCTCTAAACGTTCCAAAGGCAAGCGTAGTAATGAGGACTGCATAGCGAGACCACCACTGATACCTACTAAGCAGCCAAGCGCGGTATCTAGCATTCGTGCTTGAATGACTTGTTGATAAATTTGCTTAGAGAGCGGCAGACCACTACCGTATTCGGCGATAAATATCGTAAGCGGCGTGATTAAGATCACCGCAAGGCCATAATGACGATCCACTAATGACTCGATACCAAGCATCATAATAAAAATAGCCGTAGCCACTTGCCATGAGGATAATTGCCAAGAGAGCATCCAAGCGGCCAGTCCCATGCCTATCAAAGTACCGAGCAGGCGATGAAACTGCTTGACCCACATCGTGCGCAGATGAATGCCCTGGATAATAATAAAGCAGCTCACTGCCGCCCAATAGGGATAGGACATCTGTAGCAGTAATGCGATGGACAACGCTAGGCTGACAAAACCTGCCACCATAATACTCTCACTGATGGTCTCTGGCTGATAGCTATCACGAGGTAGCGCAGTGCGTGGACGAGTCGCTAATAAAAACAGCGAATATAATAGCGCCATTATTAGCGAAAAGCCGCTACCGAGCATCACCAGACCTGTCGCTGATAATATCTGCGATAAAGAAACCGGAATGAACAAAGCTATAGCCGTCGACATCATCACAAACAGACCCGCTGGCGGTGGCTGGCTGTAATAACGACCCAATACTACAATGGCAAAAGCTATCAGCGCAAAAACCGGAACCTTTATAACAGCGACTTGCTGCGCGATTAAGCCCAAGGCAAAGCATAAGGACATCGCAAAGCCCCAAGCCATCACCGTAACCAAACGCTGCGGCAATGATCCAGTAAACGGCAAGTTCAAAATCACCATCGCTCCTAGTGAAGCCTTGATACCGGATGATATCGAATCAAAATAAGCGCCTATAAATATCGGAAAACTAATAGCGATAGCGGCAACCATAGGCATATGCCATGGCCTACGACTTTGGTTTACGGTTAGCAGGTGCTCAAGCTCGCCACTAATCAAACGCTTTATAACCATAAGCCAGCGCTGCATCAATCGTTTATAAGTAGAGTTACGGGGTGGTACTGAGGACATCAAAAAAACCTCTAACTGTTCTGTAAACTCTAGCAACTAGCTATTATATGATTAGCTATATATAAAAAATGGTAATAAAAAAAGACTTACAACATGAATATTAGTTATATATAGTATATTTGTGGCTTTATACCCTTTATACTGAGCTTATTATTGCCCTTATAATTTTGTGCTACTAAAGCTATTTTTAATTTTTAGTGACATATCCTTAGTCACTAAAAGCTCAATTTAATAAACTTTGCAGCCAACCACTCGAGATGGATTAAATGATCTAGTCATCGACTGCTGGTCTCAACTTATAAAAGAGAATGACTATGTTAACTTACAAAGCTCCTTTGCGTGATATTAAGTTTTTGATAAATGATGTGTTTGACTTTCAATCCCATTACAAAACTTTAGATAATGGCGAAAACGCCGATCCTGAAACCGTAGATATGATTTTGCAGGGTATGGCAGACTTTGCCGAAAACGTGCTGTCACCTATCTATCAACCAGCGGATGCAGAAGGCTGTCATTTTGACAATGGCGTGGTCACGACCCCAAAAGGCTTTAAAGAGGCTTATACTCAGTTTGTTGAGGGCGGCTGGCAAGGTATCTCCTATCCTGAAGCTTACGGCGGTATGAACTTGCCGATGTCTATTAACTTGATCAAAGCTGAGATCATCGGTACTGCTAACTGGCCTTGGTCTATGTATCCTGGTCTATCGACTGGTTGTATCAATACTATGATGCAATATGGTACTGAGGAGCAAAAAGAGACTTACTTGCATAAGTTAGTCGAAGGCTCTTGGTCGGGCACTATGTGTCTAACTGAGCCGCACTGTGGTACTGACTTGGGTCAAGTGAAGTCAAAAGCTATTCCACAAGAAGACGGCACCTACAAACTATCTGGCACTAAGATTTTTATCTCAAGCGGTGAGCACGACTTAACTGAAAACATCGTCCATATCGTCCTAGCTCGCCTACCGGATGCCCCGGGTGGTACTCGCGGTATCTCGTTATTTATCGTGCCAAAATTCCTGCCAAACGCGGAAGGCGAAGTGGGCGAGCGCAATGGCGTCAGCTGTGGTTCTATCGAGCACAAAATGGGTATCAGCTCGTCAGCGACTTGTGTCCTCAACTTTGATGAAGCGACGGCTTTTTTGATTGGTGAGCCAAACCGTGGTCTAAAAGCGATGTTTACCTTTATGAATACCGCGCGTATTGGTACGGGTATTGAGGGTCTTGCTCATACCGAACTGGCTTTCCAAAACGCGCTACCTTACGCCAAAGATCGTCGCTCTATGCGCGCCTTGTCAGGGACTAAAGATGCTGAAAAAGTAGCCGATGCTATCATTCATCATGCCGACGTACGCCGCATGCTATTGACCCAAAAAGCCTTTGCCGAAGGCGGTCGCTCGATGATTTATCATTCTGCGCGTTATGCGGATAAAATGTCGCAAGGTATCGCTAATGGCGATGATGCTGAGTTTGAAAAATGGGATGACAAATTAGGCTTTTATACCCCAATCCTAAAAGGCTTCTTAACCGAGCTTGGTATTGAAGCGGCGAAGCATGGCCAGCAAGTTTATGGTGGTCACGGTTATATCAAAGAATGGGGTATGGAGCTGATCGCTCGTGATGCTCGCATTGCCACTATGTACGAAGGTACTACCGGGATTCAGGCGCTAGATTTACTAGGCCGTAAAGTTATCTTGCAGTCGAAAGGTAAAATCATCCGCGATTATACGTCTAGCATTATGAAGTGGTGCAGCGAGTATGCTTTAGATAAAGATATGCGCAAATTCGTTTGGGCTTTGACTAAGCTATGTGCTGAGTGGAACACGCTAACGGTACGTTTGATGTTGATGGCGCGTAAGGATCGTGAGATCATCTCAGCGGCCTCTGATGATTATCTAATGTACTCAGGCTATGTGATGATGGGCTATCACTGGGCCCGTATGGCGGCAGTGGCTTATGACAAGCTTGAAAATGGCGGGGCTGAAGCACCAGAATTCTACAAAGCGAAAATCCAGACCGCTGAATTTTACTTTGACAAGCTATTACCGCGTACCTCAGGCCATGCCGAAGCGATGGTAGCGCCAAGCGAAAGTATGACCGCTATGGACATCGATAGCTTTGCCTTTTTGGACTAAAACAAACCTTTGTTATCGAACTTGAATAGTTAATAAAACAAAAGCGTCTAATATAAGATTAGGCGCTTTTTTTGTGATTAAAGATAAAGTTATAATTTATTTTTGATAACAAATAATAAAAATAGGAGCTAATTATGTCAACTAAAGGCACTCACCTTTCATTCTCTATAATCCCTCTAAGAGTCGCTTTTGTGACTGCGCTATTTATGCTTGCAACGACTCATAGTAATGCTAGCACTGCTGCTAATACCGCCTCTAATGCTACTGCTATAAAATTTGCTAAAGGCCGCGTCAGTACTACTATTAGTGGCAAGCTAAGCCCAAAACAAAACGAGCACTGGTATCAATTTGCAGCTCATAGGCATCAATATGCCATTATCAATCTCTCGCCGCTTGCTGGTACTAGCGAGACGGCCAATGTGGGCGTGCTACATAAGCCTAATGGCGAACAGGACGGCACTAAAGGCGGCATTATCTATCAAGGCTGCTTGCCTGCTAATGGTAATTATCGATTGCGAATAGCACGCAATCTGATGGCGACCCAAGGCAAAACCGCTGGTTACAGCGCTGAGGTCATCGTGCTACCCAAATACGCTAGCGAATCGTTATGTCAGTAGCTATAGAGGAATAAACTGAAATACAAGAATTAAGCTTATAAAAAACTGTGATAGAGCTTAGAGATTGAACATTTTTTTGTGATAAATAGCGCTAATCTCTTCTACTTCCACGCATATCTGTAGCGCGGCGCGGCCTGACTGATCCTCTTTAAGGGTTTGTTCTATGGTGGTGACTAGGATTTCAGCCAGCTGATTACGAGCAACAATATCGCGTCCAACGATCAGCTTAAGATGCGCGTAGATAAAGCCATACTCTTGCTCATCATCCTCAATCCCAACCAAAAAAGTATCTACGGGTAATAATCTAGCCTTAATATCAGTAGGCTTAGCAAAATGACCGCTATTCCATAAAGCTTGATTGAGCGCTTTTAGTAGCGTTTCAGGGCGCTCTATACTGACATTAGGAGTCGCTTGAATAGTGAGATGCGGCATAGCATTTATCCTTGTTAATCGTAGTTACTTTAGCATTGCCAAAATTTTAGCACGTTTAAGCTTTAGCAAAAGCTTATTTAGTACCCTGTCTCAACCCAGCCAAAAGTTAATTATCTACAATATCAGCAAAATGCGCCCGTAGAGTCTCGGCAAGCTCGGTAGCGGCAAGCTCCATCTCTAGACCACGCCGCCCTGCACTGACGTATATTGTCGGGTGATTTTTTGCACTGCTGTCTATTAGCGTGACTAAGCGCTTTTTTTGTCCTAATGGGCTAACCCCGCCTAGCACATAGCCGCTACTACGCTCGACCTCTTTAGGCTCTGCCATTTGTACTTTTTTGCAAGCTAAGTTCTTAGTAGCACTAAGCGCTTTGGCTACTTTTTTGAAATTGAGGGTATGATCACTTGGCAATACTGCAACCGCTAATTTTCCGTTATCCGTCTTTACTACTAAAGTCTTAAACACACGCTCAGCGGCAACGCCCAATTTTTCAGCTGCCTCTAAGCCATAAGAGGCAGCAGCGCTGTCATGAGTATACTCATGGATTTTATAGTTGAGTTTTTGCTGTTTGGCAAGGTTGATAGCAGGGGTCATAGTCGTTCACATTATGGGTTAAAATTGAGGTATAAAAACTATTTTAGAGTCCATTATTTTAGCTTAGATATCAGTCCTCTAAAATACAGATACTAATGCAGTTACTAATACAGATACTGAGGATATATATCGCTTTGTCTGCTTTTGTGGCATCATAAGCACATTACATTTTGCAGAATATGACTTTTAATTATGATACCCCGTTTCCTAAAAAAACGCCTACTAAGATCGCAAGCCGTTGACAACCATGACAGCCCAACTGCTCATAAAGACACCGATCAAACTAAGCCACAAGCTGATAAAAATAGCGATGTTTACGCTGATAATAATAGACTAGTAAACACCTCTTATAGTAAAGCGCCCATTAGCCAGATCTATCGCAAACTATCAGGTCAAGCTCTTAGTATTAGCGTAAAGCCTAAGCTGCTTGGCGAGCTGCCAGTACTTAATGACGACGAGCAAATCCTAACCTTTTATGTGCTACAAGATTATTCACGCTCCAACAGTATTCTTATTGATTTGCAGACTGGAGAGCATAAGTTGCCGCCAGCTCTGGTTGGAGTAAAAGACGCCGCTCACAATATCGATGAGAACGCGGCTATTATCTTTTTGCATCATCCCAAAGCTAGCGATGAGCAGCTGTCACCGCGCTTAGCTCGCCTTGTCGCTGCTACCTTACAAAACCCTGAGCTAAAAATAAGACTGATTCCAGTCTCTATCCTTTGGGGCCGCGCTCCTGAAAAAGAGGACTCTTTATTTAAGTTATTGATGACCGATAACTGGGAAGATCCTAGCTTTACCAAGCAGCTCTTTAATATCGGAGTGATGGGACGCGATACCTTTGTACAGTTCCATGCCGCGCAGGATTTGCGTACTATTATTTATAGGAGCTTGAACGAGGGGTTAGATGAGTCTGCTAGCGCCGCTACTAGCAATAATAGCTCTATAGTTAATACTAATGATTTGGCTGACAGTCCTATAAAGCAGGCCATGGAAAATACGGATTTGGCAACCAATTTAGCCAAAACCTCAAAGCAGCTTTCAGAGGATAAGGGAAGTGCTCCTCAAAGCCCGACATCTAGCGCTTCGCTATCGGTGTCTGAATCGACCACTGACTCTAGCCAAGCCTTGATACCAGTAGCCGATGCCAATCGTGAGCTGCTGCGTAGCTTGCAATATCAGCTAGATGTCTACTTAGATAAGCAGCGTGCTAGTATGTTAGGCCCTGATTTATCTGATAGACGCAATCTGGTCGATAAGCTGATTTATTCGCCTGCTATCAAGCACGCTATCGAAAAAGAAGCGACAGAGACCGGCGTGACCGAGCATCAGGCGCGTGATATCGCGCGCGGCTACGCTAATGAGATGGTTAATAATTACTCCTACCCTATCATTCGTGTTTTTGAGCGCTTTTTGACCTGGCTTTGGACACAGCTTTATGATGGCGTAGAAGTGCATCATTTTGAGCGCGTGCGTGCCTTGGCGACTGATCATGAGATTATCTATGTGCCTTGTCATCGTAGCCACATCGATTATATGCTGCTATCTTATGTCATCTACAAGCGTGGTCTGAGTATTCCTTATGTGGCGGCAGGCGATAATTTAGACGTTCCAGTTTTGGGCTCTTTACTTCGCGGCGCAGTAGCTTTTTATATTCGTCGTAGCTTTCGTGGTAACGCACTATACACGGCAGTGTTGCGCGAATATATGCATACGCTCATCAGCCGTAATACCCCGATCGAGTACTTTATAGAAGGCGGACGCTCACGTTCAGGGCGCTTGCTACCGCCAAAGATGGGCATGCTAGCGATGACCGTACACAGTCAGCTACGCCGCACCAACAAGCCGGTGGTATTTATCCCAACCTACATTGGCTACGAGCGTATTATGGAGGGCGGCACCTATATTGGTGAGCTCAAAGGCAAGCCTAAAGAGTCTGAATCGCTGATTGGCCTATTAAAAGTGTCTCGCAAAATTGAGCGTATCTTTGGTAATGTACATTTAAGCTTTGGCACTCCGCTACATTTGAGCGACTTTTTAGTCAAGTTCGATGTAGAGGCCGATAGCTTGCCTGCGGATCGTACTGATACGCCTTTCGATAAAAAAGCCAATGCTATGGTGGATAATATCGGTGTCAAAATCATGCAGCACATCAATAAGGCGGCAGTGGTCAATCCAGTGTCGCTATTATCGCTAGTGCTATTATCAGCACCTAAAGCGGCGCTCGATGAAGTCATCTGCCGCGAACAGATTGCTCTGTATCAAGGTATCGCGCGGCATCTGCCTTATGCTGATGATACTATCGTCACCGATATGAGTCCGCAAGCTATTATCGATTATGGTATTAAGCTCAAGCTCATTGAGCGTATACCGCATATCCTAGGCGATATTATTCAGGTTGCTGGCAAGCAAGCAGCGCTACTGAGCTATTTTCGTAATAACATTCTGCATGTCTTTATTTTATTATCCTTTTTGGCGGCGTTAGTAGCTCGCAATGGCCGCATTAAGCGTAGTCGCCTTGATAATATCGTCTCACAGCTGTATCCGTTTTTACAGAGCGAGCTGTTCTTGTATTATCCTGCGCATGGCCTGCAAGCTGTACTCGATCAAAAGATTGATAATTTAATTGAGCATGGTCTAATTGTAGAGCTCGAGGATGACTTTTTGAGCGCTCCTGCCGCTAATAGTAGCCGCTATCAACAGCTACAAGTACTTGCCACGCCAGTAGAACAAAGCCTTGAGCGCTACTTTATGACCCTTGCTTTACTGGCACAGCAAGGCTCGGGTAATCTTACGGAGAGCGAAGTGGTTGATCTGTGTCATCTACTAGGTCAGCGTCTGTCTGTGCTCTACGCTGATGATATCCCTGATTTCTTTGACCGCTCGCTCTTTACTAGCTTCGTTAACGCGCTGATTCGTCTTAACTATCTGCAAAAGGATGAAGAGACTGGCGTATTAACCTTTGATCAGCGGATCAATAACATCGCCCATCATGCTAAGTACATCTTAACGCCTGATATGATGCAGATATTACAGCAAGTGGCTAGTCTTGATGAAAAAGAGATTGCTCACGCTATCACTGAGATTAGCAATAAAAAGCAGCGTAAATTTGGGCGTAAGCGTTAAAACCAAACAGCTAAAGGCCTGATTTTGAAATTAGTAAAATAGCACCCAACAAAAAGACCGCTAATGTATTAGCGGTCTTTTTGTCTATAAAACAATGATGATCAATTAAGCTACTGTTAATTTAGCTAGTAATCTTCTTATACTTCATGCGCTTAGGCCCTGCGTCATCACCCATGGTCTTTTTGCGATAAGCTTCAAACTCAGTATAGTTACCATCGAACCAAATCGGACCTTCTTCTTCAAACGCTAAGATATGGGTGGCGATACGGTCCAAGAACCAGCGATCATGCGAGACTACCATTACCGTACCTGGGAACACTTGAATAGCGTCCTCAAGCGCCCGCAAGGTTTCGATATCCAAGTCGTTTGAGGGCTCATCGAGTAATAGTACGTTAGCGCCTTGCTTCAAGGTTTTGGCTAATTGCAAACGGTTACGCTCACCACCGGAGAGTTGACCAACATGCTTTTGTTGGTCTGAGCCCTTAAAGTTAAAGCGGCCAATATAAGCACGGCTAGGCGTGGTATAGTCGCCTACGGTGATGATATCTAAACCATCAGAGACCTCTTCCCAAACGGTTTTATTATCATCAAGATTATCACGCACCTGACCGACATAAGCGACTTTCACACTTTCGCCCAAGTCGACAGAACCGGTATCGGGGGTATCGCGCTCAGTAATCATATTAAATAGCGTGGTTTTACCCGCGCCATTTGGACCAATAATACCGACGATAGCGCCCGCTGGCACATTGAAGCTCAGGTCTTTATACAGCAAGCGATCACCAAAGGATTTGGAGATGTTGTTCACCTCGATGACTTTATTACCCAAACGCGGACCGGGCGGAATATAAATCTCTGAGGTCTCATTACGCTTTTGAAACTCCGTTGAGTTCAGCTCTTCAAAACGCTGGACACGAGATTTTGACTTGGCTTGCTGACCTTTTTGATTTTTACGTATCCACTCAAGCTCTTTTTTCAGTGCTTTAGCAAAGGACTCTTCTTGCTTATTTTGCTGCTCTAAGCGCGTGTTCTTTTGCTCAAGCCATTCAGTATAGTTACCTTCATACGGATAGCCATGACCACGGTCGAGCTCCAAAATCCACTGGGCAACGTTGTCCAAGAAATAACGATCATGGGTAATAGCAACGATAGTACCGCTATAGTTCTGTAAAAACTGCTCAAGCCAAGCGACGGATTCAGCATCCAAATGGTTAGTTGGCTCATCGAGGAGTAACATATCAGGGCGTGATAGCAGCAATCGGCATAAGGCTACGCGGCGCTTCTCACCACCCGATAGTTTGCTCACATCAGCGTCCCAAGGCGGCAGACGTAGCGCATCAGCGGCTTTTTCCAGTTGGTTATTTAGATTGTGCGCGTCCCAAGATTGAATGATATCTTCCATCTTGCCTTGCTCTTCGGCAAGCTTATCAAAGTCGGCATCAGGCTCAGCATATTCAGCATAAATCTGATCAAGACGAGCAAGCGCATCTAAAGCCTCACGCATACCATCTTCGACGTTACCACGGACATCTTTACTATCATCTAATTGCGGCTCTTGTGGCAAGTAGCCAATCTTAGTACCCGTTTGCGCGCGAGCTTCACCGCTGAACTCAGTATCTACGCCTGCCATAATACGTAGCAAGGTTGACTTACCAGAACCATTGATGCCCAAAACGCCAATTTTGGCACCCGGGAAAAAAGATAAATTAATGTTTTTTAAGATTTCGCGCTTAGGCGGAACAAGTTTTGACACGTTGTTCATCGTGTAAATATATTGAGCCATTAACACTCCGATGCACTGCATAAAAAAGGCAAATAAACGCGCTTTGAGTAAAAAATCTCACAAAAACAACGTTTACCATGCCTTAGGATAAGGAATATCAGTTATCAGCCATTATCGCATTGTCGGCAACACCCTGCAAGCTGAGAGACCATTTTGTAGGTGCTTTGTGCCACTAAGCGAATATAAGCAGCTAAAGGCATAATTAAGACTTTTAGCTGCTATCAATCAACTGACAACTCTATCTTACTTTTTAGAAAGCTTTGTCTCTCACAAACTAACAAAAACCTATTAATTTTTCTGTAAATTTAATCAATAAAGGTTATTATGTTAGATAAGCTTAATAAAGCTCGATTAATAATAAAAATATAAAAGAGTATAAAGGTATAAATATCCTAAAAAACGCTGCGATAAACTAGATGATAAAAGGCTAACTATGACTACTGGCTACCGCCCAGAGATTGTTCAAAGCGCGTTTATTAACTTTATTAGCACGCGGTTATCGCCTTTTTGGTCGTTGACTACTCCAAGACTACGCTTGCAGGCTAGATATGTGCTTAGCGATGAGCTGATTGCTCTACAATTTGGGGCCAATCAAGCTTTTAGTCGGCAGGTTTTTGCCTCATCTACCGGTTGGCAAGGCGGTCAGCATATTGGTTTAAACGTTGCTATCAAAGGTATTTATTATCAGCGTTATTATTCACTAATAGGCTTATCCAAACAGCCTAACGCGTTGCAGCAGGCTATTACTGATGATACCTTGTTACGCTGCTCACAGAGCCGTCTTGCTAGCCCTAACCAAAAAAGCGCTACTATCACTATCGCTATCAAGCCGCAGGGATTAGTCTCCCATTATCTAACGGAACAAGTAGCGCTTGGAGCCATCTTTGCTTGCAGCATGCCAGCGGGCGATTTTACTCTACAGCAAAGCCAGATAGATCGGGCTCAAAAGACAGATAGAGATACGCTCTCTTCAAGCTCACCCTTATTGTTTATAGCTGGAGGCAGCGGTATTACGCCAATGCTAGGTTTAATCACCGAGGCGTTGAGCCAAAATCGGCAAGTCAGCTTACTGTATTATCATCGCGGCTCGCAAAACAAAATAACGAGCCAAACGCAAACGCCTTTTTTGGCTTATTGGCAGCACCTAGCCGCTAGCTACGCAACCTTTAATTATCATATCGTTAATACTAATGATACCAGTAGTTATCTAGCAGGGAGCCGTTATTTGACGGCGGAGAGCTTACTAGCATTAGCCCTACCTTTGTCAGAAACCATAATATTTGCCTGTGGTTCAGAGTCACTACTCTCAGGGCTGTATCAAGCTATAGATGAGATTGATAAACGTCATCAGCAGTTACCCGCTGACGAGTCTCCATCAAAATCGTCCTTTTTAACCAAGTGCTGTTCTTTGAGCAATCAGCCTTCCTTAAAGAACAACCTTATAATCGAGCATTTTGGTAGCGCTTTAGCCAGTACTAAGATTGATATGGCTAATCACAGTGCTGATAAAGATGCTGATAAAAATGAAAATGCGGTTCAAAACGATAGCGTAGCGCCGCAAATGATTTATCTGCGCGGACGCCAACAGCAGTTTATTAGTGATCGCCCCTTATTGATAGCTGCTGAGCAAGCTGGGATACGTCTACCTTATGGCTGTAGACAAGGTATTTGTCAGCTTTGTCGCTGCCAAAAGATAAGCGGTATCGTCAAGAATATTCAAACGGGCAAACTAAGTAGCAACGGTTATGAATCCATTCAAACTTGTAATACGGTTGCTATGAGTGAAGTGGTACTAGCTGTCTGATAGCGTTATTTAACGACGGCAACCACTAAGACCATAGACCATAGACCATAGACCATAGTCAACGTACTCAAATAAACTGCACTTATCCCTTTATATAACTACTAACAGCCTCGGTTAAGGACTACTATGCGCTTATTACCGCCTGTATTTACTGCAAAATCTGCTATTTCTCCTGTGAGTCATGATGTTGCTAAAACCATCAATGTTAGCCACGTATCCAGTGATCTTAACAACACAGACGCAGCCAATGCTTTAACTCCACTTACTGACCCTCTAACTAAAACAGCTATCTACCCTACTTTGTCTGGCAGCTACCTACCTAAAGAGCAGACTGAGGCTTTAGCTACTGAACTAAATGAGCTCTACAAACAAGTCATGGACTCTTTAAATAGTGACGATGCTCGTTATATTCAGCGCGTCTATAGTGCCGTAGTTTATAGTGAGCTGGTTGCCCGTAGCTTGCTAGTAGTAGCAGGGCGCATGTCTTCTTGGCAAAAGGCTACTGCGACTTGGTTATTAGCCACTTCATTGTTGAGCTTTAGTAAAATCCTTAATAATATGGAGCTCGGTCATAACGTTATGCACGGTCAGTTTGACTGGATGCAGCATCCCCATCTAAATAGTAAAAAGTTTGATTGGGATATCGTTTGCCCTGCCCCATTGTGGCAGCACTCGCATAATTTTTTGCATCACACCTTTACCAATATCGTCGGTCGCGATCATGATGTAGGCTATCATTTGATTCGAGTCACTGATGAGCAGCCGTGGTCGCCAGAGGATCGTTATAACTTACTAAAGACCGCTATTTTGGCTTTGGGATTTGAATGGGCTGTGGCTTTTCATGATATTCAAATCAGCGCCGATGAGTATGCTCACTCGCCGCAGCTTGATGATATTATGCAAGCCAAGTCGCAGGCGTTATTTGCCAAAATAGCTCGGCAAGTAGGCAAAGATTATGTGGTTCTACCAGTTACGATTGGACTGCTATTAGGTAAGCGTAGCGCTGTAAGTACCTTGAGCGGCAATATTATTGCCAATATCACTCGTAACTTATGGACTTGGGCGGTGATATTTTGTGGCCATTTTACCGATCAAGCCCATATCTATGCTCAGCTTGAAGATACCAATATTCAGGCTGAAAATAAGGGCGAATGGTACGTACGCCAAATACTAGGCTCTAGTAATATTAAGGGCGGCAAATGGTTTCATATCTTGACCGGTAACTTATCGCATCAGATTGAGCATCATATTTTCCCAGATATGCCCGCCAATCACTACGCTCGTATTGCCCCGCAAGTTCAGGATATCTGCAAAAAATATGGCCTATCGTACAATACTGGGCGTTTTGGTCATCAGCTCAAGCAAGTGATTGGCCGTATCCAACATTTTAGTCAGCCTACCGAAGCTGAACGCCTGTCTTACTTAGAGACTCAAAACGCTAACAAACGTCTAAAAGCAACCAAAAGCGTCGTTGGAGTCGCGCTACATTATTTGTCATTTACTAACTTAGTGACTAACTATTTGCCTTTCAAATTACGTCATCTTTGATACTTTTATTAAATTGATTTATCTGCCCAGTACCACTACATTATTATTAGCAGATTATAATTTATAAATAAGGAGTATTTTATGAGTAATCAACAAACTAACAATGACATACAGATTCATCATAATGAGCAAGCCAACCGCTTTGAGACTACGATCGAGGGTCAAACAGGCTATATCAGCTACCAAGATAGAGGTGAGGCTTTGGTCTACGATCATACTATCGTGCCACAAGCCTTAGGCGGGCGCGGTGTGGGCTCAGCATTAGTAAAACATGCGCTAGACTATGCTCGCAATCACCATAAAAAAGTTGTGCCACAGTGCTCATTTGTGGATGCTTATATTAATAAACATCCTGAGTATCAAGATTTAGTCTAGTACCGCTAATGCTGATAGCCTTGGGCTTGACGATTATTATTAATAATTTATTACTCGTTAATGGTCTCTATCACTAGGGTCGCTATAGTATAAAATGCTATAGTAACCCCTATAATAATAAAGGATGTTGCTATGAGTAGTTTATCTGAAAAACAAGTCGATTTGCAGCTGCAAGAGCTGCCAGGCTGGGAGCTTGATGGTCAAAGTATCATAAAAACTTTTGAGTTTAATGATTTTATTGAAGCGATTAGCTTTATGAATCAAGCGGCGTTTTATGCAGAGGCAATGGAACATTATCCTGAATGGCAAAATATCTACAATATTGTAAAAGTACGCTTAACTACCGATGATACAAACGGTATCAGTAGTCTAGATATTCGCTTAGCTAAGCGTATGCAGCATATTGTTCAACCTAAAAGACTGTAGTTTATTTAAGCTGATTTAATACCTAAAAAAACGTCCTACAAGAGGACGTTTTTTTATACCTTTACAATCAATCAATGATTACATCTTGCGGCCTACAAAAGCCACAATAAATAAAATAACCGCGACTATTAAGAAGATATAAGCTAGGTTAGAAGATAGACCTGCTACCCCGCCAAAACCTAATAAACTTGCTATCAACGCGATTACTGCAAAAATAATAGCCCAACGAAACATAATCATTCTCCTCAAATTAAAATTAAGATGATCCTAATAAATTTTACCTAATAGAGTTAAAGAACTATTTTATTAATATCATCTTAATTTATAAAAACACTTATTAAGTTATAAAGATTATTTTTAACCTTTTTGAAAGCTTTGCTGTTATTTAATAGCCTTTGCTTATGAAGCTAGATTAGCAACTATATCGAGGCACTTTAAATACTAAGTACGTTCATTTTGGTAAACATTGGGCTATATTGTGTAATCTGTGTAGCTAGAGCATTAATTATGTAGCTGATTACCCCTTTATACGGACCTTATATAAAGCTAATAATAAGCAACGATTCAGGGCAATGATTAATAATAAATGACTGGGCAGGTAGCTTTATAGATAGACTTAAATGCGTTTGACTCTTTAAATACAATTCTTCACTACGACATAAAGTACTATGTGTACTATGTATGGTACTTATACCTACTCACTCTGACTTTATCATCTCTAAAATAAGGAAGTTAAATATGGCTAACACTGCACAAAACCAAACGACCACCTCAGCTCAAGACCAGCAGCAGCGCCCTTACGCGGTGGTGTTGTATGGTGCTACTAGCTTTGTAGGACAAATTACGGCTAAGTACTTGGCAGAATTTTTGGCAGAGCCTAATGAGGTTAAGTGGGCTATCGCTGGACGTGATGAGGAAAAATTAAAAAAGCTTCAGTCTGAAATCAGTGGTGCAGCCGCTGCGGGTAATGTAGACATTATCATCGCTAATAGTAACGATGAGGCCAGTCTCGATGAGATGACTAAGCAGGCTAAAGTCGTTATCTCAACGGTAGGCCCTTATCTTAAATACGGCGAGCCGTTGATCAAATCTTGTGCCAATCACGGCACTGATTATGTCGATTTGACCGGTGAAGCGATATTTATCAAAGATATGCTGGATAAATACCAACAGACCGCCAAAGAGACTGGCGCACGTATTGTCAACTCATGCGGCTTTGATTCTATTCCCTCCGATTTAGGCGTGTACTTCACTCAGCAACAAGCGCAAAAGAAGTTCGATAAGGTTTGTAATGAGATTCACATGCGCGTAAAAGCAGCCAAAGGCGGTTTGTCGGGCGGTACTATTGCCTCAATGGCGACCATTTTTGAAGAGGTTGGACAAGACCAATCTCGCCGCAAGCAAGTCGCCAATCCTTATTTGCTTAACGATGATAGCGACGCGCCCAATGTACGTCAAAACAACGTCAGTAAGCCTGAATACGATAGTAAGCACAACCGCTGGTTAGCTCCTTTTGTGATGGCTAGTATTAATACGCGTATTGTCCATCGCAGTAACCAGCTGTTAGGTTATGACTATGGTCAAGACTTCAAGTACGACGAAGCGATGTGGATGAAAGATGGCATCAAGGGTCAGCTGACAAGCTACGCACTCAGCGCTGGTCTGTTGGGTTTTGCTACCACTATGATGTTCAAACCTAGCCGCGAGCTTTTGACCAAACATGTTTTACCCAAATCTGGCTCTGGACCTTCTAAGTCTGAGCAAGAAAACGGCTATTTTGATATTCGCTTTTTTGGTAAGGCTGAAGGCCAAGATACTATTAACACCAAAGTAACGGGCGATAGAGATCCAGGCTACGGCAGCACCTCACGTATGCTTGCACAGTCGGCATTATGCTTAGCCCAAGATATCAGCCACGATGAGGTTGGGGGCGGTTTTTGGACACCAGCATCAGCGATGGGTGACAAGCTAATAAACCGTTTAGAGCAGCATGCCGGTCTTAGCTTTGAGGTTGTAGCAGACAAATAATAGTAAAACTATTAGTTATATAGCGGCTGGTTGTTTAGCTTTTATAAACTTACAACCATAATTCTATAACTCTATGCTTATAAAAAGATGATCATTAACCGCATTCTATTAGAGTGCGGTTTTTTATTTTTTAAGTGATAGCCTTATAAATAGTGCATATTTTTAAGTTAGCTTTTTGATTGGCGCTAGTTTTTTATTAACAGTCAGGAATAACGATTTTATGTAATGTTATCAAATAATAATAACGTATCACTTAAGTGAATGACTCCATAGGTTTTTGGGTTTTTCATACATAACACTACACATTGTTAGCTTAATGACACAGCGATGATTAAATTTGTCCAGTAGTATTATTTGTGTCTACACGCTAGCTCGATTAAACAGCAAAGCTGTGCAATAGATAAATCAAATAATTAGTCACAATCAATGCATAGCTTGTTTAAGAGATAAGATTTAAGAGATAGAAATAAAGCTAAAGCTAGCAGTAGAGAATAATCATGTTAAATTTAATTATAGCAATTGAGAGGAATACCTTATGAAATTCAAGATATTGACAGCAGCAATAGTCACATCAGGGCTAGCTATGGCTGGTACTAGCGCTAATGCCGCTATGACCACTGATAATAATGGTAACGTCGGTTATGATAGCTATGATGAGTGCGTCATGGCCGTAAAAGACGGTTCAGCCAAATTTTATACCCCTTATACTTATCAAAAACCTATGCCGCGTGCAGGCGAAGTTAGCGTCAAAAAAATGCGCTTGTCTGAAGTGATGATTCCTCAAAGTGTGGTCAATAGTAACAACTTACGTACTAGCGACTATGAGGCCGGTGCTTGTGATTTAGGCGTAGGCCAGTCAAATGGTCGTTATGGCGTATCAGGAGCGCTAGTAGGCAAATATGTGCCTTTTGCCGCGGATATGCCCGTGAACGTATATATGGATCGCAGTGGTAATCCATTACGTGTGACTATGCAGCAATGTGATAACCACTTTGGTAGTGCTTTCCCCACCCCTGTCGTTAGTGAAGCCAAAGCTCCAGAAGCTCAAGTTGCTATCGTTGAAGAGCGTAGTGTAGAGCCTGTAGTTATTGAAACCAAACGCGTTATTCGCCCAACGACTTATCGTGTAAAAGAAGTCATCGTTGCTCCTGCTGATCAAATCCAGCGTGTTAATACTAATTCAGGTACTGCTATCGCTATCGAAGATGGAAGACGCACCGCTATTGTAGGCCAAGAAGTCGATCCAGCTATTTTACAACAAACAGAGGTGAACCAAACCTTCCCTATTATCCAAGTTCCAGATAATGACACACCAAGACGCGTTATCGACCCAAATACGGGTAGAACCGTTATCGTTGAATAACTATAACGGTAATTTAAAGCATCAGGGTTTAAGTTCAGCTAATTGATGAGTTTTTGTAAGTAGAGTCATCAATTAGCTCTATAAACTACATTACTACACTAATAGTTAATTTTTTATTACTGAATGATTAGTCTTATAACTAGTACTTTATATAAGAAGCTACTTTATACCGTGGCTACTATAAAACCGTTATATTAATTCATTGAAGGAGTTAGTTTATGAAAACTCGAATTTTATCTATTGCTATTAGTGCCGTGCTTGCTTTACCAACTTTAGCTTTTGCAGCTTATAATACAGGTAGTGTTACTCCAGCTGATATGCGCACTACTCCTGCCCCAAATACTCTACAGTCTAAGATACAAGGGCCGGATGGTGAGCTATTAGCTACTCAGCCAGGTGAGGTCGAGATTAATCAAGAGGGCACAGCTGCAATCAGAGCTTCGTCGCCAAACTTGCGTGTTGACCAGCCTTTATTAATGGGTGAGAGAGTACAAACGGGTAATATTACTCCAGCTGATATGCGTGTCACACCTGCACCTAATACTTTACAACAAAAAATACAAGATCGACGCGGTGAGCTTGTCGCGACCCAGCCTGGTGAAGTTGAGTTCATCGAAAGCCGACGTATTGTAGTACAGTAAGTTGTTTAGGGATATATGGCTAATCAAAATAAAAAACTTAAATCGTTTATAAGTATTTACTCACATAAAAAGGCAGCCCATCGGCTGCCTTTTTTTATATTAATAACATGAGTACTAATTAATTACTTATGTCTTACTTTTTCTTTATTACTTTTTTTTAGTGATACCCGCTTCTTGCAATAGCGCTCCTAAGGTGCCAATTTTGCTAGGCGCTTCAGCTTTTGGTTTTGCGCTACGATTTTGCGGATTACTCGTCTTACGGTCTTTGTCGCTACGTTTACCACGTGGCGCTGAGCGCTTATCCTCATTAGCTTGACGCTTATCGCTTGTAGGTTTTGGCTTATCAGTGCTAGTCGTCGCTTTCTCTTTTGCCGCTGCTGCGGACTGTACTCGGCCCTCAGGCTTTGAGGTTTCAGGCTTCATGCTAAAACCAATACGTCCACGCGGCTCATCAATAGAGATTACACGTACGCTGATGATATCACCTGGCTTGACACGGTTCATCGGATCAGCGACAAAGTCATTGGCCATTTGCGAGATGTGTACTAACCCATCTTGATGAACGCCGACATCGACGAAACAACCAAAAGCGGTGACATTGGTCACTACGCCCTCTAAAACCATTCCTTCGCTTAGATCTTTGATACTGTTTACATCATCACGAAAGTTTGCGGTTTTAAACTCTGGACGCGGATCACGAGCTGGCTTGGCAAGCTCTTCTAATATTGCTTTGACGCTGATATTGTCATCATTAGCGGCGATAGCACTAGTGTCAATGCTATTTAGCAGCCCATCATTACCGATGATCTCGCTCAGCTCTTTATTAGTATGCGTAAGTAAGCTATTGACTAACTCATAACTCTCTGGATGCACGCCCGTGGCATCAAGTGGATTATCGCCGCCATGCACGCGCAAAAATCCTGCTGCTTGCTCAAAGGTTTTCACACCTAAACGCGGTACCTCTTTTAGCGCTTCACGACTAGCAAAAGCGCCGTGCTCTTTGCGGTAGGTGACGATCTGCTGCGCGACATTACGATTAAGACCAGCAATGTGCGCCAGTATCGCAGGACTTGCGGTATTGACATCGACCCCAACTGCATTCACGCTATCTTGCGTGACTTTATCGAGGCTATCTGCCAGTTGGTTTTGGTTGACATCATGCTGATATTGACCGACTCCAATCGCTTTTGGATCAACTTTAACCAGCTCAGATAACGGATCTTGTAGCCGGCGAGCGATGGAGACGGCGCCGCGTACCGAAACGTCCAAATCAGCCAATTCATCGCTTGCCAGCTCACTAGCAGAATAAACGGACGCGCCTGATTCGTTCACAATGACCGCTTTGGCTTTTAGAGTATTATTAGCGGCCAAAATCTCTTTTATCATCGCATCCGTCTCACGGCTTGCGGTGCCATTACCGATAGCGACCAAATCGACCTTATAAGTACTTAATAATTCATCGATAACGGCTTTGGCCTCAGCCATCTTATTATCAGGAGCAAATGGATACACGGTAGCAACGACTGCTTTGCCATCATTATCAAGCATTACATGACCTTGAGCATCGATGATAGCCATCTTTACCCCGTGGCGAATACCAGGATCTACTCCTAGTATGACTTTACGTCCTGCTGGCGCTGACATTAATAAGTGCTGTAAGTTATTGGCAAACACATCGATAGCATCTGCTTCTGCGGTTAAGCGCTTCTCCGTCAAGAGACGATGCTCGATATGTGGACGCCATTTGTCTTTCCACAAGCTATTGGCGGCCTCGATTAGAAACTCACGACGCTCGATAGGCGCGGTGCTATCAACATTAAAATGACTAATAATCTTTTCAACAAAAGGCGCATCTTCGCCTTCTATCTTGAGACCTAAGACGTTTTCTTGGCGACCACGTAACATAGCTAACAGGCGATGGTTAGGCAGACGCGCTAGTGCTTCACTATGCTCAAAATAATCTTTGAATTTTTCACCGACTTCACGCTTATCGTCGCTTGCGACCGCCGATACTATACTAGCGGTTTTGGCAAAGCCGTTACGCAAATTATCGAGTAGATCAAGAGCCTGCGTCCACTCATCAACGATGATGGCCTGCACACCTGCTAGCTGCTTATCAAAGTCGCTAAAATCAACCTCGATCTCATTGCCGCTATCATCAGTGATGCTAGTAGGCGCTTGATAGTCCGCTAGCGCTTCAGTTGGCGTTAGCTCTTGCGTTAACAGCGCTTGTGCCGCTTTATCCAAACCAGCAGCGCGAGCCTTAGCAGCTGGTGAACGGCGACGCGGACGATAAGGCAAATAGATATCTTCCAATTCAAGCTTGGAGCTAGCATTATCAATGCGAGTTTGCAGCTCATCGGTGAGATTATCTTGCGCGCGTAGTAACTCAGTGATTTTGAGGCGACGACTTGCCATATCGCGCTCATAATTTAGCGACTTCTCCAAGGCTCGTAGCTGCGTATCGTCGAGGTTTTGGGTTTTTTCTTTGCGATAACGCGCTATAAAAGGAACGGTTGCTCCTTCATCATAAAGTTTGACAAACGCATTGACTTGATCTGTCTTAATGCCAAGCGCGCGAGCAAGCTTGTCGTGAATATTCGCGTGTGTGGTTGCATCTAGTCCGTGTGCATTGGTTGCGACTGGCGATGACGTTAAGCTATCAGTGCTACTCATATACGTATCAATCATTAAGAAATGTTGATTGGCATTATAGCAAAAGCTGACTGAATTATAATCCTTTTTATAATTTTGCTGCTTATCGCTGTTTTTTATCGATAAAATGAGGTTTTTATTGGCCAAAATGTCTAAAAAATGAACAAATAGCAGTTTGGCGACTACTGTTAAACAAACGCATACAGCATTTGAGTGAACAAGTGATGCAATTAGTAGCACAATCTTATACACTGAAGTCACTACTCCTAACTTCAGCCTGCGCTAATACTAAAAATATAGGCAGCTGTGGTTAAAGCATTACTACTACCCCTGCTTAATTCGATTTTTATAATAATAACGTTCATTAAAGGATATCTATATGAGTGACAATAAAGGCCCTGATACTATGACTCAGCGCATCTTAGTCGTTGATGATGACGCGCGCCTGCGCTCGCTACTCCAGCGCTTTCTAGAAGATGACGGTTTTGTGGTACGTACCGCTCATGATGGCAGTCAGATGGATAAGCTCATGCAGCGCGAACTTTTCTCCTTGGTAGTATTGGACTTGATGTTGCCAGGTGAGGATGGCATTAGCATCTGTAAGCGCTTGCGTGCTGACAATGCTGATATTCCTATTATTATGCTAACGGCAAAAGGCGGCGATGCTGATCGTATCGCGGGTTTAGATGCTGGTGCTGATGATTATCTACCAAAACCCTTTAACCCAAAAGAGCTACTCGCCCGTATCAAAGCGGTACTACGTCGGCAAAATCGTGAGCTACCCGGCGCGCCAAGTCATCAGTTAGAAGTGGTCGAATTTGGCCCTTGGACGCTTGATTTATCGACGCGTACGCTCAAACGCGATGGTAATGTAGTGACTTTGACCACCGGTGAGTTCTCCGTCCTAAAGGCCTTAGTCCAGCATCCTCGAGAGCCTTTGACTCGTGATAAGCTGATGAACCTAGCGCGTGGTCGCGAGTGGGGGGCGATGGAGCGCTCTATTGATGTGCAAGTCTCGCGCTTGCGCCGCTTAATCGAAGATAACCCTTCACAAGCGCGTTATATCCAAACCGTTTGGGGCGTGGGTTATGTATTTGTGCCGGATGAAGCGGATGGTAACGCTGAAGACGAATAAGGGATAAGCGTTTAGGAGCCATTGTGACAGACAATAACTCTTCTTTTCACAAATCCAAAGTCGAGGTAAAACACGATCAGTCTTGTAATAAGGAGGATGAGCATCGGCACGCTCATCCTGCGAAAAATGATTCAAAGGCAGAGCATTGTTGCTCAAACAATAATTCGGCAGATAACAGCCTGACTGCTGTCCTTGAGCAATTAGATCCCGATAACGACGCTGGCAAGATAAGTATTGGCGAGGTTATGGATGAGCTACGCTCTAAGGGCTTTGGACCTCTAATATTTGCTCCGGCGCTCATTGCCATTATGCCAACTGGCGGTATTCCTGGTGTGCCGACAGTCTGCGGTGTGCTTATTATTTTAATTAGCATCCAGATGCTTTTTGGCAAAGAGCGGCCTTGGCTACCGCAATTTGTCAATAACGTCTCTTTTGACAAGGACAAGCTGCATAAAGGGGTGAATATCGCCTCAAAGGCTACCCAGTGGATAGATAAAGTAGTTAAGCCAAGAATTGAGTCGCTGTCTTCTAATAAGGCCAAAAAAGTCGCAGCAGCCCTTTGTATTTTTGCCGCCCTTGCTATGATTCCGCTAGAGCTAGTACCTTTTGCCGTTATGATTCCGGCCGCTTCTGTCATTTTATTTGCTATCGCTTTAATCACAGAAGATGGCTATGTGTTTTTAGCGGGTCTATTGCTAAATCTAGCGACTATTTATTTTTTAGTTACCCTAGTACTTCTATAATAAGTGCTTTTATAATAAGTGCCTTTATAATAAAAAACCAATCGGCTAAGGTTGGTTTTTTATTATGACTATCAAGCGGTTAGCGCAATTGGCTGTCTTTACTACCGCGGCGATTAAATAGCTCCGCCGCTTTGGTCACTTTTTCAAGCTCGTTTTGACAGCCTATACAATGTTGTACGCCAGGTACCGCTTTCCTTCGCGCCTCAGGTATCGGCTCACCGCATTCATCACAGTACTCTGCGCTCTCCCCTTTAGGTAACGCTTGTCTGACTCGATCTAGCGCATCGTTAACAGTCGCATCCATTTGCTCATGTTCTGCTCCATCTCTTGCCCATCCACCTGCCATAATTTTATCCTTTTTATGGATTATCTCTGCTCGTTTATTTATTTAATAAACCGCATAAAAGTCTTTAATTACAACTAGATGGGGCTTAAGGCATTGTTTTCAATAGTATGATATGGGTACAAGCCGACAATTAATGAGCTGTGCTTTATGCTAATAAAAGTCTCAATTAAGACTATAAAAGATGACTACTGTTTTGCACTGTTATTTATTAATCTTTAGGCTGTAGTGCGACAACTTGTCCACGTACGCCGATACTTTCATCACTCATCAAAGCGATATAACCGCCCATGATATCTTCTGGTGTTTTTAGACTCATAGGGCTCTCACCTGGAAAGGCATGAGCGCGCATATTGGTACGAGTGCCGCCCGGATTGATACAATTAAAGCGCAAATTAGTAGTGTTCTTGGTTTCTTGGGTGAAGATATCACTCATGCCTTCTATCGCTTGCTTAGATAGCGCATAAGCCCCCCAAAAAGCGCGTGGATGCGTGCCGACACTGCTTGAGGTAAAGATAATAGAGCCGTTTTTGGCATCTTTTAATAGCGGTAGCAGGGCTTGGGTGAGCATAAAGGTAGCGGTACAATTGACGTGCATCACTTTGGCAAAGGTATCAACATCATACATCTCAAGCGGCGTTAAATTACCCAAAATAGCGGCATTATTAAGAATACCATCTAATTGTCCAAATTCGCTATCGATCAGGCGCTCAAGCTTTTGCATCTCATCATAACTGGCTTTTTCTAGATCCATAGGCAAGATAGCCGGCTGCTGTGCGCCCATAGTCTCAATCTCATCATAGACCGCTTCAAGCTTACTTAGTGTTCTGCCTAGCAATAAAACGGTTGCGCCAAAGCGAGCATAGGTTAAGGCAGCTACGCGGCCGATGCCAGCACCAGCGCCAGTCACTAAAATAACTTTGCCCGCTAAGCAGTTATCTGCTGCAACAAAATTACGGATTTGCTCGTGGCTTAAGGGGGAACTATTATTTTGGTTTACAGGACTACTTGTAGAATTACTCATGGTATGGCTCACTGCTATCGGTTTATTAAAATTTATACTATTTATAAAAACAAAGCTTTCACTTATAGATAATCAAACACTTATAGATAATCAAACTTGCCAGAGGATAATAACAGTTGTTTAAGCTGCATTGGGGTCTCCACAATATGAGTGGCGTCCCATTTTTTGAGGTTTTGCTGATCCTCTAGCGGTATATAGCCATAAGCAGCTAAAATTGTCGGCATACCAGCAGCGTTACCCGCCTCGATATCACGAATATGATCACCCACATATAGTACACAAGCAGAGCCACCACGCGCTATCCCAAGTTTTTCTAGTGCTAAGTACATAGGCTCAGGATCAGGCTTGGTACGCGCCACATCTTCTGGGCAGACTAGTACCGAACAGCGCTCATCCAACTGCATTTTATTGAGTAATAATTCGGCTAAGTAGCGCGGTTTATTGGTCACAATACCCCAAGGAGTACCTCTTTGCTCAAGCGTGCTTAATAGCTCTTCAAGCTCGTCAAAGACGCAGCTATCGACACAGATATCGGCTTCATACTCATCCAAAAACTGTTGCCGATACTCTAGCAGCGCCTCTTCGGTGACTTGTGTTTGACCATTTTGCTCTAGCATCAGCTTGACCATCGATGAAGCACCAGCAGAGACTTGCTGACGAATAGCCGCTTCAGGTGGTGCCTGCCAGTTATTCTCAGCACTCATCTTGGCTATAATGCGTACAAAATCAGCAGCGGTATCGATCAAAGTACCATCGAGATCGAACAGCACTGCTTTTACAAAATTAGTCATAGTAGCTGCCTGAATTGATAAAAAAGTTAATAGAGTTACTGATATAACATTAAGCGCTAGGCTTGTGCACCGCCATCATATAATTAACATCGACATTTTGTGCCAGCCAATAGCGTTTGGTGATTGGATTATAATGCAGACCAATAATATCTTGGCGACTAAAACCTGAGTTGATAGCCATTTTATCCAGCTCGCTTGGCGTAATAAATTTGCCATAGTCATGAGTGCCGCGATCCAATAACCGCAGCACATATTCAGCGCCAACGATAGCAAATAGATAGGATTTGGGATTGCGATTGATAGTGGATAACACACAAACGCCGCCTGGCGCTAACAGATCATAACACGCCTGTACGATAGCGCTTGGATCTGGCACGTGCTCCAACATCTCCATACAGGTGACGACATCGAACTGACCTGCATGCTGCGCGGCAAACTCTTCAACAGCGATATGCTGATAGCGTAGCGTGTCCTCAAGACCGCTTTGCTGCGCGTGCAGGGTTGCCGCTTTTAGGTTTTCTGTGCCCAAATCGATCCCTGTCACATCGGCCCCGCGCCGCGCCATTGACTCAGATAAAATACCGCCGCCGCAGCCAACATCAACGATTTTTTTGTTTTGTAGACCATCAGCGGCTGTCTTACTAATATCTGCGCTCTGATAACCGCGCTCAACATTTTCGGTGATCCAGTTTAAACGCAAAGGGTTAATCTCATGCAAAGTAGCAAAAGCTCCGGTTTTGTCCCACCACTCGCCGGCAAGTTTATTGAATTTATCCACTTCACTAGGGTCAACATTGGTTATAGTGCCAGTCTCTGCCTTGATAGCAACATTGTTCTCTTGATTAGATAGCGTTGAGCTCATAAAGGTTTCCTTAAATATCATTATTGTCATTATAGTTGGATTATTTTGATTATTAGGTTATTTAACTTAATAATCGATAAGCCTTTAGCAAACGGATTTTAACAATGTCTG
This sequence comes from Psychrobacter sp., assembly GCA_029267175.1. GTDB lineage: Bacteria > Pseudomonadota > Gammaproteobacteria > Pseudomonadales > Moraxellaceae > Psychrobacter. Next base: position 9,178 of record JARIDJ010000029.1, on the reverse strand, counting down.
TTGATATGAGTATCAGTATAGATAGCTTCGGTGTAGACATTTATAGTTACCAGCATTAAAACAGCTAGCATTAATAGTGTTGGAAAGTCGCGTTAATGTTAGCATGACAACTGCATTATTGCCGTAAACACATCGTCACCGAATGTGAATGTCTAGCAGATCCTAAGAATACGGTTCACAATAGTTGTCATTTTACGTTATTATAGCCCAACTCTATTTAATCTTTTCTTAGCACTTTTTAATAGGTGCTTTTTAATACCCTCAAGCCTTAACAATCATAGGAAAAAATATGAAACGTGCCCTCGCATTGACTGGTTTAGCCTGCGCTATTGGCTTGACCAATATGAGCGTACAAGCGGCTGATTATGTCGCTGGTAAAGACTATAAAGTTCTTGATAATCCAGAAAAAATAAGCGGTGATGCTATTATCGTTCGTGAGTTCTTTTGGTACGGTTGTCCGCATTGCTATACTCTAAATCCTTATATGGAAAAATGGGCCAAAACCAAAGACAAAGACGTGGCTTTTTTTAAGACTCCAGCCGCTCTAAATCCAGTTTGGGAAGCTAGCGCTCGCGGGTTTTATGCCGCTCAGCTTTTGGGTTATGAGAACAAGACTCACGATGCTTTATTTGACGCTATCCATAAAGATGGCAAAAAGCTTTTTGATCAAGCATCCTTGAGCAAATGGTACGCGTCTAAAGGCGTCGATCAAAAGAAATTTAACAGCCTATATAACTCATTCGCTGTTGGCACCAAGATCGGACGCTCGCAAGCGGGCGCTAAACGCTATCAGCTATCAGGCGTGCCAGCGGTAGTGGTACAAGGTAAATACGTGGTGACTGGTGAAGATGCCAAAGTGCCTAAAGTAGTAGACTTCTTAGTAGATAAAGTGCGCGCTGAAAAATAATTAGCTAAAAATAATTATTTGATTGTTGCTAACAAAAACTAATTTTAGTCAAAAATAAAGCCAGCTACGAGCTGGCTTTATGATATTTAAAGATCTTTTAACTCAACTTAATGACGAAATCCTGGTAGTAATGCTGGAATTCCTGGCAACATACCAACGATTGCCATCACTCCGGTCAAAACGATAAAGGTGACTACGGGAATGATCCAGCGGCTCATCTTAGTCAAGCTAGCACTGCGCTCTTTTGAGCCAATCAGACCTAGATTATCAAGTACTAAAGTCAGTGACCAACCAAAAGCTGGGTTTACCAGTGCTGAGGCAAACACTACAATCGCCGCAGATTGGGTGGTTTTACCTTCTCGCGTCATCTCCATACCCGCCTCAAGTAGTGGAATAAATACCCCTACAATCAGCGCCACACACATGACCGGCTCCCAAATAGCCAAATCCATTGGATAGCCCCAAACCCCTGCTACTAGGCAAAACAGCGCCGTTAGCACCGCTCCTGCCGGAATAGGACGCTTAGCAATGGCGGCCGGTACGATATAAGTCCCCCACGAAGAAGCAAAGTTAGTACCGCCCAGTAATGAGCCGGCTACCTGACGAAACGAGGCACTAACCATAGTATCATCAATGTCCATCAGTACGCGCTCAGTACGCTTAGGGTAGCTGATCTTTTGAAACACTTGATGGCCCAAAAAGTCAGGTGACCACATCGCTACTGCTAAGATAGCAAAAGGCAGTACCACAATGAAACTCTCAATCGTCGGTAAGCCTAACATCCAACCTGTATTTTCGCCCCACCAATACATAGGGCTCATGTTTGGCAGGCCGGGTGCGGTTTGAAACTCAAATGGCGCGCCCATAGCAAAAGCGATACCTCCGCCCAAAAAACAGCTCAGCGGTACGGCAAGCCAGCGCTTTTGCCAATGCTCAAGTAAAGCATAAAGCAATATCGTGCATAAAATCACCGTAAAGGCGATATGGGTCATGCCGATAGATTCTGACCAAGCAAAAAGATTCTTGACTTGCGAGGTGGTACCAATAAAGCCCAAGTACAGCAGCAGACCGCCGCAGACCCCCTTACTAGTCAAGTTTGCAAGTAAGCTTCCGCCTTTACTAATCGCTAATAATGAGCCAAAAGCACCAATCAATAAGCCAAAAGCCATAGGATGGCCACCCGCTGCCACCACAATAGGAATAAGCGGGATAAGCGGGCCGTGCGTACCAGCAAGGTTGGCAGTAGGTAATAAAAACCCTGAAAACAAAATGACAAATAAGGCCACAATAAGTAGCTCATAACGCACATTTTCTAAGACAAAAGCTTCACCTAAGCCTAAAGGACCGGCAAAGGTAGCCGCAATGGCGCCGACCATCACTACTTTACCGATAGTGGCGGCCATGGCGGGAATAGTATCTTCGAACTCAAAACGATAATCTCGAAAGGGCAAGTTTGGACGCCAGCGCCTAGGCTGCATGATTTGTAACTCATGCTTAAGGTAAGCGTCACGACTCTTAAAGCTGGAGTAAGGTTTGTGCAGCTCACTATAACTGCCGTTGAGTTCGCTATCATGTAGCGAGGGATCAGAATTTTTCGCTGCAGTTGTCGATGCGGGGATTTGAGAATTACTCATCACATCTCCTTATGTTGACTGAGATTTGATCCATTAATGAGTTAAAGGCTAACTAAGGGATTGGGGCCACTAACTCATTAATGAATAGCTAAAATTTGACTGGCTTCAGACAAATTGGCCGTTATTGTAGGTCATCAAAAATGAGAATGCGAGTGTTGTCGCACAATTAGTTAATTTTTATTAAGGACTAAGTCAGGTTATAAAATACAAAAAAACTGACTCTAGGTATACACTTGTACATTATTTACGTTTTTGAGCTAGCGATAAGGCTTATTTTTGTCTATGCTAAGCGGTTTGCACGCAGACGATAAATAACCTACAGACAACTGATATTATTATAAAAAACTAGGTATTGAAGGATAACCAATGAGTCTATTTCCAAAAAATTTAGAGATATTAAACCGTAAAGCTAAGCAATACTTGATGCCAATACTGACGCCGCATCTGCTAAAACTGCGTATCAACACTTACGCCCCCTACCTTGGCGCTGGTATCAAGCTTGAACACCTAGACACCGATCAAGGCCTATGTGTGGTCAGCATGGGACTCACCCCTTTTAATAAAAATATTGTTGGTACGCAGTTTGGCGGTAGTTTGTACTCGATGATTGATCCGTTTTATATGATGTTATTGATGCAGCAATTAGGCAGCAATTACGTGGTATGGGACAAAAGCTCGCATATCGAATTTGTGGCTCCAGGCACTAGCGAAGTTACTGCCCGCATCAAAGTCTCTAGTACGGAGGCGACTACTATTCGTAAACTAGCTGAGAGCGGCGAGCCAGTGTTTCGAGAGTATCGCACTGAAATCGTTGACAAAAACCATAAAGTCATCGCTATAGTGACTAAGACGGTCTACATCCGTTTGCGTAAACACAGTAAATCTAAAAACCAAGCGAGTCGTTTAGATTTACCTGAAAAGCCTAGCTCCCAAATAAATAGCTCCCAGACAAATAGCACTGACACAAATAGTTAAACTTATAAGATAAGACTGCTGACATTACATTTATAGGCACAAACAAAAACCCCAATCTAGCTTAGGCATAGATTGGGGTTTTGTCTTTTTTGGTACGCCTACTTATTTATATAATAAACCTATGAATAAGGGCTTGTAACTTGTCTCAAAACTGAGAGCTAATACTAGTATTTACATTAAATACCAGGCGCTGTTTCGACAGCATCAGGAACATTAGCGCTAGTTTTCTTTTGAGCAACGGGACGTGCACCGAGCTTCTCGCGGATACGTGCTGATTTACCAGAACGCTCACGTAAGTAGTAAAGTTTGGCACGACGAACAGCGCCGCGGCGTTTGACTTCAATGCTGTCAATGATAGGAGAATGCAATTGGAATGCACGCTCAACACCAACACCGCTTGAAATTTTACGCACGGTAAAGGCAGAGTTCAGACCACGGTTACGCTTAGCGATGACTACGCCTTCAAAGGCCTGTAAACGCTCACGCTCGCCTTCACGAACTTTGACTTGTACGACAACAGTATCGCCAGGGCTGAAACTAGGGCGTTCTATTAGTTGAGAATTTTCAACGCTTTGAACTAATGGATGTTTGTTGCTCATGAGAGTTATCTCCTCACATTAGATAATAGAGGCTATGCGCATATCACCTGTTTGTAATAATTAATTGTATCTAAGCTACTCTCTAATTGGATAATAGACAGATACAAGGTAAAGGGGTTTTGATAAAAGGCCATTAAGCTATAGCCAATTTATTATTGCTCAAAATTCTATTAGTAACGATTTAGCTATACTAGTTAGCTCGTTACTGCTTTGCCGTCTTAGTTTGAAACTACTTTAACCTTGCTTTGACAATTCTTTTAGCCATCTCGCTTGCTCAGCGTTGGGAGTAAAAGCTTGCCATAAGTCAGGGCGTCTAGCCTGAGTACGCAGCACTTGCTGATTAAAACGCCACTTAGCGATATTGGCATGATGACCCGAGAGTAACACCTCAGGGACACTCATACCGGCAAAGTCATGCGGCTTAGTGTAGTGCGGACAATCAAGCAAGCCATCAACAAATGAGTCTTGCTCAGCTGATTTATCATCGCCCATGATGTCTGGCAGACGACGTATCACACTATCCATCAGCACCATCGCTGGTAGCTCGCCGCCGGTTAACACGTAGTCCCCAAGCGACACTTCCTTATCGACATACTGTGCTAATAAGCGCTCATCAATGCCTTCATAACGACCGCATAATAAAATCATGCCATCGTAATCACTCATTTCAAGCACGCTATTTTCACTTAGCGTCTGTCCTTGTGGCGACATATAAATCACCGGACAGTACTGTTTATCGATACGGCAACCGTGCTGACTGGCTCGCTTTTTAGCATCATCAATAGCTTGCGCTAATGGCTCAGCCATCATCACCATACCAGGACCACCCCCGAAAGGACGCTCATCAATACGGCGATAATTATCCGTGGTATAGTCGCGAGGGTTGATACATTCAATCGTAACTTGCTGCTGAGTCACCGCCCGTCCGGTGATACCAAAATCACGGATCGAGGCAAACATCTCAGGGAAAATACTAATTACGGCAAAATACATCGACTCTACTCACGATAACGCATACTCACAGTAACCTAGCCGCTGAACAAAACGATAATGATAAACCAAATGCGATTAGTCGTTAATCACTAACGACCAGCAATCAGCGTCTCAATAATCGCTCGGCCAAGCCGCAATGATTTTTTTGGCGGACATATCCACCTCAATCACTGTTTGCTTATGCCAAGGTATAAGGCGCTCTTCACCATCCAAACTATCCGAGGTTGCCGCTACCCGCATAATATCGTGGGCACCAGTTTCGAACATCTCAGCGATGTCGCCTAAATACTCATCTTGCTCATTGAAGACTTGTACCCCGATCAGATCCGACCAATAGTACTCATCTTCGCCAGTCTCAGGCAAAACGTCTTGCTGCACCCAAAGGGTTACCCCATTCATGGTTTCAGCGACATTACGATCAGGAATTTGCTCAAACTGAGCGACAATTCCTGTGCCTTGCTCGCGCCAAGCTTTGACTGTCAAAGGCTTCATGCCCATAGCTGTCTTCATATACCATGGCTGCATAGCAAAGATAGCTGTCCGATCGTCAGTATCGCTAAAGACCCAAAGCCAACCTTTAATGCCGTAAGGCTTTTTGAGCTGACCTATTTTCATAAGGTTATTAGTAGATGCTGATGACATAACGAACCTAAATTTGATGAATGCAGTACCTGGTAATACTAGAACGTAGCACTAGGACAATAATATGATTATGACTAGCAGTAAATCCAGATCATTAACGGAGTAACAATCTTCTAGTACGGTAAACCGTTAATTGCGCATACTGATCATGCCAGCTACGCTAGTTACTTTTTTATCGTGCTAAAGTCAAAAACTTAAGCAGTCGCTTCTGTGTTAGCGATAGACTTGCTATAAGTCTTTGCTAATGAAGCTACGCGATCTGAAGGTTGTGCACCTTTTTCGATCCACGCTTGATACGCTTCCATATTTAAGCGAACCGCTTCTTCTGACTCTTTAGCTAGCGGGTTAAAAAAGCCGATATTTTCAATGTAACGGCCATCACGCGCGCGGCGTTGATCAGCAACTACAACTTGATAAAATGGGCGTTTTTTGGCACCGCCCCGTGCTAAACGAATAACAACCATCTGATTTCTCTCTTTGCAGGTATACCAAAAAGGGCACAATTATATCATAGACTCTTTTCTTTTAAAACATAAACTGTGTTTATTTACTCGTGTTATAACAATGACTTAAACCCTATGATTTTAGCGGTTAGCAGCCTAGTATCTGCTTGACCCCATGGCGCATTTTTTGCTATTGCACTATACTCATGCTTAGCTGCATTAGTATTATTTGCGGTTAGCAGCATCTATATAGCTTCTTTGTCGAACTACATTGAACCATGTCTTTAGGAATAACCTCTGCTTATGAGCACTCCGAATACTCCCCTGCGTCGCTCTAGTAGCTGGTCTAATAGCTGGCTAACCACTTTTATGGTCACTTTTATTGTGATTATTAGTGTAGGTTTGTCGATTTTATTCTTTTGGCGTAGTCTTTATTTACCAGAGCTAAAAACACATGCTCGTTATTTGACCACTGAGCTACAACTGATAAGTAGTGTCAAAAAGGATTGGCAAAATACTCCTGAATTTCGCACTTGGATATATGAGCACTCGCACGTCGCGGTAGTTGAAAACCCTAGCGACTTTCCACAAGTTGAAGACAAAGCGTTCGTAGGTTTATTTACCAACGTCTTACAGCGAGAGATTGGAGCGCAGTTGGGTCGCCCTGTTGAGGTCTACTTTAAATTCAAGCCGACGCCGCAGCTATGGGTGCAAGACAGCACGGATACTAGCTTTTGGATACGAGAGCCTGTGGTCTATTATTCAGAATATAGTCCGACCTTGTTGTTGTTTTTTTTACTAGGCATTCCTATTTTGACGCTACTCACTATTATTTTATTAGCGCGGCAACTCAACCGTCCGCTACGTCACTTGCAGCGCGCCGCTACTAATTATATTCGGCTCGGTCATGCCACTACTCTACCAACGCACTCAGGACCGACTGAGATTCGCCAAGCCAATCTAGCTTTTAACCGATTGTTTACTACCCTCAATCAAGCGCAAAAAGAGCGGACTATTATGCTCGCGGGCATCTCCCATGATTTGCGTACGCCGCTAACTCGTATGCGCCTCACCGCTGAGATGCTACCGGATGATTTTTTTCGTGAAGGGCTGATTTATGATGTAGAAGATATGGATGCCATTTTGGAGCAGTTTATCTCTTTTATGAAAGATGGCTCTGATGAGCCGGTGCGCTTGACTCATTTAGATACTATATTTAATGAGATTATGGTGCAATTTGCGCCAATGAAGATTATTTATGAGTCGCAATTAGACAAACCTGTCCCTATCAGACCGCTGTCTATTAAACGCATGATTATTAACTTAGTCAACAACGCCAATCGCTATGGCAAGACGCCTATTTATCTATCAGCAAAAGTGGTGCCGACTCTTCAGCAGATGGCTACCACAGGCGAGACGGATGTCATTAGTGAGCACAGTCTCACTGAAGAAGCACAGGAGCAATTAATCATTTGTGTGCGCGACTGCGGAGAGGGCGTAGCTGAAGATCAGCTAGAGCGTATTATGCAGCCCTTTGAGCGCGGTGAGACAGCGCGTACCACTCAAGGCAGTGGTCTAGGTTTGGCTATCGTCAACCGTATTGCTAGATTGCATCATGGTAGCGTAGAAGCTATAAACCATCCTAAAGGCGGCTTACAGGTTTGTATCAAGATACCGCTGATCTCCAAAGTAACAGAAGAGACGCCAGCTGATAATAGTAGTAATACTGACCATGCTAGTTAAAAGCTAGCATTCTTTATTCTTTGTCACCAATGAGCGGTGGCAGATACTGCGAATTATTAGTAAAAGCGATAGGGTTTACCAGCTCAGCTTGCGCTTGTTTTAGACTCTCAGTGCCACTAGGTTGCTGAAAAAACAAATAGCTAATCAGCACCGCAGCATTGACTAAAATCAGTCCGCCAAACACATAAGGCATGTTCTATTCTCCTTTGTTTTGTCAAACACTCTAATTGAGCTTATGCAGCAAGCAAGCCTGTCTATTGATTAAGCTATCTATTTATTAAACTATTTGGGCTTAGTAGCCTTACTCCTCAAAGCTACGCTCGCTTTTTTCTTGCGTAATCTGGTCAGCGGCTATCGTTTGCGTAAGCGGTTTGATAGGCCAAGTCATAATAAAACGAGCGCCGCCAAGCTCCGGGCTTTCATCAACGCTCATACTACCATTGAACCAAAAAGCAATCCGCGAGACGATAGAGAGTCCCAAACCATAACCGCCCGAAGCGCGAGTACGACTGTCATCTAAGCGCGCAAAGGGAATAAATACTTTTTCGCGATCTGCCTCCGGAATACCTTGCCCATCATCTTCGACACTGACAAAAGCATTGCCCTTTTTGACCCAAGCACTAATAATAATAGTACCCTCGGCATAACGTAGCGCATTACCTGCTAGGTTTTGAATAACGCGGTGTAAGTAGCGACGATCGGCGACAGCTGTCACTTTGCTATTAGGCGGATTACCCACAACCTTGATATCTTTACCTAAAGCATTGGTTTCGCGGACGATTTGCTCAATTAATTCTTTGAGATTAACGGATTCTAAATCAAGCTTAGGAGAGCCTTCTTCTAACTTGGCGTAGGTCAAAATCTCATCGATTAAGCCGTTTAGCGCCTCAATATCTTCATCGATATAATCCCGCTGCATAAACCTTGAGTCTTCATCCTCAGTATCCGCCAGCATATCAACGGCAAAACGAATACGCGCAACTGGAGTACGCAGCTCATGCGAGACCGCGCGCGTCAGCTCCCGTTGTGACTCAATCAAACGTTTAATATGAGAAGTCATCGCATTAAAAGTCGCTGATAGCCGCGCAATCTCGTCTTGGCCAATGACCTGTACCTGAATATCCAGATTACCATCACTGACCTCATTGACCCCGACCTGAATCAGCTGTAATTTGCGCTCAAGCGGGAAAATAAGGGCATAGACTCCTAGACTGATTAAGAACATACTAATCAGTACCATAC
>JARIDJ010000065.1 GCA_029267175.1 Psychrobacter sp. | reverse complement strand
CGGGTGTCGGTAAAACATCCTTAGGCGAATCTATAGCTCGGGCAACGGGTCGTAAATTTGTACGTATGGCTTTGGGCGGCGTGCGTGATGAGGCAGAGATTCGCGGTCACCGCCGCACTTATATCGGCGCGATGCCGGGCAAAATCGTGCAGTCGCTTGCCAAAGTAGAAGTCAAAAACCCGCTGTTCTTGTTAGATGAAGTCGATAAGATGGCGCAAGACTTCCGCGGTGATCCGGCATCCGCTCTGCTTGAAGTACTCGATCCCTCACAGAATGATAGCTTCAACGATCATTATCTCGATATGGACTTAGACTTATCACAAGTGATGTTCATCTGTACGGCAAATAGTATGGATATCCCGCCTGCGCTCTTAGACCGGATGGAAGTGATTCGTCTGCCGGGCTATACCGAAGAAGAAAAGGTCAATATCGCCCAGAAATATCTAGTGCCAAAAGCGATTAAACAAAACGGTCTAAAAGAAGGCGAGATTGAGATTGTCGAGGCAGCATTGCATAGCATCGTGCGTAGCTATACCCGTGAAGCAGGCGTACGTAACCTTGAGCGTGAAGTCAATAAAATCTGCCGTAAAGTGGTACGCGGCTCGGTTGAGAGCCATGGGGCTCGCGCTCCCAAAAAGGACGAGCGTCAGCTAGTAGTCGTTGATGATAGCAATATCGATGACTATCTAGGCGTACATCAGTATGACTACGGTCTAGCTGAAAAAGAGGCTGAAATTGGCCGCGTCACCGGCCTTGCTTGGACGCAAGTCGGCGGTGAGTTATTAACTATCGAAGCAGTTGCGATGAAAGGTAAAGGCGAGCTGGCCTTTACAGGGTCTTTGGGTGATGTGATGAAAGAGTCGATTCGTGCGGCGATGAGCGTAGTACGAGCGCGCGGTGATAGCTTAGGTATTGATTATGAGACCTTTAAGACCACCGACGTCCACGTGCATATGCCAGAGGGTGCCACGCCAAAAGATGGTCCATCAGCGGGCGGCGCATTAACTACAGCGCTAGTCTCAGCGATTACCGGCATTGCTATTCGTCCTGATATCGCTATGACAGGTGAGATTACCCTACGCGGTAAGATCCTGCGTATCGGCGGTCTCAAAGAGAAGCTACTCGCGGCGCATCGCGGCGGTATCAAGCACGTGTTGATCCCTGAGAGTAACGAGCGCGATTTGGCAGATATTCCGGATAACGTTAAGGAAGGTCTGATCATTCAGCCAGTAGCGACGATTGATGAAGTGCTAAAAGCGGCGTTGGTCAGTATGCCAAAACCGCTTAAGCCTGCAAAGGTCACAGTAGATACTACTTCTAAACAGTCGCTGCATAGCTAAGCTGATTTTGCTTACTTAATGCTGATTAAATCTTAATTGAAGAGAGCCGTTTACTTTAGAGTAAGCGGCTTTTTTAATACTTTTAATGACAGTCTTTATTAGTTAGAGCTTTACTACCCTTATATATTGCACCTTTCTTCGCAATATTATTAAAATGCTTATAAAAAATTCATTAAAACTATACTCCAATAACTTACATTTATTAACCGATTGTTGCGCTTTTGCCCAATAGTTGTGGGCATTGTCTCGCTATACTGTTTTTGACATCAACGAATGTTGTAATAATTCAAAAATAAAATAAATAATTTGGAGAAAAAAATGAATAAGTTAATGCTTGGTAGTGCGCTGTTGTGTGGCTCAGCTTTGGCGATGACGGGTTGTCAGACAGTTGAGGGACAATTGCAAACTGGTAATCCTATAGACCAGCCTGTTCTACAGTCTGTTATCAAGACTACCGATGCCAGTAATCGTGAGATAGGACAGATGTATTTGCGCCCAGTAGATGGCGGTGTACAAGTTTATGGTAAACTTATGGGTCTAGCGCCAGGTAAAACGGTTGCGCTACATATTCATGAGACGGGTAGCTGTGCTGATATGGGTAAAGCAGCAGGTGGTCATTTTAATCCTGACAATAACCCACACTCAAATCCAGATGACATGAATGGCCATGCTGGTGATCTGCCAAACCTAACGGCTAATGAAGATGGCGTTGCGACTATCAACTATGTCAGTAAAAAAATAGCCGCTACTCCAACAGGCAAGTATAGCGTCAATCGCTTAGCCTTTATTGTTCATGGCGGTGTAGACGATTATGTCAGTCAGCCTGCTGGTAACGCTGGAGAGCGTGTAGCTTGTGGTATCATCGAAGCTAGATAGTATTTGTGCTTTATATAATATTTTTGGTATAAAAAAGACCTCTTAGCTAGCTAAGAGGTCTTTTTTACGCAAATTAGAATAATAAGCAATAAATGTTAAATAATAAATGCCAATAATTAAGATCTGGTTAGCATTCATTACTACCTTGGCTACTCCTCTACCCACTCGCCGTTACGCCAATAGACACCCCAGCGCGTAGCCTTGCCGTTTTTCTCAGAGCCAATATACTGCTCTTTTTTCTTGCGTGACCAGCGCAAAATGGTTGGATTGCCATCAGGATCTTCATCAGGACCTTCAAACAAATACTGAAACTTATCTTCCATTTTGTCTTTGATCTCGCGTAACTCCGCAAGCTTTGGCGGACGAGTCTCGCGCACTTTTGGGAACTTTGAGGCCGCTAAGAACATGCCAGCCGCTCCTTCACGCAAGATAAAGTAATCATCATGCTTGGTTGACTTTAGCTCCGGCAGATGAATAGGCTCCATGCGCGGCGGCGCCGGCTCGCCAGTCTTTAATACTTTGCGCGTGTTATCACAGTTTTGACAGGCAAAATACGGTCCAAAGCGTCCGGTCTTAAGCTCCATCTGCCCATCACATTTATCACAATCAATAGTTGGCGCGTCAGAGCCAGGCACTTCAAACTTACCTTCCTCTAAAATATAACCATCGCAGTCGGGATTATTGCCACATACATGCAGCTTTAAGCCGCCATCAACGATATAGCCATTCATCGCAGTCGCACATTTCGGGCAGCGCTTTTTCTCCATTAGATCTTTGACTTCTGCCGCTTCATCATCAGTTTCGCTATCATCAAGATTAGCAAATGCTTCGACTGGCATTAGGTTTTTGGTGCCTTTGCAGCGCTCTTTTGGCGGTAAATTATAGCCCGTACAGCCTAAGAATACGCCAGTCGAGCCGGTGCGCAGTTGCATCGGACGATCGCATAAATCGCAGTGTACATCAGGGACATCAGTAGGATCATTAGGACGCATACCATCTTTATCTTTGGCATGCTCAACTTTTTTCTTAAAGTCGCCATAAAAATTATCTAACACGTCCTTCCAGTCGGTATCACCCTCAGCGACGTGATCAAGCTTGTCCTCAAGCGCGGCGGTAAAGGTGTAATCCATCAAATCAGGGAAGCTATCGGTCAGTCTATCGGTAACAATATCGCCCATCTTTTCGGCAAACAGGCGCTTGTTCTCAAGCTTGACATAACCGCGATCTTGAATGGTGGAGATGATAGAAGCATAAGTCGAGGGACGACCGATACCTTTTTTCTCAAGCTCTTTGACTAGGCTTGCCTCCGTATAACGCGGTGGCGGCTTGGTGAAGTGCTGGCTTGGATCAAGCTTATCGAGCGCCAGCTTATCGCCCTTTTTGACATCTGGTAGTAAGGTATCATCGCCCTTAGCAGGCGGCATGACGCGGGTATAGCCATCAAAGGTCATAGTACGGCCACGAGCTTTTAGCTCAACATTGCCCGCTTCAACAAATAAATTCACCGATAGATACTTAGCAGGCATCATCTGACAGGCGACAAACTGACGCCAAATCAGCTCATAAAGGCGGATAGCATCGCGCTCTACGCCTTTTAATTGCGTGGATTTCATATTGACGTTAGAGGGGCGAATCGCTTCGTGCGCCTCTTGCGCGTTTTGCTTATTGCCGTAGAAGTTTGGTTTTTCGGGCACGTACTTTTTGCCGTAGCTGTCTTCAATAAAGCCGCGTGCCCCTGCCAAGGCATCGCCTGACAAAAATGTCGAGTCGGTACGCATATAGGTAATATGACCGGCTTCATAAAGACGCTGCGCTAAAATCATGGTCTTTTTGACTGAAAACCCTAAGCGCGTACTCGCTGCTTGCTGCAGCGTTGAGGTGATAAACGGCGCACTCGGGCGCGACTGCGTGGGTTTTTCTTCACGCTCTTTGACAATAAAGTCATTGGTTTTGAGAACCTCCAACACTTTATCGGTCTGCTCTTTATTAACCAGCTTAAGGGTTTTAGCGTTTTGCTTAGTCGCTTCTAGTCGAATGTTATTTTCGTTATTGTCAGCATCGGCTTTGTTATTGGTCTTTTTGCCCTCATCGATATGGGTATCGGCATGAATCTGCCAATACTCTTCTGGAATAAAAGCGCGAATCTCATGCTCGCGCTCCACCACCAAGCGCATAGCGACCGACTGTACGCGCCCTGCAGAGAGGCCACGAGCCACCTTTTGCCAAAGGATTGGCGATACCATAAAGCCAACCACTCTGTCGAGAAAACGTCTGGCTTGCTGAGCATTGACGCGATCGATATCGAGCTTAGAGGGCTGCTTAAAAGCGTTTTGGATAGCGTTTTTGGTAATCTCGTTAAAGACCACGCGCTCATATTTACTATCTGCGCCGCCAATGACTTCTTTGAGGTGCCAAGCGATCGCTTCTCCTTCTCTATCCATATCCGTTGCTAGATAGATTTTGTCCGCGTCTTTGGCTAAGGCTTTTAGCTCTTTGATGACTTTGGTTTTATTGGGCAATACTTCATAAACCGCCGCCCAACCGTGCTCAGGATCAACGCCCATGCGCCGTACCAGCGCTTGCTGCGCTTTTTCTTCTTTAGATAGGCTGTCGTCTTTATTGGCTGCCGCTTTTTTGGCGCCTTTGCTCGCACCTACGGGGAGATCACGCACATGACCAATACTGGAGCGGACAACAAAATCGTTACCTAGATATTTATTGATCGTTTTGGCCTTAGCAGGGGACTCCACAATGACTAAGGACTTACCTTTTGAGCCAGCGCTACTACTAGCCGTCTCGGTACTAGCCACTTTTTTGGTGGCGGTTTTGCTGGACTTTTTAGCGGCTGGTTTGGAGGCTACTTTAGTCTTTGCCACTTTTTCGCTAGTTTCTGTTTGGCTAGCTGTAGACTTAGTGGATTTTTTGGTTGTGGTTTTTGCCATAGTTGACGACACCATAATAAATGGATAAAAATGAGATAAAAATTGGCAGCCAAGCTTATTATTAGTACTCATTGGCTTGTGGTAATCGCTGTCAATAAAAGAGGTATAAACTATAAAATAATTGGCAAATATCGATTAAATGTCTTCGCCTGATAAATTTAGGCTTATAAAGAAGTTACACTGCTAAGCGACAAAATGTCAACTTTTAAAATAAAGCCTTAATCAAACTTGCTATTGATAACACTATCAAAAGGATTATGCGTCCTATTCGCGCTTGTAGTCATAGTATTAGTATTGAGGCTATGATCAGTATACACAGCAGGGTTGGCTGTTTTTTTCATCTGCTCAGCCCACTGCTCAAGCTTCTTCTTTAATGCTAATAAATCCTCTTCTATCATTTTAGCCCGATAGCTTGGATTGCTGATAGGACGGACATAAGCAATATCTTCCCAATAAATGACAATACTGTTGGCTTTAGTCCATAAGCCCTTTACAAAAGGCTCAATACTCACTGGTAGCTCTAACGGCGTTTTATCTAAGCTAAAGTCAGGCTTTTTTAGTACCTTATTATTAGGGGCACCATTTCGAATAGCGCTTGGAATAGTAAGCTTAGTCGCTTCACTATCAGTATCTACAAAATTACTATCAGCTCGCCACTGACCATCGACGACTCGGTAACGGGTATAAGGCAGCTGTATTCCTTCTAACACTAAGCAGTACTGTGCCATCATACCGCGGCCCAGCTCGTTATCGCGGCCCGGTAGCCAATCTGGACAAGCCACTAGTTTTGGATTGAGCTGCAAACGCCGCGCAGTCATACGCAGCTTATCCAAACGCTGATCGATACCGTTAGGCTTGAGCGCCATCATACTCCCTAATACAAAAAGTACAATAAGGATAGCAATCCAAATTCCCATAACCACCTAACCTTTTGCTAATTTAAATTTATAAAAGACCAATACTGCCCTGATCTAGCTACTCATAATGAGTATAAAAGATAATAAATCAAGCTCAGTAGCTTAACGATTAGCATTATAGGTCATCTGCTAAGCTGTATAAAAAGGTGTATTATACTTTTTATATCAAAAGCTTAGCTACCCAAAAACATCTTATAGATAACACAATACAAAAAGTCATTTCCTCAAAAAATGCTATGATAAACCATTCTTTAACTATTTTGAGTAAGTAGGTGCAACATGAGTTCTTTTTTTGAAATGGCCTCTATGTCATCGATATCTTCTTTATTAGTCTCTAGCACTAAGCAAAAAACCGCTATTAGCCTATCACTTATTGGCGCGCTAGCCTTAGTATTATCAGGGTGTGCGACGACTCAAGCTCTGACGCCTGAGCAATGTCAAAGTAGTAATTGGCAAGAGGTTGGCTACGCGGATGGCTTGCAAGGGCGCTCTGGTGCTTATTTTGGTCAGTATGCCAATCAATGCGCTAGTGTCGTTGGTGCCACCCCTAATAGAGTGTTGTGGGAGCAAGGTCGTCAGCAAGGGTTGAAGAGCTACTGTACTGAGCTCAATGCCTACAAGCTTGGCCGCGAAGGCTATGATTGGCAGCCCGTTTGTCCGCTTGAGGGTATTGAGAAGTTAGAAGAGGCCTACTCGCAAGGACGCTACTATTATATTCGTCAGCGTGATCTTGATTATCTACGCTCGCCCTATCCGTTTGGTTATGGTGGCCGCTTTGGTTATAGTCCTTTTTATAGCCCCTTTGGTTATGGCTGGTAAGCGTCAGTCGGCTTAATGTACAAGTCAGCTATTATGATTAATTGCCTTGGAGAATAGTCTTATTATTTTAGTAGTGTTACTTGTCATACTGACGATATTTTTAGTTATTGCCTTGCTCATTTATATAGCAGGCTTATTGCTATAACTTAGCCGTTATAGCTTAGGGGCTATCAATTGCAAGGGTTAAAGTAGCTATACCTGCCAGCGACTTGCCGTTTTTATCAAACCTTTTTAGTCGAGCTTTTAGCAAATCGCCTTTTATGGCCTCATCAAGCTTTTCATTGCCAGAGGATCTTATAGTGCTAATCTCTTTTATTCGTCCTTGAGCATCGACTGATAGACTAAAGTAGATACTAACCCTTTCTTTTTCACTCTTATTATCATTAATGCGGTTATTGCCGTTATTATTAAAGCCACTATCCAATAAATACTGAGCTAAGTCAGCAACCATAAACCTAGGAGCTATTAGCCAATCATCTGCTGTTATAGCATAGCTACTATCGATTAACTCATGCTCAAAGGGTAACGCTGGTATGATGCTGATAAGAGCACGACTGTTATCACCTTGATTTATTCCCTGTTTATTTTTTATACCTGTAATAGACTTGTGATAGCTCGTGCTTTTATTAGAAGTATTATTGTTGGTGATAATATTACCTGCCATTGGGCTTTGCGGTGCCATTGAAAACGGAGCATAGCCTCCTGCAATAGATGATTTACCCTCATTATTAGATGCGCCCTTTTTAGCTAAACCTCTGCCATTTAAAGCCTGTTCATCCAAACCTTGACTTGCATTGTCCGTACCATTAGCTGACTTTTTGATAGTGGTTGTCACAGTAGCTGTGGTTCCTGACAGCAACTCTAACTCAGTAGTAGGTTCAGTGGTTTTTGATATTACCCCTGTTGGCTCTACAGTTTTAGAGTTTATAGTTTCCGTCGTAGAAGTTTCAGGATTTACGATGACTTCCTCTACTACTTCATTATCTATCACTTCTGCTGCTGTCTCTTTTTCTACTACCTTAGAATTAGAGGCTATAACTTCTGGTCCTACAGCTTCTGGCGTCTTGGTTTTAGGTGCTGATTCAAAGTTTGACTTTGGGGCTTCTGCACTTTTCGCAGCCTCTCCACCTTTAGCTACTGTAGCTTCTGATTGATTAGCTAGCGTTATCAGTTCGATCTCGATTGGCGTAGTTTGTATTAATGGCTTTGTGATAGCGGTCGGACTCTCGACACTTCCTAAAACAATGGCCGTCAGTACGTGCAAGCCTATTACCATAATAAACACGGTAAATAGTCTTTTGCGTGATGGCACAGTGATAGTTATTACACTCATAACTTCCTAATCAGTAGCTAGTGTGACTTGTCGTTAATCCCATGACCAATGATAGCGATGATCTATAGTAGTAGCAAATGAGTAGGTTGTTCAGATTTACCCGCACCATTTTTGAACACTAAAAAAGCCCTACTAGCATTTCACTAGCAGGGTGTGGAGAATAATACTAATTTCAACTATTTTTATTATTATAACTTGCAAGGCTGCAGATAACTTATTGGTTAACGAATGCAATCTTAGTTAATCCTGCCTGACTAGTAGCTGCTAATACTTGCGCTACCGTATCGTACTTGCTGTCTTTGTCCGCTCGTAGCTGTATTGATGGCTCTTTACCCGCATTTGCCTCTTGTTGCAAACGCGCTTGCAAGGCCTCCATGCTGATAGACTTATCATCCCAAAACAATTCAGCATCTTTATCAATACTGATCTGGATTACCTCAGGCGGCGTCTCGTTGACAGTAGCGCTAGTCTTTGGCAAGTCTAGTGGCACTGTCGGATTGAGAACCGTCGCTGTCAATAAAAAAATAATCATCAACACTAGCATGACATCAATCAGCGGAATAAGGTTCATCTCATTCATACCTTGAGCGTCATCGTCTCCTAATTGAAAGGCCATAATTGTCTCTAGTTAATATAAGATAGGTTAAGCTAGCCATTTTAATCCAGCGCTATGGTTATTTTGCCAAAGTAAGCTTTTGCTATACCTGTGAGGCCGAAGCTGCAGAATAAGAAGCGTTTGACTTTGAGGCTGTATTAACAGAACTAGCCACTGATATCTCTTTACCTTTGGCAACATCCGTAGTAGAAGCCTCTGTTATAGTAGCCGACTGCGCTAATAAGTCATGAGCTCGGTCATTGGCTTGATACATAACCCGGCGGTTGATACGCACGGTAAGGTTATAAAATACTACTGCCGGAATGGCAACGGCGATACCCAAACCGGTCATAATCAAAGCCTCGCCTACCGGCCCTGCGACTTGCGCAAGACCTGCTTGACCGGTGCTACCAATATTATGCAGCGCATGAAAAATACCCCACACTGTACCGAACAGTCCGATAAAAGGCGCGATGGCGGCAGTAGTACCCAAGATAGGCAGGCCGCGCTCACTAGCAAAGCGGTAACGACCGATATGCTTGAGCAAAGCTTGCTCGGTCACTAAACGCCGAGTAGCAGCGTCAGAGGCTACTAATTCAGGGCGCTTGGCTTGTACTTGCTGAGTTAAATCATCAGCGACTGTCATAGCTAATTTGCGACTTTGCATGACCCGTATGATACCAGTCACCCACGAGACTACTGATAAAGCTAATAATAAGAAAAATAGAGTCTTGGTGACAATATCGCTTATTTGCCAATAGTTCATAAAGTCCATCTTAGACTCCTTTGATATTTGGATGATTCTCAATAGTTATTGCATAACTAGTTATAGCGTTTTGCCTCATACCTATGATTATAAAGTCATACGAAACGGTAAAATGGCGGTACTTTTAACCGGAGTATTATCTCTAGTTGCCGGATTAAGCTTAGCGTTTGATAAGGCTCTTATAAAGTCTCTATCAAATTTGTGATTGCCTGAGGACTTGGATATTTTGATATTTCCTATAGTACCATTGGCATCTACCGACATACTTACCGTAATTGAAACCTCAGTCCCTTTAAAACCATAGTCTTTGTTTTTGATAGAGGTAAATATAGGTTCTCTTAACCAACTAGAATTCCCTATAGCGCCATAGCTAACAGGCTCACTACTGGCAGCTTTAGCTTTTTCGGCAGCTGCTTTTGCCGCCTGCTCTTTAGCAAGTTGTGCCGCTTTTTCGGCCGCCTCTCTCGCCGCTTTAGCCGTGGCAGCGGCTTGTGCTTCACGTTCAGCTTGCGCCGCTCTTTGCGCCTCTAGCTCTGCTTGGCGCTGCTGTGCTTGCTGCATAGCTTTGGCATGAGCCTGCGCTGCTAACACTTTTTGACGCTGCTGCTCGGCTTGTTGCTCAGCAAGTTTAGTTGAGGTAATAGTCTCAACTTTAGGTGTTGGCTGCAGTTCTACTACTTTTTTGACTTCAACAGGCTTATCCGCCTCAGCTTTATCCACTTTAGGCTTTACAGGCTTTGTTATAGGCTTTGATACAACCTCAGAAGCTGGTTTTTGCTCTACGACTGCTTTTGGTTTGACAGTGTCCGCAAGCTTAGGCTTACTCTTTGCTTTAAATGGTTCACTAGCCTTTTGAGGCGGTTGCACAGATTTAGGCACTGGCTTGGCTACCGCTTTTTCTACCATTGGCTTTGGAGTCTCAGCAGGCAAAGTGAGTAATTGGATCTCAATAGGCTCTATCCGCTTTTTCTCTTTACTAATAGCTGGCGGCTGTACCATCACTATCGCTACAGCAGTCAAGATGTGCAAGCTTACCACCACACTGATAATAATCAATATCACTCGGTAAGGCGGCGCGTTTAAGTTTTCTGAACCCATAACATCCTACTGCTTTATCTAAAGTTCTGTTTTGAATTTGCTGATTTTAAATTCGCTACTATTCATAGGTATAAGTCGCAGCTATGAGAATTTTGGCTGATTAAAGTTGGCATGATGATAATACAAACGATAACCATTATCAATAAAAATTAGTGCGCTATGAGATATTTCTATCTAGATACAAACTAAAATACAAACGATAACCATTATCATTGATAATTTTATAGTGTTGCTTTATCATGGCTTTTTATGACTGATTTATCGTGATTATCAGCCAATACTATTTATAATTAATAAGATTATCATCATACGCTAACCCATAGATTTATCTTTAATATTTTGACTCTCAAACAATGAGCACTGTTTTAGCGCCTCTAATCTAGCGTTAAGCACGCTCTTTTTTATTTTTACTGTCAATAATATCGTTTGTCATATGGGTAGCCGTAGTATCAATAATTATTTGCTATTTGCCGAGTGTTTTATGTCTAACCCTACTATTACGACCCAAAGCCCTTTATTTAAACGTCCGTTACTAGCGGCTATGAGCGCCGCGTTACTTGTCAGTATCAGCTTAACAGGATGTACATCACCTGACTCTAGTGAGACTGATATAGACGATACTAAGGTTGAGAATAAAACGGCTGATGCCGCCTCAAACGTTGCTAACAACGATGCGGTTTCTGTGGCTACTATCGATGTTGATACGGTAAAAGGCGATGTCACTTTGCCAATGAATCCCTCACCGATAGTGGTCTATGACATGAGCCTATTACAAGACTTAGCTGCGCTCGATGTGGCAGTTACTGGTATACCAAGCGGTCTAAAACTAGATAATTTATCCTCAAAAAACCAGCCTGACCCTGAAGAAGTAGGCACGGTGTTCGAGCCTGATCTTGAGGCGTTAAATGCTATGCAGCCGCAAGCTATCTTAGTCGGCTCTCGTATGGCTGAAAAATACCATGAGCTATCAACTATTGCGCCGACGCTCGATATGACTATTAATACAGCTAACATTTATGAGTCAAGTAAACAGCGCTTGCACGACTTAGGCGCGCTATTTGGCAAGAGCGATGAAGCTCTAAAACTACAGCAAAATATCGATAATAAGATCGCTCAAACTCAAAAAGTCACTCAAGATAAAGGAGCGGGCCTGGTCGTGATGGTCAATGGCAATAAGCTGTCGGCCTATGGTGACAAATCAAGATATGGTTTTATTCATAACGTGCTTGGAGTGCCAATGGCGGATAAGCAAATTACTGACGCCGCTCATGGTCAACCAATCTCGTTTGAGTATATACAAAAGATGAATCCGGACTGGTTGTTTGTAGTAGATCGTAGCGCGGCTATCGGTGAGGACAGCGCCAGTGCTAAAGCGGTACTAAACAATCCATTAGTGGCGCAAACAAGCGCTTGGAGTAAAGATCAAGTAGTCTATCTAAGCCCAGACTCCTATCTTGCTTTTGGCGGCTACTATCAATGGATGAAGGATTTGGACACTATCAATACCGCCTTTACCAAAGCACAGTAACCTTTAGATCAGTCTGACTATGCCGTTATTTTCTCGCCGCTATTATGACATGCATACTGCTAGCCCAAAGATACCTCGCGTATCAAAGAAGTGGCAGCAGCATGATAAGCCCTCTAAAGCTACTATATCGCCTTGGCTAATCAATAGCGCCAGCTTAGTAGTGATGGGGTTATTAGTATTATTAAGCTTATCGATTGGCGTCGCTGATTTTTCTTGGTCGGGTATGCTACAAGGCTTGATTAGCCATAGCGCCAGCGCCGATAGCTCGCTGATGTTAGTGAGTCGTTTGCCGCGTACTATTGCCATTATCCTAACCGGTATTGCGATGGCGGTCGCGGGTATGATTATCCAAGTGGTGCTAAAAAACCGCTTCGTTGAGCCCTCCATGGTTGGCGCGACTCAAAGCGCTGCCTTGGGATTATTAGTCGTCAGCCTGCTATTCCCTGCCAGCACCTTGATGGTGAAGATGAGCGTAGCGACTATCACCGCTGTGCTGGGTATGATGCTATTTATGGGGCTTATCCGCCGTATCCCGCCCACTGATTTTTTGCTCATTCCGCTGATAGGTATCGTCTTTGGCGGTATTATTGAGGCGGTGACGACCTTTATTGCTTATCAGACCGAAACGCTGCAAATGCTTAGCGTTTGGCAGTTTGGTGATTTCTCTAGCGTCTTAGCAGGACGCTATGAGCTACTTTGGCTGACCGGCGGCCTGTGTGTCATCGCTTATATGATTGCTGATAAGCTGACCATCGTCGGTTTGGGCGATAACATTGCCTTGAATCTAGGCATCAGTAAGCGTCAGGTGACTTGGCTAGGCGTCGGCATGGTAGCGATGATGAGCGCGATGGTAGTAGTGACGGTTGGCATGATTCCCTTTATTGGCCTCATTGTGCCTAATATCGTTAGCCGTATCATGGGGGATAAATTGCGCCGCAGCTTGCCGGCGGTCGCGCTACTTGGCGCTTCGGCAGTACTCTTGTGCGATATCATTGGGCGCTCTATTCGCTATCCGTTCGAGGTGCCAGTTGCCGTCATTTTCGGTGTCGTCGGTACAGTAGTTTTTTTGTGGTTATTGCTACGTGCGCCAAGCGAGTCATAGCTGCTGTTTATCATCTCTTTATAGCTCCCCCCCTTTATTTAAGAGTAGTCTATGCTTTCACCGTCTGTCTCTGATAAGCAAAATAATGATAATAGCGCCAAGGCTGCTACTTATCATGGGTTATCAAAGCTTTGGCACCTTATCACTCAGCATCCTGTTTTGATCGCTAGTAGTATCTTAGTTATTTCAGCCCTGCTATTTATGACGCTCAACGTCAACGGCCACTGGGACTTTGCTCTACCTCTACGCGGCAAAAAGCTATTAGCGCTACTGGTTATTGGCTACG
>JARIDJ010000039.1 GCA_029267175.1 Psychrobacter sp. | reverse complement strand
TAACGCTGAACAATGCTATGCAGCGCTTCTGGTACGATTTCAATTTCGTCGTTTTTCAGACCATTTTGCTTAATTGCTTTGGGCACAAGGTACTTTTCAGCAATGTTGATTTTCTCATCTTCGGTATAACCAGGAAGACGAATCACTTCCATACGGTCAAGCAGTGCTGGCGGGATATCCATACTGTTAGCAGTACAGATAAACATCACTTGTGATAAGTCTAAGTCCATATCTAAGTAATGATCGCTAAACTTATCATTTTGCGATGGGTCTAATACCTCAAGCAGTGCTGAAGCCGGGTCACCGCGGAAGTCTTGCGCCATTTTATCGATTTCATCCAGCAAGAACAGCGGGTTTTTTACTTCCACTTTGGCCAAAGACTGGACAATTTTACCTGGCATCGCACCGATATAGGTACGGCGGTGACCACGGATTTCGGCTTCATCACGCACGCCGCCTAGCGCCATACGTACAAACTTGCGGCCCGTCGCACGAGCAATAGATTCACCAAGCGATGTCTTACCCACACCTGGAGGGCCTACCAAACAAAGAATAGGACCACGCAGCTTTTTGACGCGTGACTGTACGGCTAAGTACTCTAAGATACGGTCTTTAACATCTTTTAAACCATAGTGATCCGCGTCTAAGGTTTCTTGTGCTTTATCTAGCTTGATAGATACTTTGCTGGTTTTTTTCCATGGGGTATCTAAAATCCATTCGATGTAGTTGCGTACCACAGAAGATTCGCTTGATGCCGGTGGCATCATTTTTAGCTTCTTAAACTCCTGCTCCGCTTTTTTACGAACATCATCTGGCAAGTCGGCTTCTTTTAGACGATTTTCAAGCTCTTCAATATCATCATCGGCATCAAATGAGCCATCACCAATGTCAGAAAGCTCATTTTTAATGGCTTTCATCTTCTCATTCAAGAAGTACTCACGTTGGTTGTTTTCCATTTGACGGCGTACTGCATCTTGAATGTCTTGCTCAATCGACTGCTCGGCACTTTGTTTTGCTAAGTATTCAGTCAGCGTATTGATGTGCTCATTGATATCATCTTTTTCAAGCAATAGCTGCTTGGCTTCTAAGTCCATCGACACACGGGTGGCAATGAAGTAGACCAGCTCTAAGACATCTTCAATACGCTCAGACACACGGATAAGCTCACGGCTGTTACGCAGACGAGCCTCAGCATATCCTGCAAATAAGTTACGCAGTGCTTTGAGCGTGTTTTGCTGCTGATTGTCACTCATAGCAAGCGTGATGTCGCTACGAGTAAAGTTAGCAGTCATCAACTCGCCGTGGTCTTGTAAGTCATCAATTTTTGCACGGTATAGACCTTCAATCAGAACTTTAATGCAGTTCTCATCGCTGTCATGTGGCATGGTGCTCACAATTCGACAGACGGTGCCATACTCATATAAGTTGTCTTGCTCAATCTCTTCGGTGAGTGAGTCTTTTTGGGCGACGACCAAAATCTTGTCGTCATATTCTGCTTGTGCCAATTCAATGGCTTTCACAGAAGGCGCACGACCCACAAACAATGCAATTTGCATGTGCGGATACACCACTACGTCACGTAACGCGAGTAGGGGTAGGTGGGTTGGCTCTTGAGCTGACTGTACAGCATCGTTATCTGACTCTGTCAAATCATCCGCTGAACCAGAATCTGTTTGGGTATCAGAGTTATCAGCAGATTGAGCACTGGCTTTGATGGTGTCGTGAGCGTTTTGCTCAAGGTCACCTTCAAGGTCGCGCTCAATGTCACTATCTACATTCAGCTGCTCAACACCACTGTTATAATCTTTATCTGATTTACTCATATTGTTTCCTATTGTCGTGTGACATAACCCTTCATAATCTGAAGTTTTTTTATGCTATGTCTAACTAAATGGTGGTGAATGGTGATAATTACAAGCATAAATAGCAACGATTTAAAAGTCGGGGAGATTAGGGCCTCAAAATCAGTTAAAATGATTGATTTGTCACTTGATTCTTACTGAATGTTAATGGTTATGCTGGCGTTAAGCAGGGCGCTGGGTACTTTAAATGAACGACAGGTAAGGGAAGTGAGCGACAGGTAAGGGCGAAATAATAGGACTTATTATGATTAATGCGGTATTACTGGCTGTAATCGTCATGCTCGGATTGTCTTTGGCACGTGTGCATGTCGTATTAAGTTTGCTGATTGGAGCTATGGTTGGCGGTTTGGTCGGCGGGCTGGGTGTCGATGCAACGTTAGCTGCATTCCAAGAAGGTATCAAAAATGGGGCGCAAATTGCGTTGTCATACGCGCTGCTTGGTGCATTTGCGGTGGCTATTGCGCATTCTGGATTGCCACAAGCGCTGTCAAATGGGGTGATAAATCGCATTAACAACCAGCAAGCAGGCAGCAGCCAAAGTGCTATTAAATGGCTGTTATTTTTGGGCTTGGTGATGATGAGTGTGTTTAGCCAAAACCTAATTCCAATTCATATTGCTTTTATTCCGTTAATTATTCCGCCTTTATTGATGGTGTTTAACCGACTGCAAATCGACAGACGCGTGCTAACTTGCTTAATGACATTTGGCTTAGTGACTACTTATATGTTCCTGCCGTATGGTTTTGGTGAGATATATCTGGATCAAATCATGCTCAAAAACGTCGGTGAGGCAGGGCTAGACATTGCTAATATTTCAGTGATGAAAGCAATGGCGATTCCAGCTCTGGGTATGTTGGTTGGGTTATTAACGGCCGTGTTTTTTAGTTATCGGAAGCCGCGTCATTATCAGTCAGAAGTTATCATGAGTGATGTTCACTCTGAAACAGCAGCAACGGTTAAAAAGGATGCCTTATCTGACGCAGCAGCGGGAGCAACAGCGCCCAGCAAAGGCAAAACCATCATCGCACTGCTTGCTATTGTGACTGCATTTTTGGTTCAGCTGTATACCGATTCACTGCTGTTAGGTTCGCTATTTGGCTTTGGGGTGTTTATGGCGACAGGCGTGGTCAAATGGAATGAAGCGGACAGTGTGTTTAATGAAGGGATTAAGCTGATGGCGATGATTGGCTTTATTATGATTACCGCGCAAGGCTTTGCTGAGGTGATGAAAGCGACGGGAGAGATTGCACCGCTTATTGATGGCGCGACCAATCTGTTCGCTGGTAATAAAGCCATTGCTGCGCTAGTGATGTTAAGTATTGGCTTAGTGGTGACGATGGGTATTGGCTCATCCTTCTCAACTATTCCGATTATCGCCGCTATTTATGTGCCGCTATGTATCTCGTTAGGGTTTTCGCCGCTAGCGACGGTCGCCATTATCGGCACCGCAGGGGCGCTGGGCGATGCCGGCTCGCCCGCCTCAGATTCTACCCTTGGGCCAACCTCTGGACTTAACATTGATGGGCAGCATGATCATATCAAGGACAGCGTGGTGCCGACCTTTATTCATTACAACATTCCGCTACTGGCGTTTGGCTGGATTGCGGCGATGGTGTTGTAGGTTGTATGAGTAAATCTTGGCGTAGGCTGGGTTTTTAACCCAGCTTGAAACGCTATACTTTATGCCTTTCGAAAAAACCGCCTGAAAATATACAAGCCAGCCTGCCAAAAGCTCAGCACCAAAAACAGTAGAAACATTAAAAATTGGCACAATATCATGACGCCTAAAGGAGGAGGAGCGTGCATGGCAAATATCGCAAAATAAAAGAAAAAAGGCATGGTGATCAGCAGCATAATAAACGCCTTCCAGCTTTTAAGCACATAGATATCTGCGAGGATAATTAAGCTGATATGCAAAGCCGTTGCGCCCAATAACATGACTACCAAATCGACTGGATAAGGATGCGGCGGCGGAATACCGCGAACGTGTAATAAATAAGAGTCGGTTGTAAATCCTGAGCTGATAATCCAAAAAATAGAAAGAAGCCAAAAAGTAGCAAAAATCAGTCGTGATTTTTTAATCGTAAAGTAATTAAAAAGCGTTTGTGAAAAAGGCGTTTTCATTGTCATAAGTGGTTCTCGTCATCAAAATCCTCAATCTCACCACCTAAACTATCTAGAAATGCATCACTTTGCGCCAGTAACTCATTCAAACGTGCTTCATTTACCACCTTTGATAATTCCTCAGCGCTAAAGTCTTGCTCTTGACTATAATAAAGCTGCTCGCGCTTTGCCTCTTTATTGTCTAACGTTTGCAAATGCTGTTCAACACCGTCTGCGCTAGATTGTTTTTCGTCAGACTTTTTCTTATTATCTGTCATCAAAACCACCTCAATCCACTTGGGGTAATTAACCCATCTAAAGGCACATCCCAAGGTTGAGTTTGCAGATGATCAACCACTTGAAAGTCATAACACCAGCCTATTTTTAATGGCCTTGTTGCGCCGGATCGATGAGCTTTAGCCAGTGTCGTATCATAAAAGCCGCCGCCCATTCCCATGCGATTGCCGTTCTTATCGACAGCCGTTAACGGACAGATAATGACATCCAACTGCCGCGCCCATAATAATTTGCGATGATGATTTTGTTTCATACCCAAGCTATGAATACGAGTCGGGACATTGATGAGTTTGTCATGATAAATCGGTACAAAACGCAGACGTTTATCGTCACGACCTAGCGAGCCCACCACTGGTAAATAGGCCTGATAGTTTAGGCGCTTGCACCAATTGAGTAGCGGCTGAGTGGGCAATTCACCAAAACCATCATAATAAAGTCCAATCCGTGCGTGAGTAGGCAGACGCGGTTGCAACTTGACTAAATATAAGCTTGCTGCTCGCGCCAAATGTCTACGCTGAGCAGCAGAGAGCTGTCGGCGTTGGCGAGTAAATAGACGTCTAGGAGGATTGGTTATCATAATCTAATTTATGGCTCTAGTTAGAGAGTTTATGATGCTATGATTGGCTTTTACAGCGTATTTTAACTATAAATACTAGCATTGGCTTAAAGAAATTTGTGGTAAGCCATGCTATCATAACCATACTTTGGATTTTATCTTTCTTACGTACAACACAGGTTGTACTTTTTATAATAAACCATTTATTTATAAATGATAAAAGAGGATCGTTATGTCACAGAATCAGGCCACTCGCACCGAAAAGGACACTATGGGTAACGTCGAAGTCCCAGCCGATGCTTATTGGGGCGCGCAAACGCAGCGTAGCCGTGAGAACTTCAAAATCGGCGGTGAGACCCTACCGCGCCCGATGATTGAGGCGATGGCGCTAGTCAAAAAAGCCGCTGCTATCACTAATGCAAGCCTAGAGCGTATCGATGGCGATAAGCGTGATTTGATCGTCCAAGCGGCGGACGAAGTCATCAATGGTGGCCTAACCGATCAGTTTCCATTGGTGGTTTGGCAGACTGGTTCTGGCACGCAGTCCAACATGAATATGAATGAAGTACTAGCCAATCGTGCTAACGAAATCGCCGGTAACGAGCGCGGTAGCTACACGCCTATTCATCCCAATGACCATGTCAACCATGCCCAGTCGACTAACGATAGCTTCCCAACCGCTATTCGTGTGGCAGCCGCGCGTCAAATCAACAGCCTGCTTATCCCAGCGGTAAAAGCTTTGCGTGATACGCTAGATAAAAAAGCCAAAGAGTTCGATAGCATCGTCAAAATCGGTCGTACCCATTTGCAAGACGCCACGCCTTTGACTTTAGGTCAAGAGTTCAGCGGTTATGTCAGCCAGCTTGACCACTCATTAACTCGTATTGAGCAAGCATTGCAAGGCTTATATGAGTTGCCACTAGGCGGTACAGCGGTCGGTACCGGTCTTAACGCCCATCCTGATTACGCGGTAAAAGCGGCTGAGCAATTAGCAGAATTAACCGGCCTGCCGTTTGTCACTTCACCGAATAAATTTGAAGCCCTAGCCGCGCGTGATGCCGAAGTATTCGCATCTGGCGCCTTAAAAACCTTAGCGGGCAGCCTCAATAAAATCGCTAACGATGTACGCTGGCTGGCTTCAGGCCCGCGCTGCGGATTAGGGGAGCTAACCATTCCAGAGAACGAGCCAGGCTCATCCATTATGCCAGGTAAAGTCAACCCAACCCAGTCAGAAGCGATGACGATGGTTGTCACTCAAGTGATGGGTAATGATGTCACTATCAGCATGGCGGGCGCGTCCGGTAACTTTGAGCTAAACGTCTACAAGCCGGTGATTGCTTATAACTTACTACAATCTATTAAGCTACTTGGCGATGCTTGTAATAGCTTTAATGACAACTGTGCGGTTGGTATTGAGCCAGTTAAAGAAAAAATCGATGACTTCTTGCATAACTCACTGATGCTAGTGACTGCCTTAAACCGCCATGTCGGCTATGAGAACGCGGCGAAAATCGCTAAGACCGCGTATAAAGAAAACAAAACGCTAAAGCAAGTCGCCGTTGAGATGGACTTGATGACTGAAGCGCAGTTCGATGAGTGGGTTACGCCTGCCGATATGGTGCATCCTTCTTAGAGAGTTTGTTAGTAGGGTGAGTTAGCAATAGTAACCCGCCTATTTGATTTCAATCAACAAGACCTTGTCATTGCATATGGCAAGGTTTTTTTGGTCTTAGCAAACTAAGGTTTTAGAGTTCATAGTTATCTACATAAAAAGCGCCTAAATTTGCGAAACAATGTCTTACGCTCAGGCAACAAGGCCGCTCATATTTTTAACAGCACTTCTTGCCACGTAAGTTAAACTAGAGACTTAAATAAGCGCGATAAAACTAATTTAATAAAAATAAAGAACTAGTAAATTCAATTTTGTATGGCGCCTATTTATAAACACTATAATTATTAATTAAGGTATTATAATGAAAAATATAACGGTAGCATTATCATCAGCCGCTATTATGATGGCAGCGTTAGGCTCAACTTCTGCATTGGCTTACTCAGATAATGTCATGGAGCCAAGTGAGAGCTATGACACCGCAATCAAGCATAGACAAGTAAATTACACTTGCCAAAATAATAATAAAATCAGCGTGACTTACGGCTTCAATAAGCAGTATTTGCCTACCTTTGCTGAAGCTACCCTTAATGGTAAAACAAGGTTTTTACCGATTAATTTAGCGCGTACGGACAATGTCTCAACCGTGTTTGGTAATGAAGACAACTTTAGTA
This sequence comes from Psychrobacter sp., assembly GCA_029267175.1. Classification (GTDB taxonomy): domain Bacteria; phylum Pseudomonadota; class Gammaproteobacteria; order Pseudomonadales; family Moraxellaceae; genus Psychrobacter. The sequence continues at coordinate 15,965 of JARIDJ010000039.1, read as the reverse complement.
TTATGACCGGACCTCTACGCCTAAATAACTATCATAAGTCATCCGCCAACATTCAAAACGCTAAGAGCGAAATCGTTTATAAAGGCTGTGAAGTGGCTTCTATTGTGAAGATTAAAGGTTAGTTTGTAGCAGAATAATATCTTCATTCTGTCCATAAAGACCTTGCTATTACTTTAGCGAGGTCTTTTTTCGGTTATAGCTTTTGCTATGAGTTTGATAGATATTTACATGATAAGCTAAGCGTAGGGTGTCGCCCCGCGCACCATCGTTGCAAGCTATCTTTGAATCGATGCGCAAGACGGCACCCTATCGTAAATAGATATTTAAAAGCTCATTTAAAATAAAAAGGACATATAGATAATCTATATGCCCTTAATCATTGAACTAAGTCTTTATTGAAGCTTGACTATTTTTTATTTAATTTCAAGCTTTTTGCGCTCTGAGCCGGTCTCTTTGGGTAGTACTAGCTTTAGTATGCCGTTTTCATAAGAGGCTTCTGCTGCATCTACCTTAACTTTGTCAGGTAATTGGAAGCTACGAGATACAGAGCCAAAGTAGCGCTCGCTACGTAAGACCTTATTATTCTCTTTTTGTTCATCATGCTGCGCAATCTCGGCGCTAATAGAGACGATATCTCCAGTGATCGATAGGTCGATATCTTCCTTGGCTACGCCCGGTATCTCAGCATTGATATAGAACTTATCGTCTTTTTCATTGACATCAATCTTGATCTGACCCGCACTAGGTAATGCTTCGCCATGGAGCGGACGCATCAAAAAACTAGGGGCCATCTCATCAAAGAAGTTGTCAAAGATTGAATTGCGGGTAACGAGTTTACTCATAACAGTCTCCTTATCATTGATTGTTTATTTTGTATCTAACCTACTTTATATATAAAGTTCAGCTATAGAATTTCAAGTGTTAAAGCCCATTAATTTTATACCATAAAAAAAGCCGAGCAAATCGCTCAGCCTTCTCTTATTGAGCCTGTGAAAACCGAAAAGCCTAGAATTTATAAAGTAAACCCAGCGTCGTGGTTGCTTCGGTACGTGAGTCTACCATAGGACTATCGTATTGCTCATTTGGCAGATAGCTTAAGCTTTGGTTAAAAAATCCAGCCCAGCGCTCGTTAAAATCGTAGTTGGCACTGACATTGATATAAGGGTTTAAGCTTGAATTGGCTTTATAAGCGGCAACGCCTGTTTTTGCCGACTCTTCAGCCGTGACGCCATAATAGTATTCATTATACTCATCATCATAATACTCAAAACCTATACTTGGATAGACGGTGAGCTTGTCTTTGGTGATACGAGCCAAGTAGGTTAGGCGAGCACTAGAGCCGCCACTACGATCCAAAACATCGGTGGCTACTTGCGCGCGAAAACCGCCAACTGGGGTACGGCGCAGATAGGTGATACCAGCAGCGGCAGATATTTTACGCTCATCAAGACCTTGCAGCGCACCATTGGCATCATCAGGATCAAAAGAGTTGCCAGCTAACTGGGCGTAGGCGGATAGTTGGTTAGTACCATCGTTGATGGCATAGACACCAGCGCTAGCACCGCGCGCATAAAATCTATTGTTATCATAAAACACGCCCGGCAACACTCGTACTTCATTGTCGTCCAAGTCATAAGCGCTATCGGCATACAATACATTGACGCCCACGCTAAGCTGAGCGTCTTGGTCGGCAGGTAGGTTTTTGAAAGGGGCGGCACTTGCGCTGCTAGCGGCACCTAATAGCATCGTAGTGGTTAAGACAGCAAGTACCGGACGATTTATGACGCTTGTAGCGGATTGTTTAAACATAGTTGGGTCTCGTAAGCTTGAAAGTTAAGTTCAAAATGAGTTCAGCGTTAGTGCTTAAGGGGTCATTTATTCTATAGGTTGTTCAGTAGCTGCCAGTATTTGCAAAATTTGATTATGAATATCTTGCCACCACCAAACGAAGGCTATGACGATAACGAGCATCACTATCCAAGGAAGTATTTGCTCAATGAGGCTGGTTTTAGCCGGTTCTGGCATAAAACTTTTGGGGTCAATATAAGTCGGATAATGATTGATGTAACTATCGCGATTACCCTCATCAGTATCGATAGTAGTAGATTCATCACCAGCAGTTTTAGCCCCTTTAGTTAAGTTTACAGGGATTTGGCTGTTATTATCGGCAAATATATTGGTAAGTGGCGGATTATTATCAATAACTTGGTTACTATTGACAAAAACATTATGAGAGTGGCTTGCATAGCTTTGTAGTACAGCGTTTTGATAAGCCATTTGCGCCTCAGCTATAGCCGATTGTTGTGCTTGCTCGCGCTGACGATAGATCCAAGCAATAGGTAGCGCAATAATCAACCCGGTAATAGCGCCGCCAATATGACCGGCATTATCGATACCTGGCACTGCAAAGCCGTACACTAAGTTGATACCCATAATGATAACTAAGCTTTTTAGATTGAGCACCATGCCATTGACCGACATCTTAAAAAACGCCGCTACTAGTAACGCCGCCCCAATGCCCATGATACCGCCCGATGCGCCCGCAGACAGTCCAGGCTGACCGCTACCGTCTATGATAGCTTGCCAAGTCACCTGATTATTTAGCACATTACCGCCGACTATCGCTAATAAGAATAACGCCAAAAATTTAGCAGAGCCAAACATCGGCTCAGCGATTTGACCAAAAAAATACATCGCAAAGCTATTAAACAATAAGTGCATCAAGCCAATATGCAAAAACCCGCTACTTAACAGGCGCCAAGGCTCATCGCCTAGAGTATAAGGCAAAGCATTTGCGCCCCAATTCAATAGCTGCTCAGTAGAGGGGTTATTGGCGTCAACGCCGGTTAGCAGCTGGATTATAAACAGCCCAATAAAGCTAATTAGTAATAAGGTAGTGACAGGTGCAGTACTAAATAATTGTTTTAGAGTCATAAATGAGGCTAATTATTGATAGAGGTGGCTTTGGTGTAACTGCTAAGAGTATAAAGGCTAAGAGCGCTATAAAAAAGAATAGCTATGTATCAAAGCACTAAGCCTAAAGCTTTGCTATGGCAAACGGACAAAAAAGACTATTTAGCAATACTCAGCGCTACCAACGCATCGGTGCAAGATAAGGCAAAGCCGATTTAAGCTGCTCATAAGTGCCATTTACTAAGATATCATCTGTCACTTTATTGATATCGGTATGACCGCAGAACGCCATGGTTGTATCGCACTCTTTGTATATCAGCTCAAGCGCACGGCGCACACCATCCTCACCATAAGCGCCAAGCCCATAGAGGAACGCGCGTCCGATCATGGTGCCATTAGCGCCTAACGCCATGGCCTTGAGCACGTCTTGTCCTGAGCGAATACCACTATCGAGCCAAATCTCAATCTGACTATTCTCTGCCCGCACTGCTTGCACGATATCGCTAAGCGCAGCGATAGAGGAGGGCGCGCCATCGAGCTGACGACCGCCGTGATTGGACACTACCAAAGCATCCGCGCCACTACGCGCTGCCAGTATCGCATCCTCAGGCTCCATAATGCCTTTGATAATCAGCTTGCCGCCCCATTGATCTTTGATACGCGCCACATCGTCCCAGCTTAGCCCCGGATCAAACTGCTCCGCCGTCCATGCCGAGAGCGAGGAGATATCCTCGACATCTTTGGCATGACCGACGATATTGCCAAAGGTGTGCCTTTTTGTGCCCAGCATATTTAGACACCATTCAGGCTTGGTCATCAGATTGAGGATATTAGCCAAAGTTGGCTTGGGCGGCGCGGAGAGGCCGTTTTTGATATCTTTATGCCTTTGACCCAGCACTTGCAAATCAGCAGTTAATATCAGCGCCGAACAGTTTGCAGCTTTGGCACGGCGTATTAGATTCGCCATAAAGTCTTGATCGCGCATGACATATAGCTGAAACCAAAACGGCGCACTAGTATTGTCGGCGACATCTTCAATCGAGCAGATACTCATGGTCGACAAGGAAAAAGGAATACCGAATTTTTCAGCGGCGCGCGCGGCATGAATCTCGCCATCCGCCCACATCATGCCCGTAAATCCGGTCGGTGCAATAGCGACAGGCATGGCTACTTTTTCGCCAACCATAGTCGTTGCTAGCGAGCGATTTTCCATATCGACCAGTACCCGCTGACGCAGTTTGATACGATCAAAGTCGGTCTCGTTATTGCGATAAGTGGTCTGCGTCCATGAGCCTGAATCGACATAATCATAAAACATACGCGGCACTTTGCGCGCGGCTACTTGGCGCAGATCTTCTATTTCGGTAATTTTACTCAAATCTTTCATAGCAGTCTCGAGATTGTAAGATTAGTTATTTTGGTGCTGGTTTTATACTATTAATTGCTGCAAATCCAATACCGAAAAAGGGTAATCTAAACGCTGTGTTGGCGTGAGAACTACAGGGATAGCGGTAGCCAATTGCATCATGAGCGCCTCATCAAAGTCGCTGATATCGACATAGTGATAATGGATAGGCTCTACCGCTGCTAATTGCCTCATTAGACCTTCAGCGATATCACATAAATGACAGCCCGTAGTGCCTAGCAGCCAACATTGCTGAGATTTTTCAGCATCGCCAAACCTAGGCAGCTGGTTTGTAATAGCGTCACGCAGCTGCTTGACAGCTGTATAGTCATTAGTAGTCATAGTTATATTCTTATTAGCATCATAGTTACCTTGCCTACAGTAGGCTAGTGAATAGCAGTTTTAAGCCATTTAAACTTGTGGTCTATTAGCAGCTTGCCTTTATTGCCTGTAATTAAAGTTTTGTTTGCAAGATACAGACATGATAGAGAAATCGTCTAAATAATGACAGTCTCAATGTGAGCGACAATGCTAACAACAGCGATTGTAACAGTGACAGCGAATGTGAGATTGGGTAAGATAGCTTGCCGATAGTTTTTATCACGGCTCATTTTATGGCTTTATTTTGAGGCAAGGCGACTAAACACTGATATTAAGTGTCCTCTTCACCCATTTGGATATTTTGCGCATGACGAGTTTTGGCAGTTTTTTCAAGCGTTTATTAGGAGCGATTATCCTGATAATTGTCGCTTTTCATTTATTAGTAGCCGCGCTGCTACTGATATGGAAGTTTCAGCCTATCAATAATAGCATGTTTATGCTGACTCATAGATTGACAGGCGGCGAGGTCACGCAGCAGTGGGTGGAGTATGATGCTATTGCCAAATCTGCTAAGCAAGCGGCGATAGTCAGTGAGGATTCGACCTTTAGCCAGCATCATGGTTTTGATATGAAAGGTATAAAAGATGCGCAAAAAAAGAATGAAGCCACTGGCAAGACCTCAGCGGGCGGCTCAACGATCACCCAGCAATTGGCCAAAAATCTGTTTTTGACCTCACATCGCTCTTATGTGCGTAAGGCGGACGAGGCGGTTATTACCTTAATGATAGAAACCCTATGGGATAAGCAGCGTATCTTGACCGCGTACCTTAATGTGGCTGAATTTGGTAACGGTATCTACGGTATTGAAGCGGCGGCCAATCATTATTTTGATAAATCAGCGGCCAATCTCAATCGCGATGAGTCGGCGCTACTGATTAGCATGCTCACCAATCCCAAATATTATCAAGACAATCAAGGCGATAGACGCTTGCGTAATAAGCAGCGCATTGTCAAAAAACGCATGAAAAATGCAGTATTACCCTAAAAGCTCTGACACTTAATAAAGCGCTACTAGTCCTCTAACGACAAACCAAAGCATTTACGCTAGTATGGATATTATCAGCACTATGATCCTAGTACTATGATTCTAATACTAGGATTTCAGCACTGTGATCTAAGTATTACAATGTGCATTAACCAATATAAATATAGCTAAGTTTGAATAACGACTACTTCTTGATAATGATTGGGTTTGAACACGATAGGGAGCAATAATATGGCGAATAGTAAGCAGAAGATGGCGAGTGTCAATACTATCAATACTAGTACTGATAATAATAGCAATAATGAGCAAGTCGCTGAAAGTAGCCTTAAGCATTTAGCTGCCGAGCACTTAACTCATATCGACTGGCAGCGCTCGGGCGATGGTAGTTATTCGCCAAGCAGTTATATCAATCGCGATTTGTCGTTATTACAGTTTAATCTACGGGTATTGGCACAAGCGGCGAGTCCTCGCCATCCGCTATTAGAACGGTTGTTTTTTTTGATTATATTCTCCTCCAATATGGATGAGTTTTTTGAGATTCGAGTCGCTGGTATTATGCAAAAGCTCAATATCGGTGATGTGGCTAGCAGCCCGCACGGTATGCGCCCAAGCGAGATCTTAAGCGAGATATCAGCAGTGGCTCATGACGCTATCGACGAGCAGTACCGTATCTTAAACGAAGATATCTTGCCAGCGCTTGCCGAGGAGGATATTCGTTATTTGCGCCGTGATGAGCTAGATGCCGAGCAGTCAGCTTGGATGAAACGCTACTTTATTGAGCAAGTCTCGCCAGTGTTGACGCCTATCAGTATCGATCCGGCGCATCCTTTTCCGCGTCTAGTCAATAAGAGCCTAAACTTTATCGCCACTTTGGAGGGTAAAGACGCCTTTGGCCGCGATATCAATCTAGCTATTGTGCCGGCGCCGCGCAGTCTGCCGCGCGTCATTCGTCTGCCTGATGAGCTAACGGGCGGCAAAGAGCATCATGTTATGCTCTCAGCGGTGATTCATGAGCACGTTGGCGAGCTGTTTCCGGGGATGAATGTCACCGGTTGCCATCAGTTTCGCTTAACTCGCAATGCTGATTTGGATCTGGCTGATGACGTCGATGATATTGCCAAAGCGCTGGAGGGCGAGCTTGAAAACCGCCGTTTTGGTGATGAAGTTCGTTTGGAGGTTACCACCGATTGTCCAACGCCTATCAGCGATTATCTGCTTAACGAGTTTGATTTGCATGACAATCAGCTCTACCGCGTCAATGGACCAGTGAATCTTACCAGGCTATTATTTGATTTTAATATTCCCAAACTGCGTTATCAGTCCTTTACCCATATCGTACCCAAACCCTTTCGCCGTGAGTTTGACAAGCTTGATCGTAGTACCAGCATGTTCGGTGCTATGCGTAAAGGCGATGTGTTAGTTCATCATCCTTTTCATGCTTTCTCGCCTATTGTCAATCTACTTTGGCAAGCGGCAAGTGATCCCAAAGTACTAGCGATTAAGCAGACCTTGTACCGCTCGGGCACTAATTCAGAGATTGTACAAGCATTGGCAGCAGCAGCTCGCAATGGCAAAGAAGTCACCGCGGTGATTGAGCTGCGCGCGCGCTTTGATGAAGCCTCCAATATTGCCGTTGCCAACTTTTTGCAAGAAGCGGGCGCGGTAGTGGTTTATGGCATTGTCGGTTACAAAACTCATGCCAAGCTGATGCTTATCGTGCGCCGCGAGGATGACCGCATTCGCCGCTATGTACATCTAGGCACTGGTAATTACCATGCTGCCAATGCCAAAGCTTATACCGATTATGGGCTGTTTACTGCTGATGCCGATATCTCAGAAGATGTGCATAAGATATTTCAAGAGCTTACCGGTATGGGCAAACCTGCTAATCTCAAAAAACTACTGCACGCGCCTTTTACCCTACATGATAAATTGATGAGCTTTATCGATGATGAGATTGCTCATGCCAAAGCGGGCAAGCGCGCGCATCTAATCATCAAAGTCAACGCGCTAACCGAACGTCGCTTGATTAGTAAGCTATATGACGCCTCGCAAGCAGGGGTCAAAGTCGAGCTTATTTTACGCTCTATTTGCTGTTTGCGTCCCCAAGTAGCTGGCCTGTCTGAGAATATAACCGTACGCTCCATAGTAGGTCGTTTTTTAGAGCATACACGTATCTATTATTTTTATAATAATGGCGTGAAGCGTATGTATTTAGGCAGTGCCGATTGGATGGATCGCAACCTGTTTCACCGAGTCGAGGTAGCTTTTCCGATAGAAGACAAAAAAATATTTAAGCAAATTTATGAGGATGGCTTACAAAACTATCTAAAGGATAATGTGCAAGCTTGGACGCTAGCGGGCGACGGTCATTGGCAGCAGCTGCGACCTGCTCATAACGAGACACCCCATATAGCCCAAGACCATTTACTTAATATTATCAATCATGTTAGCTCATAGCTTAGGGTAATACGGGCTAACAGCTTTGAGCGAGGTTACAAACTGTCTGGTAACCTCACATTTATTCACATATTGATACGGCAGTACACTAGTGATTCTCCTATTATCCTTCCTATAATTAGTAATCAAAATTAGTAGCTAAGACAGGAGTATTCTATGAGTAATGACAAAAAGTCAGACTTACAGCAAGCGGCTCAAGAGGTAGATACTAAGCAGATTAAAGAGAATCTAGAGCAAAATAAATCCTCAGATAAGCCGGAAAAGCTAGCCGAAGACGAAAAAACGCCTTTTATAGAAGGTGAGTCTCGTACTGATAAAGAGTAGTTGTTAAGTCAATTACCTAGTTATCCAGTTATAAAATAGCGATTTATCATTTAATTAATATTATAAAAATAATAAAGCGAGGGATATGTCATGGTTAATAAGTCAACAATGAGTAATAAGCGCAGCCAAGGGGCTCTTGATAATACAGGGCCTAATGATGAAGAGGTAGTACCGGTCAACGATCCAGTAGTGGCTAAACGCGAAAACCCCAAGGATAGTTATGAAGGTCGTAAGCATGAGCCTGAAATAGACGGTCCAGAACAAAAATCGCAAGAAACTGACGAAGTCTACGCCGATCCGCGTAAAGAAGAGGATTTACCAGCAGGCGGCAAAAACGTTGGCGACTTAAACGCTTATGATTTGAGCCAAAAAAACAATAATCTTGATTAACTATCTCCTAAAAAATCATCGCTTATAAAATTAATAATAAAGTCATAATAAGGATAATAATATGCAGACTAATGATCCTGCCTTAACCAAAACTCGTATTGTAAATGATGAAACCGATGGCAATGTTGCTGCTGAGACTCGTACCCATCATGTCGGTTTAGACCACAAAAATATAGACCATGAACAAATAGAAGAAAATACTACGGTTAATAAAGGTACAGATACCTTCAAAGAAGATATCGTCGAGACTGAACATGTCAATGACGATGACAATCCTGCGCGCCAGCCAGATCGCCGAGATCAGCAAGGCAGCACTCCTTTTGATGAAGGTATTAACGATGAGACAGTAGGTAGCGAAGAGCCAAAAAGTGACGAGCTGACCGATATGAATCGCTATGCCACTATCGATAATGCTCAGACTCGTATTTTAAACCCTGATGAAAAGGATTAAGCTATCGTTTTATAAGCTCAGTTCTTACTAAGAGATAGCGTTTAATAAAAGATAGCGTCAAAATTTGAGTAGCAAGCTGACAAATAAATTTTACGATAAATGACGGATAAGGATGGACTGATGAATAAGGATAATAATCATTATAAATTAAGAGATGCGGATGATAACGAAGGGATTGTCCCTGATGACGCTCTACAAAAGGTCAACCCGGCAGCGGCTGAACGAGCAACAGCCGATCACGATCCGCATAATGTAGTCAAAGATCATAAGCAAAACGATACCAGTGTCACTGAAACTAAAGAATAAACCTAAATATAAAATGCCAATATAAGTATATAAGTATCATTACATAAGTGTTAGTGCATAAAAAGTACTAGCCTATGAGCAGCTATTATCTCAGTGTTATTCTTTAACAAAGAGATAATGGCTTTTTGACGTCTATGCTGGCGTGCCACTATGAAAGCGCAGCTCAGTATCGGGACTGGCGATAAGCTCAGCTTCCACCTCTCTAAAAAACGCTACTCGCGCATCTATAGCATCGCTAGATAACGACTGAGCTAGTTTTAGATAATCCTCAAAATGACGGCTCTCAGATTTGAGCAAGTAGCGATAATATTTAGCTAAGCGTTCATTATCTATCACCTCGCTTAGTGCGGCAAAGCGTTCACAAGAGCGCGCTTCAATAAATGCTCCAATAATTAACACATCAATCATTGCTGCAGGCTCATAGGTGCGCTTATGCTTTAGCATCCCTTTGGCATAACGTCCGGCGCTTAGGTTTTGCCAGTCTTGACCGCGCTCATTCATGATGCCTAGCACTTGCTCATAGTGCAGCATCTCCTCACGCACAAGCTGCGCCAGCTTACGCTGCAAGTCCTCAGAGAACTCATAGCGGAACATTAGATTCATCGCTGTGCCCGCGGCTTTTTTTTCACAATTAGCATGATCTTGAATAATAATAGGTAGATTATTCAACGCCGCTTGTAGCCATGCTTTTGAGGTTCTATTACCTAAGAATGCGTAGATAGCGGATAGATCTACTTTTATGGGCGCTCGCAATTGGATGACGTCGATACTATCCTCTGCTACTAAAGGACTATCTATTAACTCACTGTGCATAAGTGTCTCTTTTTTATCAGCTAAGGTTTTTAGAAATGATTACTTACAGTTTAGACATACTCATAAGTCATATCAGCCGCTAACCCTGATTATACTATCTAGCGTAGATGGGCTATAGGCTATCATAATTATATAATGCGAACATTTATTTTCTAAATACCATATTGTTGTTTATTTCTCTTTTTGATAGTAGGATAATCTTTAGTTTTAAGGTCAGTAATAAAAGATTACCCGTCCTAAGCCCACCTCCGCAACTTTAAGATGAGGGTTGAATGTTACCTCATCAGCAAACTCACTACGAATCTATCTATTATAAGGACATCACTATGAATCAAGCTGCAAACGCTAATCGCATCCAAAAAGGCATTCTAGCCATTGATAAGCAGATGTATGATTTTATTGAAAACGAAGTATTGCCTAAAGTAGGTGTCGATTCGGATAGTTATTGGTCAGGTTTTGAAAAAGTAGTCAAAGAGTTTACTCCGCGTAATAAAGCATTATTAGCGACTCGTGATGAGATGCAACAAAAGATCGACCAGTGGCATCTAGACAACCCTACCCAAAACGGCGAAGTAGATTTTGCCAAGTATAAGCAGTTCTTGCAAGAGATTGGGTATTTATTGCCAGAAGGTGAAGACTTTCAAGTCACAACTGAAAATGTCGATGACGAAATTGCGCATATCGCAGGACCACAGCTGGTAGTGCCAGTACGCAACGCCCGTTATGCGCTGAATGCCACGAACGCTCGTTGGGGCAGCTTATATGACGCGCTTTATGGTACGGATGTCATCAGTGATGAAAACGGTCAAGAAGCCAAAGGCGGTTACAATCCGACGCGCGGCGCGGCAGTCGTCGCTTATGCCAAGCAGTTTTTGGACGAGCACTTTGCTCTAGCCTCAGGCTCTTATACTGATGTTACAGGCTTTAGAGTTGTCGATGGCAAGCTTGAAGTCGTTCAAGGTGATAGCAGCACTGAGCTTCAAGACGCCAGTAAGTTTGCAGGCTATGTCGGGGACGCTGAGAGCCCAACAGGGGTGCTTCTAAAGAACAACAATCTACATGTTGAGATTCAAATTGATAAGGATAGCCCAATCGGTAAAGACGATGCGGCCGGTATCAAAGATGTGCTACTTGAGTCTGCTATCACCGCTATCCAAGATGGCGAGGACTCTATTGCCGCAGTCGATGCTGAAGAAAAGGTCGAGGTTTATCGCAACTGGTTCGGTCTTATGAACGGCGATTTGCAAGAGACTTTTGAGAAAGGCGGCAAGACTCGTACCCGTAAGCAAAACCCAGACCGCGTTTATACCGCGCCCGATGGTAGCGAGCTAGTATTGCCAGGTCGCTCTTTATTATTGCTACGTAACGTCGGTCACTTGATGCAAAACCCAGCTATCTTAGTGGATTTAGGCGAAGGACAAGAGGAGATCTTTGAGGGCATCATGGATGCGCTAGTGACGCCGCTACTTAGCCTAAATGATCTTAAAGGTAAAAATGAGCTGTCAAACTCTCGCAAGGGCTCTATGTACATTGTTAAGCCAAAAATGCATGGCCCTGATGAAGTCAAAATGGCTAATGACTTATTCAATGCCTCAGAGGACTTATTAGGTCTGGAGCGTAATACTATCAAGATAGGTATTATGGATGAAGAGCGCCGTATGACGGTCAATCTAAAAGAAGCGATTCGTAAGGCCAAAGAGCGCGTCATCTTTATTAACACAGGCTTCTTAGATCGTACGGGCGATGAGATGCATACCAGTATGAATGCAGGGCCATTCGTGCGTAAAGGCGATATGAAATCGCAAGCGTGGCAGCCCGCGTATGAGCAGTGGAACGTTGATGTAGGGCTAGAAGTAGGCTTGCAGGGCCGCGCGCAAATCGGTAAAGGTATGTGGGCCAAACCTGATGAGATGAAAGAGATGATGGATACCAAAGCCGCTCATCCACAAGCAGGAGCTAGTACCGCTTGGGTACCTTCACCGACGGGCGCCACTTTGCATAGTATGCACTATCATCAAGTCAACGTAAAAGACGTTCAAGATGAGCTAAAATCACGCAAGCGCGCCGATGTCGATGATATCTTGACCATTCCGTTGACCAGTGATGCCAATTGGAGCGATGAAGAGAAGCGCCAAGAGCTTGAGAATAACGCGCAAGGTATCTTAGGATACGTAGTGCGCTGGGTAAACCAAGGTGTGGGCTGCTCAAAAGTGCCAGATATCAATAACGTTGGTCTGATGGAGGATCGCGCAACCTTACGTATCTCAAGTCAGCATATTACCAATTGGCTTCATCATGGTATCGTCAGCGAAGAGCAGGTGATGGAGGTGATGAAACGTATGGCTAAAGTCGTCGATGAACAAAACGCTGGCGACCCTAGTTATCGTAATATGGCTCCTGATTTTGACAACTCTATTGCGTTTCAGGCGGCGTGTGACTTAGTGTTCAAAGGTCGCACTCAGCCAAGTGGTTATACTGAGCCATTATTGCATCAAGCTCGCCGTGCGCTAAAAGGTAGCTTATAACTGCCAGCAGTAGCTATATTAACTAGCCGCTTAGTAGATAGACGCCACTAAGCGGCTACCAATGGCTTTTTGCCAGCTAGAGCTGGCTAGTAGACGTTATAAGTTATAAGGCTAGTTAGTTTCGCCATTTTACTAAGCGCTCCTATTGAGAAAATAGGGGCGCTTTTTTTATGGTTTAAATCCATCTAGGATTAATAGTTACTTTGATTGCATAAAATGGTTACATAAAAGAAGCCAGTTAATAACTAGCTCTAGTGCCTTATAAATCAGCCAATAAATAGCTCATTATGCGCCAACTTACTGACTTAAATAAGGATATTTTAACGCTCTTATTTTAAGCTATTAACCATGTATCTACTTACAAAAATATATGGAAAATAAAGTCATTAATTTAAAGTTAAATGCTAAAAAGATGTTGCAAATTATGTCAAAGTTGTTATGCTTGTAACCGAAGTATGAGTTTGGTAACGGATGTTACACGGTAAAACGTATAAGACTTAAGTTTACATGGTAGTTACATTAAGGGTTACGTTAATGCTTTCATTATGTAAGTTAGGGTTTGTTCATCTTACGGTAATAAAACTTCGCCATACTTGTTTCTGACTAATCTCGGTAGCCAGTTGCACATTATATCTTTGAGGATTTGTGACGATACCCTTATGAGCACTCGCTAATAAAAGCATGCTCATTACTAAAATTGTAAAGTGGAGATATCCCATGAAAAAGTTACTTTTAGCTACAGCAGTTGCCGCTCTATCTGTATCTGCAGCCAATGCCGCTCCTACCGTTTATGGTAAAGCATTCCTTCACGCTGACTATGTCAATGGTGAAATTGATGCCCCAGGCTCAGCTTTTGATGCTGATGAAGATACCGTACAAATCAACTCAACTGGTTCTAAGATTGGTCTAAAAGGCTCAGAAGCCATGACCGCTAATACTGATGTTATCTATCAGTTAGAGTACAGCATCGATGTCGACGGTGACCGCGGTACACTTAACGCTCGTGACACTTATCTTGGTCTAGCTAACAAAGACTATGGTCAGTTCCGTTTTGGTCGTAACTACTCAGTAACTGATTACATCAATAACGTTTCACGTAACGAAGGTTATTGGGATAACATTGGTAACAGTACTCTTAATGACGATGATAACCTTGCTAACGCTTTAACATTGACTGATGGCGTTCGTATCAACAACTCTATCGTTTGGATTGCGCCTAAATATAATGACTTACCATTAGAATTAGCTCTTCAATACGGTGCTGATGAGTCTTTCTCTGATGGCGACAGTGGCTATGGTGCCTCTTTAATGTTTGACGCAGGTACAGGCTTCACTGCTGGTGTTGCTTATGATAAAGATATGAGTATCAGCAGCAAGAGAACTGCGCTTGATGCTAATGGAAATGTCATATTAACTAGCGGTACTCAGCTGTTTGATAGCTTAGGCCAACCTGTTACTGATATTAATGGCGATCCTGTATTTGTTGGCAGAGAAAGCTCTACCGTTACCACTGGCGGTGACATTTTGCGTGCTACTGCAAGTGTTGATTTAGGCAAGTATGTTTCTTATCCAGTTACTTTGTCTGGTCTATATCAGCAAGCTGATTTTGATTTTCAGGGTGCTGAAAAAGAAAAAGCGTTCGTTATCAGTGCTGATATGATGCTTTCTAACTTTGCACGTCCAATGCTTGCTTATGTTCAGTATGACAATACTTCAAACATCGGTGGTAACAACAACTTTGACTCAGATCAAGTCGTTATCGGTGGTAAGTATGAGTATAAAAAGAATATGATTGCTCATGGTTATGCGGGTTATAACTCAGCTGACTTGAACGGTATTGACGCTGATGTATTCGCTATCGGTGGCGGTCTAGAATACTTATTCTAGTCTCTCCCTTGCATAGCTAATATGCCAAAAACTCATCCTTCGGGGTGAGTTTTTTTATGAGTTAAGTTATTGATATTACTGTATATATTAAATTGTTTAGTTGAAATGGTAGCCGTTTTGGTAGCCATTAGTTTTGATTTTTGGTAATTGGTAGCCGTTAATTATTTTTATTTGATGTCAGGTTTTGTCAGGTTCACTAACATCAACATAGTTGATCAGTATTGATACTGGTTGCACTTCATCAGCATTATTGCTGACTGGCTTATCAAGTCCTAATATCTTAGCCTTGCTCATACTGGCACTAACCATAGCAGACGCTTGGCCATTCTCTTTGGCAATTAACCTTGCGTCCTCTAGCTCAGTTAATAAATCATCAATACTCATCTTTTGCATGGCTAATCCTTTTCATTAGCAACTGGTCATCATTTGCCAACTCATTCATAAGATCACTAATAGTCTGCACCTCACTAGCATTAACGTCTTTTACGACTGGCTTATCGAGTCCTAGTAGCTTAGCTGTGGTCACGGTGGCTTGTATCATAGCGGTGGGCTTGCGCTCCTCTATCGCCATTTGCCTAGCTTCCTCTACTTGATCGAGTAAGTCATCAAGGGTTAATCTGCTCATCATCTTAATACTCATCTTCTAACCTCTTACTAATAGCGAGCGCTACCTCAGGCGTTAATGGTTCTGGTCTGCCATAAAAATGACCTAATCCAGACTTAACATCATTGCTTGGCGCTACGTCTTTGATGGGTTTATCGAGTCCTAGTAGCTTGGCTTGTGCAATGGTGGCAATAACTAGCGCGTTTGGGTTGTGGTCATCTATGGCGATTTGCTTAGCAAGCTGTAAATCTTGGATCAAGTCGTTAAGGTCTGGTAATCGCATCTGCTCGCCTCTCATCTTGTACAATTTAGTTTATCAAGGGTGGATTGCCACACCTCAGCACTGAGCCTGTCATGTTCATTGACTAACTTATCAAACGTCTTTGAGTGCATATAGCGAGGCTTTGCACCTACTCCATGAATAACGCCTTGTTGCCACCCTAAACGCGCTCTAATCTCGCTTATACGGCTAAACACTCTATCTATCGGTTGCTGCAACTGACTGCCATAATTAGCACCAA
>JARIDJ010000076.1 GCA_029267175.1 Psychrobacter sp. | reverse complement strand
TAGCATTTCGTCTCTTAACAAGACCCACTGGCTAATAAGTGGTGGGTGATGACGGATTCGAACCGCCGACATTCTGCGTGTAAGGCAGACGCTCTACCAACTGAGCTAATCACCCTGAGCGAGGATATAACGAAGCACTGCTTCGTCCGAGCGCAAGAGAATTTACATTTTCGTAAATTCTAAAGGTTCTATACCTACACTAAATTGTACTGAAATTCTTTAAATAGGATTTCTAAAAGTCATAAGATCCAAAGCTGTCACACTAAAGATAAATAACCTCTAACAACTCAGAACCAATAAAGCCCCTTGCTGTGGGTGTGTATTATATACAAATACTTAGGGCTGTCAAATACTATTTTATAAATAACACAAATAAATAATGACTAGGGCTGAACACTAGCGTAAATAAGTCCTTATGAGTAGCTAATATAACCAAAGAATATTTGATAAATCATAGTATAGCAGCTTACTATAGCGTTTATTTTATACTAGCTTAAAGCTTGTATACTAGCGTGAGTTAGAATCATTTATACCTATATAGTCTAAGATAAACCCTTTAACGGAGGCCGCTATAGATCCTTTAGCTACAGAACCAACTCTTGCGCCTTGGTCTTGGATCGACTTTGCCGGGCTGGGTCTAGTATTGCATGTATTGTTGATGGTGGTCATGACCTTACGCATCGTCACTGTACAGCGCAATATCGGCGTCTCTATTGCTTGGATTGCTATGCTCTATACGCTACCGTTAGTGGGGTTTATCGCTTATGTTTTATTAGGCGAACCGATGATTGGACGGCGCTACCGGCAGCGTGTTGATCAAGCGCAGCTATTGACCAATGATATAGCGGCTCGCGAGCGTTTGGTTTTTGATCAAGGCCAAGAGCTCTTAGATGATCATTATCGCGGTGTTAGTCTTATTGGCACAAGAAAAACTGGCTTTGGCGTCTTTGCTGGCCACCAAATGCAGCTACTCACTACCCCCAAAACCATTTTTGAGCAGCTGATTATTGACATTCATAATGCTTCTTATAGTATTTATATGGAGTTTTATATTATCTATCCCAAAGGTCAAGTGCTTGAGGTGTTAGAGGCGCTGATGAGTGCGGCTAGGCGCGGAGTAGATTGTCATATATTAGCCGATAGCGTTGGTAGTTTAAGTTTTTTAAATCACCAATCCTATAGAGGGTTACAAGAAGCTGGGGTTTTTGTCCATCAGTCGCTGCCAGTTGGTTTATTTAAGACTTTATTTAAGCGCTCAGACTTGCGCAATCATCGCAAAATCATTGTCATCGATGACTATATAGGCTATATCGGCAGTTTTAATTTGGTTGATCCTAATTTTTTTAAACAAGATAAAAATGTCGGTCAGTGGATCGATATGATGATTCGCAGTACCAGCACCAAGCCGATTAGTATCGCGACTGCTATGACCAAAGTAGTGGTGACCGATATTGGTGCTGAGAGTCAAGATAATCTATATGAGCTTAATAAACGGGTGAATAATTACACTCGTAAGCTCTATGTCATGCATCCGACTATCAACGATATCAATAGCCGCGTACAAGTGATTGACGCTAATGTCGATGAAGCGGTGCATACTGTGCAGCCCGCTCTCGGAACTAGCTCAATTGCTATCGCGCAGATGCCAGTGGTTGAGGACGTTATAGCTCAGCTTATTCCTTCAGCGCCGCAGCTGACTGGTCACGTTATTTATAATACCTTAGTGACCATCATTCACCGTGCTAATAAGCGTATTCAGATTACTACCCCATATTTTGTACCGGACGAGGCGTTATCAGGAGCTTTAGCCACAGCGGCAAGGCGCGGCGTCGATGTGATTTTGATTATCCCCAAAAAGGTAGATTCTTTTTTGGTGCAGCATGCTTCACAAGCTTATTATCAAGAGCTGTTAGAGGCAGGGGTGAAGATAGCTCGCTTTGAGGGCGGTTTATTGCATGCTAAGACCGTAGTTGTTGACGATGATTACTGTCTATTTGGCACGGTAAATATTGATATGCGTAGCTTTTATCTTAATATGGAAGTGAGTTTGGCCATTTATACTCCAGAGATGGTGTCACAAGTTTTAAATTGTCAAAAAGCTTATTTAGAGAACTGCCGATATTTAGAATTAGGGTATTGGCAGCAGCGTCCTAGCTCTAAGCGTTTGTTCGATAATGTGATACGCTTATTTAGCCCGTTATTATAGAGTCTGCAATTATTAGAGCCTGTAACCCTTTAAAGGATTTTTAGCTATGTCTGCCACCACAGATTCTTTTTTGACCAAAACGGCGCTTGATTATAGCGCCGAAGGCTATTGGCAGGACTTTTTGGCTCAGCGGCCTATCGCTGGCGGTATTGCTTATGAGCCGCAGCTGCGGTCGTGCGAGTTGGACGAATCATTGGCTAGCTTGCAGCGCCTAGATACGCTGCTATCGCAAGTACGTCGAGACCTACTCAAAAAAGCCAACCAGAGTAACGTTGAGGTAAATGAAGCACAGCTCCTAGCAGATGAGCGTTTTCGACATTTATTATTGTTTCTTGCGTTTTATGCCGGACGAGTGTTAGCGCATCATTGGCAAAGCGTCCCGCATTGGTACAGTCAGTCGGAGCTACGTCGCCGCTATCCTGAGCTAAATTTGAGCGCAGATGATTTTTATCAAGAAATGGCGGTCCTTTATCGCAGTAGTGATCTAAGCGAAGACGAGGATAATAAGGGCAATAAGCTAACGACTGAGTTGTTTTTTGCCCTTGAACCGATTGGTTTGCGGCTATTTGGTAATGTAGACAGGCAGTTTACCTCGGTGCAAGGCAACCACGTCGCTAGTGGCCTGTATCAAGCGGTCAAAGAGCGTTTGCCTGATACTGTCAAGCCCAGACAAGCCAAAGAAGCGGATAGCTCGGTCATAAAACCCTCTACTATTGAACAAAAACAACGGGCGAGTAAGGCAGCTAGCCTAGCGGTTGATAAGGATTTAGTGACAACCACTACTGAGCCTACCTTAATTAAAAATAATAACAGTACAGTCGCAATCGGTACTTATAAAACTTCCACTGTTAAAAAAAATATTGTTAACGAAGCTGGTAAGCCGCCCATAATCGAGCCAGAAAAAGCACCTAAGCAAGCTGAAAAAATAACTCAACCCACCCCAGAGCTATTTACTAAGCTGTTAGCTGAGCTTATTGAGATTGAAATGCCGCAAAACGCTGAGGTAGAGAAGTATCAGCAAGCTTGCAAAATTTTGGATCAATTTGAGCGCCATATCGCTCGGCAAGGCAAACCACGCGCGCAAGTTGAGTTTTCTGAGACTCATCAAGCGGCTCGTCAGCAAGCCTTACGGTTATTGAGGGATGCTGCCAATAAAGGCAACACCTCAGCGATGCTGCGCTTAGCTATGTATCAATTATTAGGCGAAGGACTAGCAGCTACTGATTTCAGTGCTATAAGCAGCTCTACCACCAATAGTACCACCAATTCTGTAATCAGTGCTGAGGGTAATACACCTATGAAGCAAGCAGGATTGACGTTGATAGAGCAAGCGGCTAATGCTCAAGACAGTCGGGCTCAGCGTCTTCTTAGTAGACTCTATTATCAAGGAGTTGGCGTTGAGCAAGATATGGATAGGGGTAAGTATTGGCTCGAGCAAGCGGCTGAGAATGGTCATCCTGAAGCCATAACTATCAACAAGCAATGGCAACAAGCGCAGTTATTGATAGAAACTCAAAAGCAAGAGCAGCATAGTTTTAAGCGTTATCAGTGGCTTATCGGTATCATCTCAATAGCCGCTATCTTACTTATTATTTTTGTCTAAAGAGTAGCTACTTTATTTAGTATTGTCTAAGCTCTGACAATAAGTGTTTTTGGCTAATAATTATTAAACACCGCGCTATGATTTAGGCTAAAATTACCCCCTTTTTTAATCTCAATAATCCCTTGAATTGAACCTTTACCTTTATGCTGCCACCTGAACCTCAAAATGATACTGCCCCATTGCCCGCCGTGACGAAAACCTCTAAGTCAACGCTATTGTCGTCGCGTACTCCGCTGAGTCCGCCTTGGTATTACCGAGGCGCTATTGCTGTGCTCAAGCCTCTATATCGCTTGCAAGTTTGGCAGCGCTCACATAAACGTGATAATTATCAAGAGGAGGTCGATCAGCGCTTTGGAAGACAGTACCCAGCATTGCCAAAATCACAGGCTTTGGATCAACAAGTGCAAAAAGTCATTTGGTGCCACGCGGTGTCTTTGGGTGAGACTAATACTATCGCGCCTTTATTAGATGCTTTAATGGCGAAAGGCTACGCTATTTGGTTGACTAATACGACCCAAACTGGCTTTGCTCGCGCCACTATCCGTTTTGCTGAAGATATCGCTCAAGGGCGCCTGAGTCATAGTTATGTACCGGTGGATAGCCCTAAAGTCATCGACAATTTTTTAAATCACGTGCAGCCCATCGCCGCCTTATTTGTAGAGACGGAGCTATGGGCTACTATTTTGAGCACCTTGTCCGAGCGGCGCATTGCTAGTGTGTTGGTTAATGGCCGATTATCTGCCTCATCTTTTAACCGCTATCAAAAGATTGGCGCGGTAAGCGCAAGTATGATGCAAAATCTGACATTAATCATTGCTCAAGATAAAGAGTCGGCTAAGCGCTTTCGTCAGCTTGGGGCGCGTAGCTCTCAAATTCGTGTGGCCGGCTCACTGAAATGGGTGATTAATACGCCGCAATTAAACTCTGTGGATAATAAAACCTCATCTGAGAGCGCTGAATCTTACCGCTCTGATGAGATATCAAATCGACCGATATGGGTAGCCGCTAGCACTCATGACGGCGAAGAGAGCATGGCGTTATCTTGGCAGCAGCAATTGCTATCTAACTCTTTAGCTAATTCTAGACTTGCCAATACTTTATTAATTATCGTGCCTAGGCATCCTGAGCGTTTCGATGAGATAGCTAGTTTAATTCAAGCGAGCGGACTTACGATGGCAAGACGTAGTTTGAACGAGCCTATCAGCGCACAAACTCAAGTTTATCTAGCTGATAGCATGGGCGAGTTAATGCGCTGGTATGAGTTAGCCGATGTAGCTTTAGTCGGTGGCTCTTTGGTCGATATTGGTGGCCATAATCCGGTAGAGCCTGCTAGTGTCGCCACGCCGATAGTGATGGGGCAGTACACTGAGTCTTGTCAAAGTGTGGTGGACAAATTGGCAGAAGCTGGCGCGCTTTATCAGCCTCATAATGAGTTTTATCAAGCTAGTAGCGATAACGCGCACCTTGGCGTTTCATCAAAAAATCCGACCTCAAAACATTCGACATTCACAAAACCGCCTTCAAAATCACAGACTATTACCGATAACGAGCTTATTTATCAGCAGCTAGTATTTTGGTTAAGTCATCCAGCGGCTGCTAAGGCGGCAGGATTAGCCGCCGCAAAACTAACCGCTGAGCAGCAATTAGTACTGCCGCGTCAATTAACGATGATAGAAGAGGTGGTTGAGCAAGCTAGCAGTGGCGCGCTCTATGAATAGTATTTTATTGCCAAAGGCTAGTTTCTCAGGCTCTTTGGCACAAGTGAATTCGTCTGAGCAAATCACTCATATTAATAAGGTGTTAGGCTTGCAAGTAGGCGATAGCCTAAAAATCGGTCAAATAGGCGGCAAACTTGGTAGCGCCACTATTGATAAAATAATGCCTAATACTATTGAACTACGTGAGGTGCAGCTAGATATTGACCCGCCAAGTAAGTTAGATCTTAGCGTGATATTAGCACTGCCGCGCCCCAAAGTGCTTCGCCGCTTAATCATGGATATGACTGCGCTTGGCGTAAGTGATATCGTGCTCATCAATAGCTACCGCACACAAAAAAGCTATTGGCAAAGCCCGATGCTGGCGCGTCTTGACGAGTTCGTATTAGCTGGTTTGCAGCAAGGCGTCGATACTATCGCGCCCAATATCACGTTAGAAAAACGCTTTAAACCTTTCGTTGAGGATAAACTAGCTAGTCTTCTAGCAGATAATCAGCAGGCTATCGTCGCCCATCCTTATAGCTCGTTATCTTTGTCAGCATATTTGACCCAAACGGCGGTTGCGACAGGTTTACCGCAAGTGCTGTGTATTGGTAGCGAGGGCGGCTGGATTGATTATGAGATTGAGTTATTAGCGCAGCATGGCTGTCAAGCGGTCAATATAGGCCCTAGAATACTGCGCACAGAAGCGGCGGTCAATGCCATTATCGGACAATGGCTTTTACATCATTAGTCTAATCACAGCAGCTTAATAATAACCAGTCAATAGTAAAAGCTAGCACGAGGAATGGTATAAAGTTATTGATAATTACTCTCATTTCTATTAGTATGTGTTTTTAGTTTCTAATCTGTTTATTTGCGCGGTTCATCTACCCTTCAATCCCAACTATAACTTGATTATTTATTTCCTTATTTCGGAGAAAGCCATGTCGTTGCAAGCGCTTAACGCCCCATTTGCAGTAAGTCAGCCTATTAAAGCTACTTTGTCTGTTGCTGTAGTTAGCATGATGTTAGCTCTAGTCGGTTGTAATAAAGCCGAGACGCCTGAACAAACGACACAAGGCGAGACCCCGGCTACCGAAACTGAAACGACTGCTGCCCCTGCAGATAGCGAGCAAGTGGTAACGATTTATTCTTCGCGTAATGAGCAGCTTATCAAACCATTATTGGATAAATATACCGAAGCGACTGGGGTAAAAGTAGAATTAGTCACCGATAAGGCAGGGCCATTAATGGAGCGCCTAAAGGCGGAAGGTGATAATACTCCAGCGGATATGCTATTGACGGTCGATGCGGGCAATTTATGGCAAGCGGCGGAGCAAGGGTTATTACAGCCAGTAGCTTCAGAGACGCTAAATGCTAACGTGCCTGCTAAGTATCGTGATCCAGAAGGTCAGTGGACTGGTTTATCGCTACGAGCTCGTACTATCATGTATGACCCAAGTAAAGTCGATGCCTCAGAATTATCTACCTATGCTGATCTGGCTGATCCTAAATGGAAAGGTAAGCTTTGTTTGCGCACCTCAAACGCTGTTTATAATCAGTCTTTGATCGCTAGTATGATTGAGAACTTGGGCGAGGAAAAAACCGAACAAGTGGTTCGCGGCTGGGTCGATAATTTAGCCACTGATGTGTTCAGTAATGATACCAGTATGCTTGAGGCTATTGCCGCTGGTCAGTGCCAAGTCGGATTATCCAATAGCTACTATTATGGCCGTATCTTAGATGAAAAACCTGATTTCCCAGTGAAGATATTTTGGGCCAATCAAGACACTACCGGCACTCACGTCAATATATCGGGCGCAGGCGTAGTTACTGGCTCTGATAATCCAGATGGCGCGCTTAAGCTGATGGAGTGGTTATCTTCTGACGAGGCACAAGGTCTTTATGCCAGCTCTGACAAAGAATACCCTGTAAAAGAAGGGATTGACGAATCAGAGATGCTCAGATCATGGGGCGAGTTCAAAAGAGACGATATCAGTGTACAAAAATTTGGCTCACTACAAACCCAAGCTATTCAGCTAATGGACAAAGCTGGTTATAAATAAAGCTGGTTATAAATAAGGGTTTGCTTGTCAGTATAAACTCCAGAGTAGCAATAGTAATAAAGGGTACGAGATGGTAATAACGTTATGATAACTATACCAAAAGCGTCTAATCCGCAAGACGATATGGCCGATACAGACCTTATTGTCCGTAAAGATCGTACCTCTCTTAAACGTGTTTTATCGAAATCAGTCTTAGGACTGATTTCGTTGTTTATGCTGATACCGATTATGATCGTCCTATTATCTTGGACACAGCCGATGGCTGATATCTGGTCGCATATGGGCGAATACGTGCTGCCGCAAGTACTCAAAAATACCGCCATTTTACTAGCGATGGTGACTATTATCTCCGGTACTGTGGGCACCTCGCTGGCTTGGGTCACTAGTATGTACCGCTTCCCAGGACAGCGGTTTTTTTCTTGGGCATTGATGCTGCCGCTAGCTATGCCAGCTTATGTACTAGCGTTTGTGACTGTTGGTATCGTTGATTTTAGTGGGCCCCTGCAAAGCAGTTTGCGCGAGCTAGGTTTTAGCGCGGCTATTCCTTCGGTGCGTAATGTCTGGGGCGCAGGTTTAGTATTATCGTTAGCCTTTTATCCTTATGTTTATTTGTTAGCAAGACAAGCTTTTTTGTCGCAAGGCCACCGCGCTATTGAAGCCGGGCAGATGCTAGGGCTCAGCCGCAGCCGGGTGTTTTTTCGTTTAGCGCTACCACAAGCTTTGCCTTGGATAATTGGCGGCTTATTGCTAGCTAGTATGGAGACCTTAGCGGATTTTGGCGCGGTCTCAGTGTTCAATGTCGATACTTTTACTACCGCTATTTATAAGGCTTGGTTTGGCTTTTTTAGCTTGACTACTGCCGCGCAGTTAGCGGCATTACTTATCGGCGTGGTATTTATGGTAGTGCTGTTTGAGCAATACTGGCAAGCAAGACGCGGTAACGATGTCAATCAAGGCAGTAGTCAGCGTTTGAGTAGTAGCCTGCCTGCTAAATGGGCGATGACGTTATTATGTACGACCGTATTTTTACTCGCTTTTTTAGTACCTTTTATACAGCTGTTGTACTGGACAGCGATGAACTATCAGCAAGATTTCGATGCGCGTTATATTGACTTTGTCACGAACAGCTTGCTTATTGCCAGTATGACCACTCTATTAATTGCTTTTTTGGCTATTATTATTGCTTGGGTCAAGCGCCATTACACTGACAAAAGCACGAAACTGATGACGACGCTTGCTAATTTAGGCTATGTAGTCCCTGGTACGGTATTGGCGGTTGGGGTGTTTATTCCTATCGCTTGGCTTGATAATCAAATGATAGCTTTTGGTATTACCTCAAAACAGGTGCTATCCGGCAGTGTCATTGTGATGTTATTGGCCTTATCCACGCGCTTTATGACGGTGAGTTTCCAGCCGATTGATCGGCAATTGCAGCGGCTCACGGTCAATCAAGAAGCAGCCGCTGAACTGCTTAGCGATAGTCCCCTCCAGCGTTGGCGGCAAGTGGTTTTACCAGTGCTTAGCCCTGGGGTGCTTACCGCCCTATTAATGGGTTTTGTAGAGGTGATGAAAGAGATGCCAATTACCTTGATGACGCGGCGGCAAGGCTGGGATACGTTGGCAGTACGAGTGTTTGAGATGACAAGCGAAGGCATGTGGGCAAGAGCTGCGCTACCTAGCTTATTAATAGTTTTAGTAGGGCTGATACCGGTCTGGATACTGCTGCGCCAAAGCGAGAAACATAGCTAGCAATTAAAGCTTAACGGCTAATGGTTTTTGAGAGTTAGCGACTTTAAAACCTATTCGCTACCCCTTATATCTTATAGGCCAGTGTTACTATACTGCTTTTATTAACTTGCTATTAATAGTTATTAGTCTTATTTATCAATAGCTTATGAGTACCTTCTTATGTATACCAATTTGACCGATGATGCTTTGAATAAACAAAATAGCGCTGAGAATACAAGCCAAAAAGCCCTATCGCAAAAAAGCAGCACGCCAAAATCTACTAAACTGCTAGATCCCAAGCTTATCAAAGCCAAAGCTAGGTTTGAGGCGCTCAAGAAGTCATCAGTAGTTTCGATAAAAGGTCAATCTATGCAAAACGCTAAGTCTTATAAAAATAATGGCAATGGCACTGATATTAAGAATAATGAGCAGGGCAAGCGAGTTCATAGTTTAAGCGCTACTGAAGTACCTTTTTTAAAGGTGGAGAATTTGGTAGTAGGGTATGACGATATCACTGTGGTTGACGAGCTATCTTTAAGCTTGCAACAAGGCGAGATTGGTTGTTTTTTGGGTTATAGCGGCTGCGGAAAAACCACCGCGCTAAGAGCTATTGCTGGTCTTGAGCCGACTCGTCAGGGCAAAATTGAGCTAAATAATCAGCGCTTAACTGAGCAAAGTAAGGGTAAGTCTTTTGCTATTGCTCCGGCCAAACGCGGTATGGGTATGGTGTTTCAAGACTATGCTTTATTTGGTCATTTAAGCGTCGCCAAGAATATCGCTTTTGGTCTTAATAAGTGGTCCGCTAGCGATAAAAAAGCACGCGTAGCAGAGATGTTAGAGTTAGTGGGACTAAGCGAGCACGCAAATAAGCGTCCTGCTGAGCTATCAGGCGGTCAGCAACAGCGTGTGGCTTTAGCGCGAGCATTAGCGCCTAAGCCTAAACTGCTGCTACTCGATGAGCCATTCTCTAACCTTGATGTGGTCTTGCGTGAGTCATTAGCGATGAGCGTACGCGATATCCTAAAACGTACCAATACTACCGCCATCTTGGTCACTCACGATCAAAACGAAGCTTTTGCTTTGGCGGATAAAGTAGGGGTTATGCATCAAGGCAAGTTAGTACAGTGGGCGACGCCTGACGAGTTATATCATCAACCTATTAGCCCCTTTGTCGCTGAGTTCGTCGGAGAAGGCGCGATGATAGATGGCATAATCAAAGAAGGTCATGTCGAGACTGCGCTTGGCGATATTTATCGACGCATGGAGGTCTATGATGAATCAGGCCAGCCGCAATATTGTGAATACGACTATCCTAACGGTACGCCCATCAAGGTATTAGTCCGTCCTGACGATATTATTCACGATGATGAAAGTCAGCAGACAGCGCTAGTAGTGGGCCGAGTGTTTCGCGGCGCTAATTATCTCTATCGCTTGCAGCTTGATAATGGCCAGACGGTACTGTCATTAGTCGCCAGCCATCATAATCATGAGATTGGCAGCCATATTGGCATCTTGCCACTACTTGAACATGTAGTGGTGTTTGATGAAAAAGATGTCAACGCCACCACTTGGTCAGAGTACGATAGAATGTAAAAGACGCTTAGTAGCAAGCCAAAAAAAGAGGTGCTAAATTAATGGTTAGTAGTTGCTAAGATATGTAAATAGCGCCCCAGCCATTTATAAGGCTCTAATTGCGAGTAACGTAGCTCCATTCTTATCACTGCCTCTGGATCATTGTGGCCGCCACGTTTGAGCGGCGAGTAGTCATGAAAGACGCGTAGGCCACTAGTTAAAATAGTTTGATAGTTGTGCTGCTGTAACCAAGCTTCTACCTGTTGTTTGGCAACGGGATGATTAGGCGTTAAGCTCTTTTTATTGTCCGCTGCATAATCCCCTTCGACTAAGCTATCTAACAAATTAAAATTACCCATAATAAGATTGCGATAATCAAAACTCGCTGGGTTATAAAAGCACAGTGATAACGCACCATTAGCATTTAGATGCGCATCAAAAAAATCCATAATATCGCTAGGATTAGCCAGCCACTCAAGTAAGGCATGGCAGAGTATCAGATCGAATTTATCGAGAGGGTCTTCAGCAAACTTTGCAGGTAGCTGCTGATAAGGGCAAACCAGCCATTTTATATTCAGGTTAGTAGTATTATTCGCCTCAACCGCTGCTGCCTGCGCTTTTGCTTTAGTTAACATAGCGCCAGAGATGTCATTTATTACCAGCTCATGACCTTGCGTCGCTAACTCTATGGCGACTTGCGCTAGCCCTGCGCCCACATCCAAAATACGTAGCGGCCGCTGCAAGCTTACGCTGAGCTGTGAGGCATAATCAAATATATCCCGACGCAGCACCGCAAGCCGGATATCGCCTTTTAGACCACCATAAACCTTTTTTTCAAAATGATCGGCAATCGACTCAAAGCTACGATCGCTACGTGCTTGGGGCATGAGTTTATCTTTATTTTTTTGAGTTTTGTCTGTCATAAAAGCTTATTCTTTATTATTAACATAGTTATCATCGTAATCTTGAATCTTAGTATACTTTTTACATTAGCGACGGCGTTTAAGTACCCATTTAAAAACCAGTTTGGATAAGATAATAATGACAAAAACCATAATCACAAAGACCCAAATACCCGTACCTTGCAAGTTCTCCTGATAGGCCTGCGCAAGATAAGCGGATAGCGCCATGGCTACTAGTAACGAGCCCCAACGCACATAAGGCAGCGCCTGATTATTATGATTAGGAAAATTGAGCGCATAATCGCTAGAAAAGCTATACAGCACCATTGCCAAAATCCAAACGAGAGCTAGAACGATATCCATAATAAGAGATGGCCTGTAATGTAAATAAGAGTTTATAGGTTAGCATTAGCAGAGATAAGCAGAGGGATAGTGTAGCGACTAGAGGGTTTTTGTCTACTATTATCTTGATAGTCATTTCAAAAAATTTTCAGCAATAAAAATCGCTATAATCGACTCACTTCAAAACCGATATAGTACAGCTAAGATGAATTTTTTGTAGCATCGAAACAGCGTAGAAAAAGTAAGCTAGGAAAATTTATACCAGTTGTACATCACTAACAGCGCCTCTATTTTATTTCGATTTAACTATACAAAGTGGTTATCTTTTATTTACTGATAAGTCACAACTGTTAAAAAAAATACTTATTATTAAAGTAATATTGACTCAACTTTGTCAATAAAAGACAGAGTCGGTTAGAAGGCTGTTTTGCTTGATTTTATTAGCATGTAGATACCCCTAACAAGGCAAATTTGTGCTAAAATAGTCCTCTTTATTTACTACTAAAACTATCGTCATCTCCCCAATATTTTTCACGCTTTATGGTGTTGCTTTGCCTGTCAGTTTTTGAATAATTATTTGGTATTCATTAGACTTTGATCAGCTCGTTAAGCGATCTATAAAGCCTGCAAAATTAATAAAGCGGATATGAATGAAGGAGTGTATATGAGCGAGTCGGTCAGTCCTATTGGCATTGTAGATGAATTAAAGCAGTCCTATTTGGATTATGCGATGAGCGTGATTGTCTCGCGCGCGCTACCTGATGTCCGTGATGGTTTCAAGCCGGTGCATCGCCGGGTGATGTACGCTATGCACGTGCTCTCTAATGACTACAATAAGCCTTATAAAAAGTCGGCGCGTGTGGTCGGGGACGTGATTGGTAAGTACCATCCGCATGGCGACAGTGCCGTCTATGACGCTATTGTACGTATGGCGCAGGATTTTAGTCTGCGCTACCCCATGGTTGATGGGCAAGGTAACTTTGGCTCCATTGACGATGATCCACCGGCAGCCATGCGTTATACCGAAGTACGCATGACCAAGCTAACCCATCAGATGCTTGCCGATCTGGACAAAGACACTGTCGATTGGGAAGATAACTACGACGGCTCTGAGCGCATGCCTAGCGTATTGCCGGCACGTGTTCCTAACTTATTGGTTAATGGTGCGACGGGTATCGCGGTTGGTATGGCGACCAATATGGCGCCGCACAACTTAACTGAGGTGATTAATGCCTGCCTAGCGTACGCCGAAAACCCGCAAATATCAGCTGAGGAGCTGATGACTCATATCTCAGGCCCTGATTTTCCTACTGGCGGTATTATTTATGGTCGCGCTGGTATTCAAGATGCTTATCGCACTGGTAAAGGCCGTTTGCACGTGCGTGGTCGTTATCATATCGAGCCGATGAGTGAGACGGGCGTCAACCGCGACCGTGAGCGTATTGTCTTTACCGAAGTGCCTTATCAAGCCAATAAAGCTAAGCTGATTGAGCGTATCGCTGAGCTGGTCCGTGACAAAAAAATCGAAGGTATCACTGAGATACGCGATGAGTCTGATAAAGACGGTATGCGGATCGCGATCGACTTGCGCCGCGGTGAGACCGCTGAAGTTATCGTGAACAATTTATTTTTGCAAACGCCGCTTGAGTCGAGCTTTAGTATCAATATGGTAGCGCTCGATAATGGTCAGCCTAAGCTATTAACGCTACGTCAGCTGATTGCTGCCTTTGTGCGTCATCGTCAAGAAGTGGTGACGCGCCGTACTATATTTGAGCTAAATAAAGCGCGCGTCCGTGGTCATCTGCTCGAAGGTCTGACCGTCGCTTTAGCCAATATTGACGACATTATCGCCGCGATTAAAGCGTCTGCTAGCCGCGGTGAAGCGCGTGAGAGTTTGCTAGGTAATATTTGGGGATCGGGCAGCGTGGTGGCGATGCTAGCGGCTGCGGGTAGCCAATCGGTACGTCCGGATTATATTGAAGGCGAAGATCCAAAAGCGCCGTTTGGCCTCATAGAAGATAGCGTCCAAGGCGAGCAAGGCTATCGCTTATCACTAGATCAAGTCAATGCTATTTTGGAGATGCAACTGCACCGCCTAACGGGTCTTGAGCAAGATAAACTAACTGAAGAGTATCAAGACTTGCTACGTGAGATTGCTAATTTGGAATCGATCTTAGGTGATTTTGATAAGCTGATGATGATTATCTCTAATGAGCTGATTGAGATTCGCGAGAACTTTGGGGATGCGCGCCGTACTGATATTATCGACTCACGGACTGACTTTAGTCGTGAGGACTTGATTCCAGAGCAAACGGTAGTAATGACGGTTTCGCGTACCGGTTATGCCAAAACCCAGCCTATCGATGATTATGTGGCACAAAAGCGCGGCGGTAAAGGTAAGTCAGCCACGGCGATGAAAGAAGATGATGTCATTGATCATTTGGTCGTCACCTCGACGCATGCCACCGTGCTATGCTTTACCGATACGGGCCGAGTCTTTAGTCTGCGCGGCTTTGAAGTGCCTATCGCTAGCCGCGGCTCGCGTGGCCGTCCACTAGTGAACTTGATTGGCCTAAGTGGTGATGAGTCGGTGACGACAATCCTACCAATTCCAAAGTTTGTAGAAGAGCTATCAGCGAACAGCTCTGCTGGTACAGAAGATTTAGATGACTCAGCAGAGGACAGCAATACCGCTGAGCCACCGTTCGTGTTCTTTGCGACCGCCAATGGTACGGTCAAGCGCGTAGAGCTCAAGCAGTTTGCTAATATTCGCTCTAACGGTCTGATTGCCGTTGGGTTAGAGGAAGGTGATAAATTAGTCAGCGCCCGTATCACTAACGGTAGCCAAGAAGTGATGCTATTTGCTTCTAGTGGTAAAGCAATTCGCTTCGATGAAAACGATGCTCGCGCTATGGGCCGTACCGCTAAAGGTGTGCGTGGTATGCGTCTGGCTGATGATGAGTTTATTAGATCACTAGTGGTGATTGAAGATGATGTACGCGAGATCCTAATTGCTTGCGAAAATGGCTTTGGTAAGCGTACCTTCGTTGATGAGTTTAATACTCAGCATCGCGGCGGCGGCGGCGTCATCGCTATCAAAACTAGCGAGCGTAACGGCGCTTTGGTTCGAGCTACTAAAGTTGATCCAGAAGATGATATTATCTTAATATCTGATAAAGGTACGCTTGTACGTACGCCAGTTGAGCATGTAGCAAGCTCGGGTCGTAACACCCAAGGCGTGACTTTGATACGTTTATCGAAGGATGAAAAACTAGTCGCTATGGCACGTGTCGAGCATGAAGAAGAAGATAACGCTTTGATCGATGCTATGCGCGAAGACGGCACCTTTGAGGTTGAAGGGCAAGAACAAAGAGACATAGATGCTAAGACTGATAGCAGCGCTAATTCTGAAATAAGTAATTCTATTGATATCGCTAATGACTATACTTTAGAAGATGAGAGTTTAGCCGATAATAGTGACGCCGATAACGAGGATTAATAGTTGCCGCTAGTCACCTTATATTAATTTTAAACTTTTTTAAAAAAAGCCTCTGACGTTATCGTTGGAGGTTTTTAGTTTTTTATCTGATATTTTAAATAACTAGGATTTTAAGCAGAGCGTATTATAAAAAATAGTTTGTCCCAAAACGGGTTTTAAATTAAAAGGCTGTTGTCATGATTACCACCAATCGTACCTTTCAAGGAACCGTAGCATCAATAACATCAAGTTTTTTGTTTTCACTGATGTTCTTGTTTGGCTTGTTTATGCAGCCTTTGTCAGGTACGCAGGTGGCCTCATGGCGTGTGCTGATGATGTTATTAAGTTTGGTGCTATTGGTGAGCTTTACCAAGCAGTGGCAGCACGTTTTTGAGTATCTAAAAACTTTAAAGACGCCAAAAGATTGGTTGTTGTTTGTATTACCAACGCCGATTTTGGGCGGACAAATTTGGTTATTTATGTGGGGACCTGTTAATGGTTACGGGCTAGATGTGACCTTGGGTTATTTTTTATTGCCACTGGTGATGATACTGCTTGGGCGGTTTCTTTATAAAGAAAACATGAGTCTTTGGCAATGGATTGCAGCGCTTTGTGCAGCGATGGGCGTTGGCTACGATGTTTTTCAATATGGCTCGATATCTTGGGTGACGCTGTTTGCCTGCTTGGGCTATCCTCCTTATTATTTACTGCGACGTAAGCTTGCGGTACCGCCGGTTACTGGTCTGCTTTCTGATTTGACTTTATTATCACCGGTGGTATTAATCATGCTTTATAGCAGCGGCGGCTTTAGTATGGCGACACAGACCAGCAAGTTTTGGTATCTGTTGCCACTGTTAGGCGCTTTTAGTGCGCTTGCGATGTCGCTATCGATGGTGGCTAGTCGCAAGCTGCCCGTTTCATTATTTGGGGCACTGAGCTATCTTGAGCCTATGCTGTTGTTTGTATTATCGGTGACAGTATTAAAGCAAAGCCTAGATGAAGGCGGCTCTTTATTCATGTATGGCATGGTCAGCTTAGCTTTAGTGTTTATGATTATCGATAGCGCAGCAGGTTATATTACGCGGCGCCGTGATGATCGGTTACATGGCTATAACGAGCCACAAATCGATACTTTCCCGCCGCGCCAGCGCTTAATAAAACGCCGTATAAAAGGGGTATTAAGAGCGCGGCGATTTCGCAAAATTCGTCGCTATCAGCAGCGAGTTAATAGAATTGAACAAAAAATTGAGCAATTGCATTCAAAATAAAAGGCAGTTTAGCTAATAAGCGAGTTTAATCAGATCCCAAAGTTTATATTGACTACTAAGATATTATTTTTGGTAACTGACAGTAGGTAAAGACGAGCTATAAATGAAATAATCTAACTATTATTAACACCACTTTCATTTATAACCCTCAACGTGATAGTTTACTTAACTAAAGCTAGCGGTTATTTTTACTCACAGACATTTTATATTAGGATACTCTATGCTACATCTTCATCATTTAGAAAACTCTCGCTCGTTTCGTATCTTATGGCTGTTAGAGGAGTTGGCAGTAGACTATCAGCTGACTTGTTATGATCGTAATAAGGCTTACCGCGCTCCAGATAGTCTAAAGGAGGTGCATCCGCTAGGACACGCGCCAATATTGGAGGTGGATGGTCGCCCGTTATTAGAGTCGGGATTTATTATCGAATATCTAATTAAGCATTATGATTCAGAGCAGAAGTTTAAGCCTGCTGATGATAATGAAAGTGCTTGGGAGAATTATACCTTTTGGCTACATTTCGCTGAGGCTTCATTAATGCCGCCGCTGGTTATGCGCCTAGTATTTACTAAGGTGGTTGAACAATCTCCCATGCTGATCAAGCCTATTAGCAAAAAGATTCAAGGTCAAGTCGAAAAAAGCATGATCAGCTCAAGTTTAGAGCCCATGCTAAAGATGATGGAGAAGCATTTAGAAGATAAGCGCTGGTTTGCAGGGAGCGAGTTTAGCGCCGCTGATATTCAGATGCATTTAGCGGTATTAGGGGCTAATGCAGGGGAAGGTTTAAATAGAAAAAAATACGCCAATATTCTTAACTGGCTCAAGCGCTGTGAGGAACGTCCAGCCTTTAAGCAAGCCGTAGAGAAGGGCGGACGCGTCAGTTTTTAAAACAAACGACTAGCTTTGCAACTTTAATCATCCTATAAATACCTAAGGGCGTGTTATCGAAAATTTCATCGATGACATGCCCTTATTGCTATACTACTACACCTCTATACTACTTGCTGCTATGAATATTTTATATCCGTAACAAGCCCCATACCCTAATATAAGGTTATCCTATGAGCGATCCAAAAAAACTAAACAATGAGCCTTTTGATGAGCAGAGTATTGAGCAGCAACCGATATCTATCAAATCTTGGGGGCAAAAATTACTAGTTGCGCTATTATGCATAGCCAGTTTTTATGGGGGCTGGAAATCCTACGAGTCCAATATGGCAAACGAATGCTATGCCAGTGGCGGTCAGGTTATAAAGGGCAAGCGTACTATTATCTGTCAACTGCCTTAGTTTATTTGACAGCAGTTTTTATCGCTTTTTAGTGGGTGTGTCAGTTTATATAAGGACTCATAATCATGCTACAACTGACCTTCTTGGGTACTTCAGCTGGCGTTCCTACCAAGCAGCGCAATGTCACCGCCTTAGCTGTCGAATGTCTCAATCCTTATCAAGATCTCAAAAACGCTCAGCAAAATAAAAAGGGTCGGCCTTGGGTTTTGATAGATTGCGGCGAAGGCACGCAGCAGCAACTGCTACGCACTAAGCTGTCGCTGCATCAGCTACTAGCCATTGCTATCACTCATGTGCATGGCGATCATTGTTATGGCCTGCCAGGTCTGCTTGCTAGTGCGGCTATGTCTGGACGTACTACGCCGCTGACTATTATCGCCCCACAAGCGATTGCTGCTTATCTTGAAGCCATAAAATCTACCACCGAATTGCATTTGTCTTTTGCTATCGACTTTATAGCGATAGAAGATATTTTGGCTAATAAAAATCCAAGCGCTTATAAGCATAAGCAAAGTAGTGTTAATAAAAAAGCCAGTAATGAGAGCACTGAGCACCAACTAACCCTAACACTAGATAATCAGCATAGCCTAGCTATCGATATCACTAAGCTGTCGCACCGAGTACCTTCGCACGCTTTTGCTATCACGCAAACTATTAGTCAGCGAGTCTTAAATACTGATAAATTAAAGTCTCAAGGTATCACGCCAAGTAAACTATGGGGCGAGCTGCAACAAGGTCAAGATGTCTACACCGATGCAGGGCAGCGGCTACTGTCTGCCGACTATGTGCATGATAATAAGCGGCGTACGCGCATAGTGGTCGCTGGCGATAATGATACGCCGACTTGCTTAAGCGCGGCTGTAAAAGACACTAATCTGCTCATACATGAAGCCACTTATACGACTGATGTGTTAGCTAATATTCAAAGCAAAATAACAAGGCTAAATACTAATTTTGATCCGATGCATAGTAGCGCTGAGAAAATCGCGCAGTTTGCTGAGAAAAGTGAGGTTAATAATCTTATATTGACCCATTTTAGCGCTCGTTATCAAAGCTTTGATGAACCGCAGAGCCGTACTGCTAATATGGGTCATATTCGAAAAGAGGCTAAAAGCGTCTATCAGGGTAATTTGTGGTTAGCAGAGGATTTTGCCCAATATAGAGTCAATGGCGCAGACAATAAAGTTGACTATATAGGCTCAGCACGCAAAGGCTAAAGCTTACTATCCGCTGCATCTAATTGAGCTTTGCCTTGCCAATAGCGACTAAATTGATAAGCTACGCGGCCGGAGCGGCCACCACGTTCTGACGCCCAGCGCAGCGCCGCCGCTCGAATATCATCAGCTAAATCTGCGTTTATTAGATTATTTTCGCTACTACTACTAGTGTTGCTCTCTGCTAGTGCTGAGGAATTAGATAAGCTTAAATAGTGCTGTACAATGTGCAAATAGGTTTGCTGATTCATCGGATAAAATGATAGCCATAGGCCAAAGCGATCCGATAACGACACCGTCTCATCGATAGTCTCATAAGGGTTAACCTCATCGGTTTGCCCATTATAAATATCTAGATTGTCCTTCATAAGCTGCGGCAGCAAATGGCGACGATTACTAGTGGCATAAACCAGTAGCTTATCTTGCTCAGAGTCCAGCGCGCCATCTAATACGCTTTTTAGGGTGCGATAACTCTCATCTTGTCCGTTAAAAGCCAAATCATCGCAGTAGACGACATAGCGGCAATGGCTATCAGTCGGCAGCTCATTGATAGCGGCGCGAATCTTATCTAAGACTTGCAGATCATCACGCGCAATCTCAATAATCCGTAGCCCCTCAGAGTGATACTCTTTTAATAAAGCGCGTATCAGTGAGGATTTGCCCGCGCCGCGAGTACCGGTCATGAGCACATGATTGGCCGGATAGCCTTTAAGAAACTGGCGAGTGTTTTCAATAAGTTTTGACTTTTGTGTCTCAATACCTTGCAGATCATCCAAGCTTAAAAACAGATTTACTGAGAGCGGCTCTAGATGTCCGCTGCGACCACCGACCCAGCGATAAGCCAACTGCTCAGGATCTATTTTAATCTTGGGCGTGACTCGCTCTTGCAGGTATTGGCCGAGTAGGGATAGCAGCGCTTCGGGTAGGGCGTACTGAGCGGAGGGATTTAATTCAGACATAGTTATTCTAATAGTTAGGATTAAATGTAAGATAGACTATAGTCGATTCACTATAAAAGTGATATACCAGTAGCGCGCTTAATTTCGTAACAATTTTACTTTGAACTGACCATATAGCAATACGATAAAGGCATTACTTTACTATGAAAGAGGGTGAAAGTCATATCTTAAACAAGAAAAGCTTGCAGCAACGAGCGGATAAGCTCTTGCCTAGCATCACCCACAAGCTTACGCAATTAGGCTATCAAGCCATAGCTCATCAGCGTATCAGTCAACAAAATAGCGAGACCAGTATTTATCAAGGATTAACGCGCGCTATTCATAGTCAATTTGGGCAAGTGATGGTTAAATGGCAAGTCAATACTGATCATTCATCAAATTTAACCTCGTTGCAGCATGAAATAGCAGTTTTAATAGCACTAAATAATTGGCAGAATATGCAGGCAAACACTATGGCACCGCTGTTGTTGGCTTTTAAAAACCTGCATCTAAAGGTTTTAGCGCAAGAGCAGCTATTGACCTTGTTAGTGATGCCTTATTATTGGCATGGTAGTCTCGCAAAATATCTAAAGCAGCCTTTAACTCATGAGCAAAAACATCAATTTATAGTGCAGTCGGCGCAGCTATTAGCTAATTTACATCGTAGTGGTTGGCTACATAATGATATTAAACCAAGCAATATCTTAATGAGTCCCGATTACGGTTTGCTGCTGACCGATTTTGCTTTAGCACAGCCAATTGAAGCTAATAATAACCATAGAAATAACTCTGGAAATAATGCTGGCACGCCTGCTTATCTAGCCCCTGAACGTTGGCAAGGACAGGGCGCTACACTACAAAGCGATATTTATGCTTTTGGCATTATGCTATATGAGATATTGCTAGGCAAAAGACCTTTTATCATTGATTCAGCAAAAAGCGCTAGTTTACAACAATGGGCTATGCAGCATTGCCAACAGCCAGTAGCCAAACTACCGAAACAGTATCAATGCTATCAGACAATTATAAATAAAGCATTGGCAAAGCAGCTGCAAAATAGATATCAAAGTATGCAGCAGCTAGTAACAGATTTACAGACATTGAACGTTAGATAAAGCGCTATTAAACTTACAGTTATTGATAATCCTGATATAGCGCTTCGACCGGCTTATCATTAACGATGCTTTGACAGGCAGTAAACTTGCTATCGAAGTGTTGTTGTAACTTATCAACGTTAGTCACATCGGTATCGTTAGGGTTAGCATAATAAGTTTTGGCACTAGTGGCGTAGCGACTCAGGCTATCTAAAGCCTCGTCGCAAACCTCAAAGGGCTTGATAGTGGGCAGACGGTTAATATTGATATTATCCATCACGCGGTAGCTATTATTGATAACTCGTGCCAATAGCTTAGTATCTTTAGACTCAATAGCAATTTGCGTATCTGATCTAAGCTTTGTTAGCTCTTTTAAGAGGATGTCTGCATCATGATGATAACCGCTAAACTTATCTAAGCTCATCATCACTTTAGTATTAGCCGCTGAAGTAGCATCGAGCGAGCTATCAGCTTTATATAAAACCTTCACACTTACCAGCCAAGCTAAAGCCAATACTAGTAAGCCTATAACGACCCATAACCCTTTACTCATTCATTTCACCTAGAGGTTTTATTGTATTCATACTCAGGGCGTAGTATGGCATATTTATGGTAGGCAAGGCTTTGCTAACGCTATTATTTAGGCTCTATGGATTATGGTTCAAATCTCAAACTCTAGACACAAAAAAACCTGCTAAAAAGCAGGCTTAATGTTGAATCTGGTTTGAGAAGTACTATCGAAAAATGGTGGGGCTGGAGAGACTCGAACTCTCACACCTTACGGCGCCAGAACCTAAATCTGGTGCGTCTACCAATTCCGCCACAGCCCCATTATCGAAACTCTATCATCGTTAGAGGTTAAATTCAAACGACATATAGATAGATAACTGATTCGGTAGTGCGTCTCAGTGGTTGGCTATTATATAGAGTTTAAAGAGTTTGGCAAGCCCTTTTTTTAAATTAATTTAAATTTTTTCTATTATTTATTCATATTTTCTAGCTGTTTTATAGGAATGCTAGATTTATCAAGGGATTAAGTAAGGTTTAATTATAGAACTAACATTTATCGTCCTACCTTGTTTTTTATTTAGTATAGTCAAATCGAAATAAAGTCGATACGTTTATAGTGCCGTGCTACTGGTACAAATTTTCCTTGCTTGCTGTGTCTACGCTGACAGAGGCTGCACAAAATTTATCCCAGTAGCACTGTATCTGTTTTAAAGTGTATTAACTATATCTTCTATAGCCAGTAATTGCATTTTGCGAGTTAAAGTATTGCGTCCCCAGCCCAAAAGGTTAGCCGCCGCTACTTTTCGGCCGCCACTTTGCTTGAGTGCTGCGATTAAAAGCACCCGTTCAAATTGTGGCGCTGCTAGTTGTAGGATGTCGGTTTCACCTGCTTGTAGTGCTTGTTCAGCCCAATCTGCTAAGGCTTGTTGCCAGCTAATAGCTTGCTGGCTATCTACCACGGCATTGGGTTGTGCTTCAGTAGCTAAGCTATCGACTTGCTTAGCGCGATTTGAGCGAATCAGGGTTTGATTATTACTGACAGCGCGAGCGGCTAGTAGCTCAGGAGGTAAATCTGCTACCGTTACCGTATCACCTGTAGCCATAACTGTCAGCCAAAGACAAACGTTTTCTAATTGTCTGACATTACCGCGCCAGTCAAAGGCTTGCATCATATGCATAGCGTCAACGCTTAATTGCTTGACCGAGGTATTCATCTGCTCGCCCGCCCGCTGCATAAAATGATGGGTAAGCGCCGGAATATCATCCGAGCGCTCGCGTAATGGCGGTAGCGGCAAACGAATAACGTTGAGCCGATAAAATAAATCTTCGCGGAACTTGCCTTGCTGCACCAACTGCTCTAAGTTTTGATGAGTGGCGGCAATGATACGTACATCAACCTTAATGGGCTGTTGACCGCCCACGCGATAAAACTCGCCATTCGCTAGGACGCGTAGCAGGCGCGTTTGCGTGCTAAAGGGCATATCGCCAATTTCATCCAAAAATAGCGTACCGCCATCAGCTTGCTCAAAGCGTCCTTGTCGCTGGGTAGTGGCACCAGTAAAAGCGCCTTTTTCGTGACCGAATAATTCTGACTCAATTAAATCATGTGGAATCGCCGCCATATTCAGCGCAATAAAGGACTGCTTAGCGCGCGGAGAGCTTTGA
This sequence comes from Psychrobacter sp., assembly GCA_029267175.1. GTDB lineage: Bacteria > Pseudomonadota > Gammaproteobacteria > Pseudomonadales > Moraxellaceae > Psychrobacter. The sequence goes on along the minus strand of JARIDJ010000076.1, from coordinate 59,947 downwards.
TGTAAGGCGCTAGCGACCAGCTCTTTGCCGGTGCCTGACTCGCCTGTGATCAATACGGTAATGGGCGAGTGCGCTAAGCGGCCAATAGCGCGAAATACCGTTTGCATCGCTGGCGACTGACCGATGATAGCGTTTGGGGTAGTGCTCGTTTGTTTATCAGCGATACTAACGGCGCCGTTTTTTTTAGGCTCTTTATCACCTGTTTGCTGACTGCTTTTTATAGCGATAGGAGGCTTATGGTTGATGGGGACTTGAGCGGCGGGCGTGGTAGTGGTTTTATGGTCAGTAGCGGCTTGTTTAGGAGAATAGCCAATAGCTTTATAAATAAGCGCTACCGCGTCGTCCAAATCAAAAGGCTTGGGTAGATAATCAAAAGCGCCTGCTTGGTAGCTATTAATCGCTGAGCTAAGGTCTGAGTGCGCGGTCATAATAACGATAGGCAGCTTAGGAAAATGCTTATTGACCCAGTCACTAAAGGAGAGTCCGTCCATCATCGGCATACGAATATCAGTAAGGATGACATCGGGTAAAGCCGATATTGACTTGCGCTGCGCTAGGATATCATTGAGCCGAGTCCAGGCCGCTTGGGCTTGTACAAAGCTAATTACCTCTAGATTGGCATCGCTAAAAGTATCATTTAATACCAGACGTAAAGCGGCATCATCATCGATAAGCCACAGGGTCGCTATGGTAGTTACCGAGCTAGCTTGCAAGTTATTATCAACAGTCATATAAAGGCCTAATGTGCTATAGAATCAAGATATACCCAAAGGTGTGATACAAAATAGTACGCTTTAAATAATAGTAGCATAAGCTAGCAGTATCTACTGACGATCTAAAGGCTGCGCAAAAGGCAGGTAGAGGACAAAGCTAGTTTGGTTATCGTCCTCATCGAGCGCTGAGCTGACCTCAATCATACTATTATGGCGGCTGACGATATCTTGCACAATCGCTAAGCCCAAACCTGTTCCAGCAGCGCGGCTAGTAACCATGGGGAAAAATATTTGTTCAATAAATGCCGGATCAATACCGCTACCATTATCGGTAATGCTAATTTGCAGTACTTGCTTATGCTGCTGATGACCTATAGTGTGCTGAAACGCGACACGGGTTTGAACGGTAAGTTTTGGGTAATAAGCTTGCCGTTGGTCTGCTAAAGACAGCTGCTCTTCGTACTCAGTCATAGATTCGCACGCATTATTCACTAGATTCAAAAACAGCTGAATTAACTGGTCTCTATCCGCCTCTAGCTCTGGCAATGATAAATCGTAATCGCGGTGTAAGATGATATTGGGATATTGGCTGAGCATTAAAGTCAAAACGTGCTCTAGTGGCTGATGAATATTGAGCGTCTGCCAATTAGCGAGCTGATTGGAGCCTAGCAATTGTCCGATTAAATCAGTTAGGCGGTCGGTCTCGTTGACAATAATATCGCTATAAGTGTGTAGTTTTTGACTCAGCGTTTGTTCATTAAGCTTATTAAACTGACGCTGCAATAGTTGCGCTGCACCGCGGATACCCGCTAAGGGGTTTTTGACCTCATGAGCGACTGAGCGCAGCATTTGCCGGGCGACACTATATTGTTGCTGCTGACGCTGCTCATCAGTGATACGACTTTGCCGGTCTTTGCCCCACATCTCAACGATAAAGTAACTTTCGCTCTCATAAGTGACCGGCGTGACACTATAGTCTATCAATAGCGGCGCGCTAGGATTTGATGAGCATTTTATAGTGTGATCGTGAGTGATAAAAGGCTGCTGATACTGCTGCGCTTGGTAAAAGCGCTCCGTCAGCGGCAAGGTTAATGCATTAGTCGATTTGATCAAGGAGTCTATATGTTGATTATTTAGCTCTTCTGGCGCTAGCAAATTCAGTACCGATTGCTCTAATAATCTACTATAACTGATAGCTAATAGCTGCTCTGCCTGAGCGTTGACCCACTTAATATGTAGCGACTCATCGACCCATAAAATAGCGGTAAATAACTGCTGCGAGATAAAGGCTAAATCTGGCGTGCGCGCAGAAGCTGCTAAATGACTGATCATAAAAAAGCCTATAGAGTAAAATGACGCCAAGTTTTAGGCGCTGATGATTTAAATCTAAACATTTAACCACAAATCAACAGGATAGCGCGGCAAAACTAGCGATTATCACAAAAAAAACGTACAATGCGCTCAGCCATTTTATCTCAAGCAAGGTTCGCTATGTCCAAAACTTCTACACCCGCCGCTGATAGTATTTCTGCTCATTCAACAAACGCCGCCGCTCAAGTATTGAAAAATAGCGCTAGCGTTTTCAATCCTGCCACATCAAATTTAAGTCAGCGCACTGAGTCTAATGAGCCTTATCATCATAAGGCCAACCATAACCAAAACCGTAGTATCGAACAAAGCGGTGAGAGTAGTGGCAATGCTGCAACTGCTAATGCTCCAACAACGGCGCCAAAGATTGGTTTTGTGTCTTTAGGCTGCCCAAAAGCTTTGGTCGATAGCGAGCGTATTATCACAGAATTAAGCCGCGATGGCTATCAAGTGGCAAGCGACTATGACGGCGCTGATTTGGTGGTAGTGAATACTTGCGGCTTTATTGAGTCAGCGGTACAAGAGTCGCTCGATGCCATTGGCGAGGCGATTAGTAAAAACGGTAAAGTCATTGTTACCGGCTGCTTGGGCAAAGAGGCGGAGAAGATTAGAGCCATGCATCCAGCCGTTTTGGCGGTGACGGGCGCGCATGCTTATGATGAGGTGATTACCGCGGTAGCTCAGCATGTGCCGCGTGCGCGTAAAGATAAAGAGAAGGATTATAATCCCAAGATAGATCTGATCAATGAAGCGGGCATTAAACTAACGCCTAGCCATTACGCTTATCTAAAGATATCCGAGGGCTGCAATCACCGTTGTACTTTTTGTATTATTCCAAGCTTACGCGGTGATTTAGTCTCGCGTCCTATTGATAATGTGATGAATGAAGCGATGGCACTCAAAAATGCTGGCGTAAAAGAGCTGTTAATCATCTCGCAAGATACTTCCGCTTACGGCTTGGATTTGAAATATAAAACTAGCTTTTGGAATGGCATGCCTATTAAGTCCAAATTCTATGACATGTGCCAAGCGCTGAATCAGCTTGGTATTTGGGTGCGTTTGCATTACGTTTATCCGTATCCCCACGTTGATAAAGTCGTTGAGTTAATGAGCGAAGGTAGGCTGCTGCCTTATCTAGATATTCCCTTTCAACATGCAAGCCCTAGTATCCTCAAAGCCATGAAACGTCCGGCGCATAGCGAAAATACCTTAGCGCGTATTAAAGCATGGCGTGCGATTTGTCCTGATATCGTTATTCGCTCCACTTTCGTGGTTGGCTTCCCTGGCGAGACCGAAGAGGACTTTCAATGTTTGCTTGACTGGCTGGTGGAGGCGCGTCTAGATCGCGTTGGCGCTTTTACTTATTCAGAGGTAGAAGGCGCGGTCGCAAATGATTTGCCTAATCCGGTGCCAGAAGTGGTGAAGCAGGAGCGCTACGAGCGTTTCATGGCGCTACAGCAACAGATCTCAGCACAAAAATTGCAAGAAAAAGTTGCCAAAACGCTGCAAGTATTAGTCGATGAGATTGACACAGAAGAGAATATTGCTATCTGTCGCAGCTATGCTGATGCGCCAGAGATTGACGGTCATGTCTATGTCGATAATATTGACGCTGCTGTAAAAGTTGGGCAGTTTATAACCGTAACTATCGATGATGCTAGCGAGTATGATTTATTTGCCAGCTACAATGAGTAACTAGCAGTGCGACTTTGTAGATAGACACTGGGCTAGTAATGACACTGATAATCAACGAAAATTGCCCAATAGCGAGTAGTTTTTGCTACAATTAGCGCAATTTGACTCAGTTCAAATATAAGCTAATGAAATTATTTAAATAATGATTAACTAACGACTAATGATGAAAAGGTACTCTTATGTCTGATAAAAATCCCCGTTATTCGCGTATCTTGCTCAAGCTGTCAGGTGAGGCCTTAGCGGGCGGCAAAGACATGGGTATCGATACCGAAGTATTGGACAAGATGAGCTTATCTATTGCCCACTTGCGCGGTCTTGGAGTGCAAGTGGGTATCGTTGTCGGCGGCGGTAATTTATATCGCGGCGCGCAACTACAGCAAGAGGGTTTGGTTGGAAGAGTTACTGGTGATCAGATGGGCATGCTAGCGACCGTTATGAACGGCCTTGCGATGCGTGATGCGCTTGAGCGCCGCAATATCAAAACCCGCTTGATGTCAGCTTTGCCAATCGGCGAGGTCACTGAGAGCTATAGCAGCCGTAACGCTATTCGCTACTTAAAAAACGGTGAGGTTTGTATCTTTGTCGCAGGGACAGGCAATCCCTTCTTTACTACCGACACTGCCGCCTGTCTGCGCGGTATCGAGATCGAAGCTGGGTTAATTTTGAAAGCCACTAAAGTCGATGGCGTTTATAATAAAGATCCAAGCTTACATAGCGATGCGACTAAGTATGATGGCCTAACTTTTGATGAAGTGCTTGAGCAAAAGCTTGGCGTCATGGATCTGACCGCTATTGCTTTGTGCCGTGAGCACAATGTGCCGTTACAAGTGTTCGATATGACCAAACCAAATGCTTTATTAAATGTGGTCATGGGCGAGAACGAAGGCACCCGTGTTTATCACTAATCTATATCTAGCTATACCTTTAAAAAAATGATTAACCACAAATATTATCGTATAGATAAATTAAGGAAATATGATGATTAAAGAGATTAAGCAAGACGGCGAAGAGCGCATGAAAAAGACCATAGATGCTTTAGAGAGCACCTTTAGTAAAGTGCGTACCGGCCGGGCTCACCCTGGTATGCTATCAGGTATTATGGTCAGCTATTATGGTGCTGATACGCCACTTAACCAAGTGGCTAGCGTCAACGTTGAGGATTCGCGCACACTATTAGTGCAGCCCTTTGATCGTACTATGGTACAAGCGGTAGATAAGGCTATTCGTGAGGCGGATTTGGGTTTGAACCCGATGACTGCTGATGTTATCCGTGTACCGATGCCATCTTTGACAGAAGAAACTCGCCGTGATATGCAAAAATTGGCCCGCGGTGAAGCGGAAAACAGCCGCGTCTCTATCCGCAATATCCGCCGTGATATGATGAATGATATCAAGGATCTAGCCAAAGAAAAAGAGATCTCAGAGGACGATGAGCGCCGTGCTAGCGATGATATTCAAAAAATTACGGACAAATATATCGATATCATTGATAGCAAATTGACCAAAAAAGAAAGCGATTTGATGGAAGTGTAAATTGCTTTTTAGGTTCAATGCAAAGTCCAAAACCTGAATATCAACTAAGAACTGGCCTCTTGCAAGTGCTATTGTCGAGACGCCAGTTTTTTTCATAGTTAGCTTTTATGGCTAAGAATTTATTAATATTAAGACGGTTAAACAATGCTTACAGAAACCGACATAGATATAGAGCTTAAGCCCAAGCATATTGCTATTATTATGGATGGCAATAACCGTTATGGAAAGCAAAATGCATTAGCTAAAGGCGAGGGCCATATAAAAGGCAAAGACGCACTAGATCCTGTGGTCGAGTACTGCCGTGAAGTCGGTATTCAAGTATTGACCGTATTTGCTTTTTCTAGTGAGAACTGGCAGCGACCTCCCAGTGAAGTGGCTTTGTTGATGCATCTGTTATCGGTGACTATCAGTGAGCAATTGCCGCGCATGCAAAAGTATCAAATTCAGCTGCGTTTTATCGGTGATCGTAGTCAGTTGTCTCAAGAGCTACAAGCGCAAATGGCGGATGCTGAAGCACAAACCGCTCATTATCAAGCTATGAGTTTGGTCATCGCCATCAGCTATGGTGGTCAGTGGGATATTGCCCATGCGGCAAAGCAGCTAGCCGAGCAAGTACAAGCCGGACAGTTAGCTCTTGAACAGATCAGCAAAGAAAAACTGGGCGAGTATGTGCAGCTAGCGGACGCGCCTGCTGTGGATATGCTGATTCGTACAGGCGGAGAGTACCGATTATCGAACTTTTTGTTATGGCAGTCCGCTTATGCAGAGCTGTTTTTTACGCAAACGCTATGGCCCAATTTTACTGCAGCAGAGCTGGCATCGATGATCCAAGATTTCGCTCAGCGTCAACGCCGATTTGGTAAGACTAGTGAGCAAGTGGCTAGTCAAATGACTAATTAGTACTTAGCAGATCACTAGCAAAAGAGTGGCTTAATAAGTTAAGTTAGGCGGTACGTTATGAGTGTCTGTCGACTCTCAGATATCCTATACTCCCTAAAGTTCTATTCATCATTAGTATAAGGCTTGATTGGTATGTGGCAACGGATAAGAACAGCAATTGTCTTAATTATCATTGTAGGCATTGCTTTATTTGCAAGCCAAACGCCTATCTTTTTTGCGCCCCTGTTAGCCATTGGCGTGACGATTGCGGCGCATGAATGGACCAAGCTTATGCCTAAGTGGCGTCAGCCTACTGTGTTTGTACTGATTGTCTTAGCGCTGACTCTAGCCTCTATGCTGTTCTCAGCGACTTGGGTGTTATGGTGGATAGCGTCGTTAATAATATGGTTAATGGCATTATCGTGGGTCAGTAAGTTTCCGACCCATACTAATTGGTACGGCCGCAGGCTAGCGGTGATGGGTATAGTCATATTAGTAGCTTCAATCACTGCGATGTTTTATCTGTGGCAACAGTCGCCTTGGTGGCTGCTGTATGTGTTCTTATTAGTTTGGTGCGCAGACAGCGGGGCTTATTTTGTTGGCCGCAAATTGGGACGACGAAAAATGGCACCGAATGTCTCGCCGAATAAAAGCATGGAAGGACTAGCAGGCGGAGTAGTGACTGGCCTACTGGTAGTCATCGGTATTAGCGTCTTTATGCTTAATTTAAGCGGAGTCGCGTTGCTAGCCTTTGTAGCCTTATCAGTAGTCACTATTTTGATATCGGTATTAGGCGATTTGTTTGAGTCTATGCTCAAACGCCGTGCCAAAGTCAAAGACTCGGGTACTATTTTGCCAGGACACGGCGGCATATTGGATCGTATTGATTCCTTGCTGTCTGCTACGCCAATATTTGCGTTAGGGTTTCTAGCTTTGCAGCAACTGGGCTTATTGATCGTTTGATAAGCTGTTTTTGTATTGAGATTATTGTAATATTATAGGCAAGATAAGTTATGACTGACAGACAACGCATTGCTGTACTAGGCGCGACCGGCTCTATTGGCGATAGCACTTTGGCTATTTTGGCGGCGCACCGTGATGATTTTGAGGTTTATGCGTTATCCGGCTATCAGCGTTTAGATAAACTATTACAGCTTTGTCAAAAGTTTAAGCCTAGCCGCGTTTGTGTGCCTTTAGATAAGGTAGATGAGTTTGCCGCTAAGATTATGCAGGCGGGATTGGCTACTGAGGTTGTCGGCGGTATAGCAGGGCTTGATGATATGGCCTCGGACAGCGCCGTAGATACCGTAGTGGCCGCTATTGTTGGTGCCGCCGGTTTGCCCTCGACACTCGCCGCTGCCCGTGCTGGCAAGCGAATTCTACTCGCCAATAAAGAGGCGCTAGTGATGGCAGGGCAAGTGCTAATCTCACTAGTCAAGACTCATGGCGCGACCTTATTGCCAATTGATTCTGAGCATAATGCGATCTTTCAATGCTTGCCGCCATCCATTCAACAAGATAATAGTCAAATTCATCAGCCTTATTACGGCGTACGTAAGCTTTGGCTAACCGCTTCTGGTGGGCCTTTTTTGCATCACTCTTTTGAGCATATGCAGCAAGCAGGAGTGGCTGAGGCTATCAAACATCCTAATTGGTCGATGGGGCAGAAGATATCTGTCGATTCAGCAACGATGATGAATAAAGGGCTTGAGCTGATTGAAGCTTGTCATTTATTTGATTTGAGTGAGGATAAGATAAATGTGGTCATTCATCCACAAAGTATCATTCACTCGATGGTAGAATATAGTGATGGCAGCTTTTTGGCGCAGCTAGGTAGCCCTGATATGAAGACGCCGATTGCTCATGCGCTAAGCTATCCAAAGCGTATCGATAGTGGCGCGCAGCCGCTAGATCTATTTGCATTAAGCGCGCTTGAGTTTATCGCCCCAGATCTGCAAAAGTTCGCCTGTTTGCGTTTAGCTCGGCAAGCGATGCAAGCAGGAACTCAAGCTACCAATGTGTTAAACGCCGCTAATGAGATAGCAGTCGCCGCATTTTTGCAGCAGCGTATTCGTTTGACCGATATCGCAGCTATCAATGAGCAAACTCTTAATCAAGTTGTCGTTCCAGCTTTGGCAAGTGATGCTAGCATTGAGGATATCTTAGCTATTGATCAGGCTGCTCGTCGTTATGCTGAGACCGTAGTTGCTCAGCTGGCTTGATCCGGATATCAAATCATCATGCCTTAAATTGAGAGACGCTTATGACTTTTATACTTACTTTGCTTGCGGCTATATTCGTTCTTGGGCCTCTTATTGCTTTACACGAGTGGGGTCATTATATCGTTGCGCGCTTATGCGGCGTCAAAGTCTTAACTTACTCTATCGGCTTTGGCCCCAAAATTGCTGGCTGGACTAGTAAACGTAGCGGTATTGATTATCGAATATCCGCTTTACCACTTGGCGGTTATGTCAAGATGCTCGATGAGCGTGAAGGTGAGGTAGCCGAACACGAGCAGCATTTAGCCTTTAATCGCCAGCATCCGCTAAAAAAAATCGCTGTGGTAGCCGCTGGTCCTCTTATGAACTTTATCATCGCTATTGCTCTATTTTGGGTACTGTTTATGACGCCCTCAGAGCAGCTAGCGACGAATATAGGACAGGTGTTACCCGATACGCCAGCGGCAATGGCAAAGCTACCTACTGGCGATAAAATTGTCGCTATTGATGGTCATGAGGTGCAGACTTGGGAAGGTATCAACTATCGACTAGCCGGACGTATGGGTGAGAGCACCAATATTAGTATCACCTTGCAATCGCTAGCTGCAGAGTCAAATGAGGGCGCGCGTACTACCTATCAAGCACCAGTGGCCAATTTTATGCAAGGCGCTGCTCAGGGCAAAGATGCGCTTAGTAGCTTTGGGGTGCTTCCTTGGCAGCCGACTATTGAGCCCATTATTGGCGGGTTAAACGCTGATGGCGCTGCTAGTCTGCAAGGGTTACAAGTCGGCGATAGGATTACTGCCATCAATGGGACGCCTATCAATGATTGGATTAGTGCCACCCGTATCATTCGTGATAGCCCAGAGGTGCTGCTTAATTTTACCGTGCTGCGTGATGGCAAGTCGCTGCAGCTACAAATCATGCCGCAAGGCAAAAAAGACAATCTAGGCAATCAGTTTGGTCAGATTGGTGCTATGGTTGCTCAAAGCGATATCGTTATTCCTGATGCCTACAAAAACACCGTGGTTTATGGCCCAGGCGAGTCTTTAATTAAGTCATTTGAGAAGACAGAGCAGTTAGCAGTGATGACGGTTAGCTCTATGGGTAAGATGCTCTCAGGCATGATAGGGCTTGAGAATTTATCAGGGCCGATTACTATTGCCAAGGTCGCTAAGCAAAGCTTTGATATCAGTTGGGAGATGGTGTTATCTACTGCCGCCTTAATTAGCTTAAGCTTAGCGGTGCTAAATTTATTACCAATTCCTGTACTAGATGGCGGTCATATTGTCTATTATGTCATTGAGCTGATTCGAGGCAAGCCTTTGCCAGAGGGCGTACAAGTAGCAGGCTTAAATATAGGTCTACTCTTGCTAGCAGGTTTCATGGTGTTAGCGATTGGTAATGATATTAGCCGGCTTTTTTAGCTTATGCTCACGCGACTTATCAAGCTAGATGCGCTACACTAACGCCTGCACTGGATTGAGACGTACGTTTTGTAAGCAGCAACGAGCAAGGCGGATAGCTACTACCATTTACTAAAGATAATTTTTAGTTTATTTTGTGATGCGTTTTATATAAAGTGTTCTAACTCTATCTTAATCAGTCGCCAATAGCGCCTTAATTGAGCTGGACAAAACACGCTTTTTCACTTAACTTATGCAAGTTTTTTATTGACGGATAGTATTTATGCGTACGCCTTTATTTATGAGCGCGGCTGGGTTGCCGTTAGTGGTAGCAATGATGAGTGTGTCTGCACAAGCAGCAGACTTTGTGGCAACTGACATTGAGTTTACAGGATTGCAACGTTTGACCGCTGATAGTCTCTATCCGGTATTACCTATTAGTGTCGGCGACACGGTCAACGATGCAAGCTTAGCGGCTAGTATTAAAGCCTTATACGCAACCGATAACTTTGCCAATATTCAAAGCCGCGTTGAGGGCAGTAAGCTTAGCTTTGATGTGGTTGAGCGTCCTATTATTGCTGAAGTTAATTTTGAGGGCAATCAGCTTATTCCAAAAGAAGGGCTTGAGCAGGGCTTAGATAACGCGGGCTTATCCGTGGGTGATGTGCTCAAACAAGCGACATTGCAAGGGGTAGCCAATGAGCTGCAGCAGCAATATATCTCTCAAGGCTATTATAATAGTAGTATCGAAGTAGACCAAACTTTACTCGATGGCAATCGCGTCAAGCTTAATATACGTTTTATTGAAGGTAAGGCGGCTAAAGTTGTCGATATCAATATTATTGGTAATACCCATTTTAGTGATAAAGAGATCAGAGAGGTCTTTGCGGTAAAACAGACCTCTTGGACTAACCTCATCTCTAAGTCTGATCGTTATGCTAAAGAAAAACTAGCGGCTAGTTTAGAGAACCTCAAAGCCTTATACCAAAACGATGGTTATGTACGCTTCAGCGTCGATAATGCGGTACTTAATATCAGCGAAGATAAAAAAAGCATTTTTATTGAAGTAAGCTTAACCGAAGGTGAGCAGTATAAATTCGGTGATATCAGCTTTTTGGGTGAGCCTAAGTTCGATGTCAATGAGCTTAATGAGCTAGTAACTTTTGCGCCTAACCAGCAATATTCGCAAGCTGAGCTTGATGCCACCACCGCTGCGCTAAAAAACCGTTATGGTAATGAGGGCTACTATTTGGCTCAAATTCGTCCGGTACCGCGTATCGATGATGAAACTCGAGTGGTTGCTATTGATTATTATATCGATCCGGCAAGACCCATTTATGTACGCCGTATCAACTTCAATGGCAACATCAAAACCCAAGATGAAGTACTGCGTCGTGAGATGCGCCAGTTAGAAGGCTCATTAGCCTCTAATGAAAAAATCCAGCTATCGCGTACGCGTCTGCTCCGTACTGGGTTTTTTAAAGCGGTCAATGTCGATGTCAGACCTGTACCTAATCAGCCTGATCAGATAGATGTCAATTATACCGTTGAAGAGCAGCCCTCTGGCAGCTCAACTATCGCTGCTGGTTACTCACAAAGTGGCGGGGTAACTTTTCAGTTAGATCTTACTCAAAATAACTTTATGGGTACGGGTAACCGAGTCAAGGCGGCACTGGCACGCTCAGAGACCCGTGATTCTTATAGCTTAGGATATACCGACCCTTACTTTACCGAAAACGGAGTTTCGCAGGGCATTAGCGCTTACTACCGCGAAACCAAATACGATGATCGTAACGTCAGTAATTACGTGACCGACTCTTATGGTGCTACGCTTAATTATAGCTATCCTGTTGATGAGACCAAACGCGTTAGTGCAGGCTTAAATATCGATAATACTACCGTACGTGGCGGCCGCTTCCTTGGGGTATCAAACGTTGATCAGATCCTAAAAGATGGTGGTTCATTCAATCCTATTATAGGAAGTAATGGTCAACCTATTGATGGCGTTTCTACTTTTAAAAATGACTATACCAGTTATAATTTATTAGTGGGCTGGGATTATAGTACGCTGGATCGTCCAGTATTCCCGACTAAAGGTATGAGCCATAGTATAGATGCAACCTTCGGCTTTGGTGATAATAATTATCAAAAAGCTATCTATCGCGGTAACGTCTACTATCCTGTTTACAAAGATGTGATAGCCCGCGGTTATACCAAGCTTGGCTATGGTAATGATTTACCTTTTTATGAGAACTTCTACGCTGGCGGTTATGGTTCAGTACGTGGTTATGAGTCCTCAAGCCTAGGCCCTAGATCCAAAGCTTATTCTGATGCTCTCCTCGGTCTCGATCGTATCAGGGATGAGGAAGTTGGCGGTAATGCCTTGGCAAGCTTTGGTGCTGAGCTGATTTTGCCAGTACCGTTTAAAGGTGATTGGGCCGATCAAGTACGTCCGGTATTATTTGCCGAAGGCGGGCAAGTGTTTGATACTACCGATAGAGAAGACCGTACATTTATCAACCCTAGTACAGGCGTAGATACGAATGTGCCACTTTTGAAGCAAGATAATGATCTGCGCTTTAGTGCTGGTGCTGGCGTGACTTGGTATACGCCGATTGGACCTATCTCTATCAGCTACGCCGTTCCTTTTAATGATAAAGAAGGCGATGAGACCGAAAAAGTTCAATTCCAAATCGGTAGTACCTTCTAAGGTTTTATTTATACAAAAGCCACTATGCAGTAGTGAACCAGTCGCTGTATAGCGTGAGTGCGCAACGGGTTATCAGGCTAAGCTTTTGGCTTGATGTCTACTTTTATTATATTTGTAGTAGTGTTACTGACTATGACCACTATTGAGCAACTGATTACCAAAATTGAGCAGCGTCAACCGGTATTGAATAAGGCTGAGCTAAGTCCTGAGCAGCTCAGTTTTGGTGTGAGCGGTATCGGTAGTCTCAGTACCGCGACTAATACGCAGCTTAGCTTTTTGGCAGATCCCCAATATATCTCTGCTCTTGCTGATAGTCAGGCAGGGGTAGTATTGGTTAGCGAGCATTACGCTGAGGCTATAAAGACGCCGATGATCGCTTTAGTCGTCACTACGCCTTATCTAGCTTATGCTAGTAGCACTCAGCTATTTGCTCCTCAGCCAGCTAAAGGCATCATTCATCCCACAGCAGTGATAGCCGATAGCGCTATTATTGAAGATGGAGTAAGTATTGGTCCTTTTTGCGTGATTGCAGAGCAAGTACGAATAGGGGCGGATAGTTGTTTAGAGGCTAGTGTGATGATTGAAGCGAATGCTAGTATTGGCAACAGCTGTATTATCAAATCACAAGTGGTCATTGGTCACGACTGTGTCATTGGCGATCAGGTAAGAATTCATGCTGGCGCTAGTATAGGCAGTGAGGGCTTTGGCTTTGCTCCTACCAAAGATCCTAGTCAGACGGGCTGGGAGCGTATTGCTCAGCTGGGTCGAGTGATTATTGGTAATCAAGTACGCATAGGCAGTCATACTTGCATTGATCGCGGCGCTATCGATGATACTATTATAGGTGATCATGTGATTATCGATAATTTAGTGCAGATCGCGCATAATGTGCATATCGGTGATGGTTCAGCGATTGCTTCGCAAACGGGTATTGCTGGTAGTACCACTCTTGGTAAGCGCTGTATTGTGGGCGGCGCTGTCGGTATCACCGGTCATATTGATATCACCGACGATGTTACCTTATCAGGCATGAGCATGGTGACTAAGTCAATTAAGATACCAGGATCCTACTCTTCTGGAACCGCAGCTATGCCTACGGCCAAATGGCGACGGGCGGCGGTACGTTTTCGGCAAATGGGCAACGATTAAAGCTGCTTATAGTCAAGAGCCTAGTGTGATAAAAGAGGGTTTGTTAAAAAATCTTTTGCTATCAGAGAAAATCTGGTACTAAAAAGAGTGTGGCATAGATCCACCATGCTAATTTTATAGTTGTTGTTATAAATGCTTACCTTATAGCTGCTTTTACAGTTATAGCTTGAGTATATTTTTTTATTTATGTTTTTAATTTGCTATCACTGCAAGGAAGCCCATTATGAGTGCCACCGATTTTGATAAATTAACCGATGATGATATCAACACTTTAACACAGGGCGGCCTAACTTTACCGCTTACTTATCATACTCTAAAGCACTATTTGCCGCACCGTTATCCTTTTATGTTAGTGGATAAGATTACCGCTTGTAAGGCTGGCGAATGGATCACTGGTATCAAAAATGTCACTATTAATGAAGAGTTTTTTAATGGACATTTCCCTGATGAGCCTATCATGCCAGGCGTATTAATGGTCGAGTGTATGGCGCAAGTCTCAGGGGTACTAGGGTTTATCAGTGCTGGCTTGACCTCCGAAGATGGCTATCTGTATTTGTTTGCAGGAGTGGATAAAGTACGCTTTAAGCGCCAAGTTATCCCAGGGGATCAGTTAATTATTCGCTCCAAGCTTATCATGCAAAAACAAGGTATTTATAAGTTTGACTGTACCGTTCATGTTGAGCAGCAGCTAGCGGTTAGCGCCCAGATTATGATTGCTCGCCAAGAACAATAATCTCTATCTGCTTATGAGTTAATATTAAGTAATTTATTACTAAGTAATTTAATAATAGTCATTTTTACTACTTCATTGAATTAGATGATACTAAGGCCTGTACTATGAGTCAGATTCACCCTACAGCACTCATCTCACCTACTGCCACTATTGATCCTACAGCGGTCATAGGGCCGTATTGCATTGTTGGTGATGAGGTGTCTATCGGCGCTCATACGGTGCTTCATCGTCATGTCGTGGTAGCTAGGCTTACTCGTATAGGTCAGCATAATCAGTTTTATCAGTTTGCGAGTATTGGTGAGGATCCTCAAGATCTAAAGTACGCCGGCGAGCGCACTTGGCTTGAGATTGGCGATCATAATACTATCCGTGAGGCCTGTAGTTTGCATCGCGGCACAGCACAAGACGCTACAGTCACCAAAATTGGTAATAATAATTTGTTGATGGTTAATACGCATATTGCGCACGACTGCACTATTGGCGACCATAATGTCCTGGCTAATAATGTCGGTATCGCCGGGCATGTGAGTATCGGTGATCACACTATCATTGGTGGTAACTCAGGTATTCATCAGTTCTGCCGAGTCGATGATTACAGCCTTATAGGCGGCGCTAGTCTTATTCTAAAAGACGTAGCGGCGTTTACTATGGTGTCAGGCAATCCTGCGGGCGCTCATGGCTTGAATATAGAAGGGATGCGCCGAAAAGACTGGTCGAAACAGACTATTGATGTCCTTCGTCAAGCTTATCGCATTGTTTTTAGATCAGGTCTAACCACAGCGCAAGCTCTTGATATCTTGCAACAAGAGCTGTTACCCCAAGAGCCTAAAATACAGTTGCTCATCGATTCTTTGCAGCAAAGTAAACGCGGAGTTGTTCGCTAAGTCATTAAGCCCTTAGGTCTTTGTGTACTTAAGTTGACTGATATATGATAAATACAAAAAGCCATAACTATATGTTATGGCTTTTTGTATTTATCATTGCTTGACTTTTACTGTCGATTAGCAGAAACTTTCAAATCATATGTAGTAATGTTGTAGTAACTTATTTTAACCAATAGCTGACTGGTAGTCTCTTTGATTATCTTACTCCTGATAGTTGAGGATGTTGGGCGCTTAAAGAGAGTACCAGTGAAATTTTAGGAGTATTATATGGCAGAGCAAAGGGAAAATTGGTCCAGTCGTACTGGATTTATAATCGCAGCTGTCGGTTCAGCAGTAGGATTAGGAAATATATGGCGTTTTCCTTATGTTGCTTATGATAATGGTGGTGGGGCCTTTATGGTGCCTTACCTTATCGCATTAATAACCGCCGGTATTCCTTTATTGTTTTTAGATTATATTATCGGTCATAAATATCGCGCTGCTGCACCGCGCGCCTACAAAAAAATGGTGCCATCTGCGCAGTTTGTGGGTTGGTGGCAGACGCTTGTCTCTTTTGTAATCGCTATTTACTACGCCGCCGTTATCGTTTGGGCGGGTAGTTATATGTTTTTCTCTTTTGGACAAAAATGGGGTGAAGATACCACTACTTTCTTTGTCAGCGACTTTGTCCAGCATACCGGCGATCTTACCTCAGTATTTGTACCGCAAATGTTTACCGGTCTTATTATCGTTTGGGCATTAGCTATGCTGATTATGTTTGGCGGTATCCGTAAAGGTGTTGAGCTGGCTAATAAAATCTGTATTCCGCTGCTGATAATATTATTTGGTATTATGGTATTCAAAGCGGTTAATCTGCCAGGTGCTGCTATCGGCCTAAATGCTTTTTTTGAGCCAAACTGGACCAGAATGCAAGATCCTAACGTTTGGTTAGCCGCTTATGGTCATGTATTTTTCTCACTATCGGTAGGTTTTGGTATTATGGTGACTTATGCCTCATACCTTAAGAGAAACACTAACTTGACAGGCGCAGGTCTAGTGGTTGGTTTTGCTAACTCCTCATTTGAGCTTATCGCAGGTATCGGTATCTTTGCCGCTATTGGTTTTATGGCGATGTCAACCGGTCAAGATGTTGCTGAAGTAGCGAGTGGCGGTGTAGGGCTAGCATTCTTTGTCTTCCCTAAGATCATCTCGACTATGGGTGCTAGTGGTGATTTTGTTGGTTTCTTATTCTTTGGCTCGTTGGTCGTTGCTGGTATTAGCTCTTTAATTAGTATCTTAGAGGTACCTATCTCAGCCTTTCAAGATAAGTTTGATTGGTCACGCAAAAAAGCGGTTGCCATTATCGGCGGTATTTGTGCGATTATCTCTATCGGCGCGTTCTCTACAGGTAGCTCGCTAGTGTTGGTCGATGTTATCGATCACTTCGCCAATAACATCGGTATCGTAGCCGGTGGCCTTATGTCCATCGTTTGGATAACTTGGTTTAACCGCCATAAGATCCCTGGTTTACTTGAGCACATCAACCGTATCTCTAGTGTCAAACTAGGCGGCGCTTGGATATTTATGTTGACGGTTATTACCCCAACAGTGCTTACTATCGCTTTGGGCTTAAAGCTTGTTGATTTGGTACAAGAGCCATATGAGGGATATTCGACTACTATTTTATTATTATTCGGTTGGGGCGTCGTGGTGTTCTTTGGTTTAGGAGCCTTTATACTTAGTCGTATGAAAGGGGTACATGATGCAGAAGACGACAAATCTCGTGTTCTTGATGATGCTCCCTAACTAATAGATAGATAAACCACGGATAAATAATTAGATATTCTAATAGGGACGTATTATGACAACTTCAGCCATTATTTTTATGATTATCTCAATGCTGCTGATATGGGGCGGTTTACTAGCTGCCATCTTGCACTTGAGAAAGCATCCGGATATTCCAATGAGCCAGATACCGGATGACCAAATCTACTAACTGTAGGCTTTTAGCTAAACAGAGCAAACTTGCTAAGTTTAGCTAAAACGAGCTTAGCTATTGGCTCTATAAAAAATGCCAGTCATATAATAGTGACTGGCATTTTTATTGAATATTAGTAAAAGTAGTAAAGACAGTAAGCGGCAGTGCCTTAGTAGATTAGCTGACAAGCCTCTTAGATTAACGCAAATTTAACTCAGGTACATCCTGTCCGCGTTTACTATAAAACTCACTAACAAACTCATCAAAATTGTCCTCTTCAATGGCTTGTCTGATACCCGCCATTAGACGCTGATAATAACGAAGATTGTGAATAGTCGCTAACTGCGCGCCTAACATCTCTTTGCATTTATTAAGATGATAAAGATAAGCACGGCTAAAGTTCTGACAAGTGTAGCAATCACATTCTGGATCTAGTGCGCCCGTATCCTCACGATATTGACTATTACGAATACGCACCACGCCAGCATTATCAGCATCACCTGTAACAAAGTAATGACCGTTACGCGCATTACGAGTCGGCATCACGCAATCAAACATATCGACACCGCGGCGAACGCCTTCGACCAAATCCTCAGGCTTGCCCACACCCATTAAGTAGCGCGGCTTATCTGCTGGCATATCATCAGGCAAATAGTCTAGTACTGCTATCATCTCCTCTTTAGGCTCGCCAACCGATAGACCGCCGATAGCATACCCATCAAAGCCAATCTCTAACAAACCCTCAAGCGACTGCTGACGCAAATCAGGATACATACTACCTTGTACAATGCCAAATAACGCATTAGTACTCCCTAGAGACTGATGCTCATTAAGGCAGCGCTGGCCCCAACGTAGAGAGAGCTCTAAAGATTTTTTGGCCTCGTCATGGGTAGCAGGATAGGGCGTACATTCATCGAACTGCATGACGATGTCAGAGTTGAGACTGTACTGAATTTGCATTGATTTTTCAGGTGATAAAAACACCTTAGCTCCGTCGATAGGCGATTTAAAGTGTACGCCCTCTTCGGTAATTTTGCGCATAGCGCCGAGGCTGAACACTTGAAAACCACCTGAATCCGTCAATATTGGCTTATCCCAATGCATAAACTTATGTAGCCCACCAAACTTATCGATGATATCAGTGCCAGGGCGTAGCCAAAGATGAAAGGTATTACCCAAAATAATATCAGCACCAATGGCTTCGATATCGCGTGGTAGCATACCTTTGACCGTACCATAAGTACCTACTGGCATAAAAGTAGGCGTTTGCACCTCGCCATGGTTAAGATGGACGGTGCCGCGGCGCGCGCGCGTCATACCACTAGCGGTCTTGTGTAATGTAAATTGCATATGTTAATCGCTATCTAAGCTATGAAAATGGCGCTAATTATAGCATTACTAGCGGTTTTTTGTGAGAGGGTTATAGCTATAAGCAACAGACAAGCTGACACAGCCTTTTATATTCACAGCGCTCTACCTAAATGGCACAGACAATAAGCTTTTAGAATTGCTAGAGTAAGGAGTATAAATCAATGAAGGAGACAGACGATGAAAGCTAGTGGTTATTTACTGATAAGCGGTCTGTTAATTTTACCAGGAGCAGCTATGGCTACCGAAGAACCAAACTATACTATTTTGAACCAATCGGATGATTTTGAGTTACGTCGCTATGATCCGCAAATTGTCGCTGAGACTTATGTAGCTGGGGATCAAAAACAAGCTAGTAATAAAGGCTTTAGGATATTAGCCGATTATATCTTTGGTAATAACACCGCACCTAGTGGCAAGAGTAGTAAGATTAGCATGACCTCTCCTGTAAAAATGCAGCCGCAAAAGGGGGATAGTAAACCATCACAAAAGATTGCTATGACTGCTCCTGTAAACCTGCAAGAGCAGGATGGTAGATGGCGCGTTCGTTTTGTAATGCCAAGTCAGTACACTATGCAAACTTTACCTAAGCCTAATAACCCCGAGGTTAAAATCAGTGAGGTTCCGGCGCAGACTTATGGAGTGATTCAGTTCTCCGGCTTGACTGGCACTGAAAAAGTCGCGTCCAAGACGGCCGCCTTAAAAAAGTGGATGCAAAGCCAGAATTTAAAGCAAGTAGGGCAGCCTGAGCTGGCTCGTTATAATCCACCTTGGACGCTTCCTTTTATGCGCCGTAATGAGATTATGATTCGTTATCAATAAAAGCTAGTCGTAGCGAGCAATAAAAAGGACAGCAAGCGCTGTCCTTTTTATGATGGATGTTTTTGATTGGGCTTAAGCTTTTTGCGCGCGTATGATACCTAGCATCCGGCGTAGTGGCTCAGCGGCGCCCCATAATAGCTGATCACCAACGGTAAAGGCTCCTAAATATTCAGGCCCCATATTAAGCTTACGCAGACGCCCGACAGCGACAGTCAAAGTACCCGTGACCGCCACTGGCGTGAGACGATTCATAGTGGCTTCCTTGTCATCTTCGACCACATCTAACCACTGATTGCCGCTGTTTTTTAGCGCCGCTTCTATCTCCTCAAGTGGAATATCCTTTTTGAGCTTGATAGTCAGACCTTGTGCGTGACAACGCATGGCACCGATACGCACACACATACCATCGATAGCAATCTTGTCAGCTTCAGAATGGCCAAGGATTTTATTGGTTTCAACGCCGCCTTTCCACTCCTCTTTGGATTGCTTATTATCGAGCTGTACGTCGATATAAGGAATCAAGCTACCAGCTAGGGGCACACCAAAGTACTGCTGAGGAAAGTCCTTTGAGCGCTGCGTATCAGCGATCTTTTTATCGATATCTAAAATAGCGCTAGCAGGATCTGCCAACTCATCTTTTACCGCATCACGCAGTACACCCATGCCTTCGATGAGCTCACGCATATTGTTAGCGCCAGAGCCACTAGCGGCTTGATAGGTCATAGCACTGACCCATTCGACCCAGCCTCTATTGAACAGCTCGCCGATGGCCATTAGCATTAGTGAGACAGTACAATTACCACCAATAAAATCCTTGATACCATTAGCCAAAGCCTCATCGATAACCTTACGATTTACCGGATCTAAGATGATAACACTGTCATCTTTCATACGCAGCGTGCTTGCCGCATCGATCCAATAGCCTTGCCAGCCACTGTCTCGTAGTGGCTGATGTACCTTTTGGGTATAGTCGCCACCTTGGCAGGTAATAATAACATCGCAATCGGCTAAGGCTTGAATATCATGAGCATCTTTTAGTTTGCTTGGGCCAATACCATCAAAGCTTGGGGCCTCGCCACCGCTATTACTGGTCGAAAAAAATACAGGGGTTATACCTGCAAAGTCTTTTTCAGCCGTCATGCGCTCTATGAGCACTGAACCGACCATACCGCGCCAACCTACTAGACCTACTGTTAAATGACTCATGAAACGCCTTCCTCTGTTACAATGGTTTGTTACGATGCCAACCAATAACAATGCCGTGAATAAAGCAAAAAAGCAAGATTTTTTCAACAAAATCGCTGATTTTTATGCTCTCCTAACCATATATTAGTCAGTAACGTATTTTAATATCTCTTAGCTTAATGGAATGATAAAGTAAGGCATCTTAAATCAGATTTTATCACTGGCTACTAGTTATTGACTTGCTAGTTATCGACTTAACAGTTGCTAGCTTAGTGCTCACTTTAATCAATGGTTAAACATATTATGGATCTCTCGTTACTATATTACGGTGTGCAGGGGCTGGCGGGGTTTATTGCCTTTGTGACAATTTGGGGGTGGCTGCCTCTTGATAACTGGTGGGTGAGAGGGGTTGAGTTTCCGCGTATTCAGATAATGGTGCTAGGTATTATTGCTTGGATAGCTATGGTTTGGTTCAGCTCTGAATGGCAGTTAGGGCAGTGGTTATTATTTATAGCCTTGAGTATTACTCTAGCTTATCAGCTACGCATGGTGCTGCCTTACACTAGGCTATGGAAGAAGGAGGTAAAAACTGCTACCAAAGACGCAAAACTTGCCGAGCATCAAATCAAGATTATGGTGTCAAATGTGTTGACTCCTAACGATCAGACCCAGGACTTAGTGGATTTGATTAATAAAAAAAACCCTGACATCTTGATTACATTAGAGTCTGATAAAAAGTGGGAGCAAGCTCTTGAGCAGATAGAACCCGATTATCCTTACAACGTCAAGGTGCCGCTAGATAACTTGTATGGCATGCATTTATACTCAAAGCTTGAGCTGATAGATCCTAAAGTTAATTACCTTATTATTGATGATATTCCCTCCATTCATAGTCAGCTCCGGCTACAAAGCGGACGCGTCATTTGGCTATATTGTCTACATCCCATGCCGCCGAGCCCTACTGAGGCCGACAAATCGACCACGCGTGATGCTGAGCTACTAATGGTTGGTAAGCATATCAAAGAGCAGGAGCAAACGGCTATATTGGCCGGAGATCTTAACGATGTCGCTTGGTCAAAAACCACTCTCCGTTTTCAGCGAATCTCAGGTCTGCTTGATCCGCGTATTGGTCGTCATTTTATCAATACCTTTCATGTCAAGTATCCCTTTTTGCGCTGGGCGCTCGATCATATTTTTCACAGTGCCTGCTTTACTTTGGTAGATATCAGACGTCTGCCTTCTATTGGTTCTGATCACTTCCCGGTGATGACGACTTTGCAATATGAGCCACAAGAGACTGATAACCAACAGCAAAACGCTCCAACTACCGACGCTGATGATATAAAAGAGACTAATAGTAAGATAGAGGCGGGTATTGATGAAGGGCAAAAAGTCTCAAAAGAGCATGAGGAAGAAAACAGCGAAAAAGCAGTAAAACATCAGGCAAAATCCGTTTAGTCTGATTAGACGCTATCAAATACTGGCAAAAAACTGAGCTGGTGTAAGCATAAGCGTACAATAAATAGTGCTTTTGACGTCTAGTTAGCTCTCTTAAGTTATCATACACTATAGTCATCAACACAAGGATAGACAAGGATGTAGTGTTGAGGCTTGTGATGAAGGATAAAACCGTAATCTTTGAGCCAATATTAGCGACGTGAAATCAGTCAGCAGGGATATAACGATAATAATATGAAATAATAAACCCGAACCTATTGCCCAAGGTTCGGGTTTTTTCTTGTTCACTGTTAGCAGTTAAAGTTTGTTAACCATGCCCTGATAAAGATAAGGGCCCATGCATCGGCATAGGCCCCTATTAGTGAAGCTAGATTCAGTGGTATTAGATTGTTTATCTAGCGAGCTCTTTATCTAACAGACTTTTTATTCAAATTATTCAATCACTTGAATATAGGCACCCGCTCGCAGCTCTTGTAGCCAATCTTCTGTAGCTTGAGGAGCTGAGCGCTGAAAAAGCGCTTGACGTGCCATATCACGGCGATACTCATCGCTGACATCTTGTTGACGCTGGTCATCGACTTTTAGGATATGCCAACCAAACTGACTCTTAAAAGGAGCGGAGTAATCATTGACAGAGGTGCTTTTCATAACCGCTTCAAAGGGTCCCACCATCTCGCCTTCACTAACCCAGCCTAGATTGCCACCGCGTCCAGCAGAGCCTGGATCATCAGAATACGTCGATGCTAAACTAGCAAAATCTGCCCCTTGGCGTAGCTGCTCATATAAGTCATTAATTTTTTGTTCAGCTAGACTATCACTTTGTAGCTCATCCACTTTGATCAAGATGTGACGAGCATTCCACTGCGGCACTATCTTTTTATCACTGCTATTTTTATTAGCCAGTTTGACGATATCGATACCTTCTGGAGTGATTAAAGGCTCGCTGACCTCGCCAACAGCTAGTTTGGTAATCTGACTCGATAATTCGGTAGGTAGCGATGAAGCTTTATGAAAGCCCATATCACCGCCTTGTAAAGCAATAGGATAATCGCCTTGAGTAGCGCTTATGGCAGCCTCGACATCGACATTAGGCTGAAGAAGACGGCTGCGTAGCTTTTTTGCTACTGTAAGGGCTTGCTGACGCTGCGCTTCTGAGAGACGGCTATAGTCATCCATATAAGGCACGCGCACATGAATGGTTTGATACTCGTTTTGGCTTAAGCGTTTGGCTTCAGGCGAGGCCAAAAATGCATCGACATCTTGCTCACTGATACGCACTCGGCTACTGACTTGGCGCTGCTGCAGCGATTGAATAGAGGCATCTTCAATCAGCTTTGCCCGTAGAGCAGAATAGCTACCAGGCTGAGCCGCATCAAGTTTTTGTTGTAAAGCAGCCAAACTACTGACCCCTTCGCCTTGAGCTATCTGGGCTAAGCGCTGGTTTATGGCAGCGTCATCGGGCTGTAGGCCAAGGCGATTGACTAAAGAGAGCTGTAACTCACGTTGGATAAGTCCGTTTAACACCTCAGATTGAAGCTGCGGCGAGTTCGCTAGCGGTTGCCCTGCGGCCTGTGCCCGTGCTTGAGTCTGAGCAATAGCAGTTATAAGATCACTTTTTAGGATAGCATTGTCGTTTACTAGTGCAATGATGCCGTCAGTACTGGTAGCGGGCGTTAAGCGACTGGCGTTTTGGGTACTAACATTAGTTGCTTGAGTAGCGGCAGGTTTTATCGTAGCTGCTTGCGCATTGAAGGTAAGTACGAGACCCATACCTGTGCCCATAGTTAGTAAAACGGCGCGGCTGGTCTGGCGTAAAGAAAAAAGTCTCATGATAATCCTTATTGATGTCATCATATCGAGTACGGATTGATCAGCGGCATACGCTTTTAGATTAGATCAAACTGGGTACACTTGTAGAGTTAAATAATACGTTGTTGAGTGGTTATATTATGGTCATAGCGGCTAAAGCTTATATGGTCAATTTTGCTTTTATTACAGTATCAGTCCCATTAATCTTTCCAAGCGTTCTGTACCGGCTCAAAACCTAAGACTTTGTCCGCTAATAAGCGCGTCAAACGGCCACTGCTATTACCAAGGCCATTTAATCTAATCTCAGCCATAATAGCTTGATTTGGCTTATCATTGACGTTCAAATCATTGTAATAACGACGACCGTAGACGGCAAAACCAAAACAACAATCCTCGTAATCGATACCGACTAGAGCATCAAGAGTTTGGTTACGGCGATAATCATACTGGCCTTGGGCTAGCACTCGCCAATTGTTATTTACCGGAAAAACAGCCGATGCCGTCACTGCTGAGATAGGCAACTGATTGGTATTTTGATCTTCTTGACGTTTTACAAAGCCTACGTTAAATAAGCTATTCTCAGTAGGCTGATAACGCAGCTCAGTGGTGACATAGTTTAGATCATAATGATTATCTAGTGCGCCGCTGACATCAACCCAGACGTTGTTATAAGGCTGAGCACTGGCATCCCAGACCATACCTGAGGAGGACTTATTTAATACCGGCGTTTGCCCCTCTAAAGTGACTCGGCCATCATCATAATAAAACTGCTCTGCAATGCTACCATCAAAACGTGTCACACCCGTTGCATCGATGTAACGATAATTAATGCCAGGCGTGATAGCGTGCAAATCTTGCAAACGATCATAACCCAAGAACCAGCTATCTGAGAACAGCTGCTCATAATTAATAGAGGCTATGCGGCTATTAAAGTTAGGAATATCATTTTGATCTTTAAAAGGCGAATAGGTATATTTTAGCCGCGGACTCAACAGCTGATAGCCGCCCATGGTATTATCAAAAGCCCCAAAAGGTGAGCCTGCTTGATAAAAATTTAAACCTGCATCGATACTAGCTTGGGGCACAAATACCGATTGACTTCCATCTTTTTCATTCAAATTGTTAGCCTCTAAACTATCTTGATCATAAGAGGTGTAGAGATGCTGCAAGCTTAACTTAGGATGAATATAACCCCAAGATGAGTTGATAGGATAGGTGGCGCTTAGTTTATTATACAGTCTAACGCCACTTTTTTCGGCCTCAGAACCATCATCAATAGACTTTTTAAAATAAGCCGAGTCATGAATACCAGTAATATCTATGCCCTCTAACCAAGGCAAACGATAGTTCAAAGATAGCTGCGGTAAACGCGAATAAGGCTTATCTTTATCTTCTAAGCGCTCTCCATCATTGGTAATAGCATCCAGAGTCTGAAAAGTCTCGACTTTTAATTCACCATTAACATAATCATTATAATAATTGAGTCGAGCGCGGCGCGGTAGATTGAGGGTGTTATTTGATAAACCTAAGGTATCAAAATCATTGAGATAATCAGCGTCTGAGACGTAGCTATATTTGGCATCACCACTCAAGCGCGCAATGCTAGTGGAAGACCAATAATGATCATAAAAAAGACTGCTACGATCCTCATCATTATATTTTTTATCGTTAGGAAGGTAGGAGCCATTGATTATCCCTTCACCATAACTATCGGTTAGATAACGAAACTCACCTGAGAGCATAGGGTTACGATTACTATAAATCTGAGTATTAAGAGTAGCGTCATAATTGGGCGCTATATTGAAATAATAGGGAATATCAATCTCAACCCCGCTATCACTATCGATGCTAGCATTTGGTAATAAAAACCCACTACTACGGCGTGAGTCGATAGGGAAGTTAAAGTAAGGCAGATAAAATACGGGCACATCAGCGATTTTAAAAGTGGTATTGTACGCCTCACCGCGGCCAGTGTCCGTATCTAAGTCGATACTTTTGGCCTCAAGCTGCCATTTGCGATCGGTAGGCGGGCAAGTGGTAAACATCACGTTATCCAGCTCGTATTGACTGTCGTTGGGACGATTGAGCTTTTTTGCATAGCCATGCGCTTGTAGCGGCACACTAGCAAAAGCCACGTCACTAGCCGTTGACTGTCCGCTCTCAGTATTATAAGCCAAGTTATCAGCTACCCCAATCAGGCCGCCTTGCGCTCCTTGTTCATTGAGCCTAACCGCTGAACGCTGATTATGATCATTACTGAGCCTAGCTGCTTGCGCGCTATCAATGGCTTGGTTGGTGAACATGACCTGACCTTGCGCTGCTGCAATGTTATTGGTCAAATCTAGCACAACCTTTTCAGCTTCGATATGCTGAGCGCCTTGATCGATAATTACATTGCCTGATAGCTCAGCATAGTCGACATTATCATAGTAGCCATAGTCAGACTCAGCAAATAACGAGCCTTGATTATTCATGCTGCTATTTGCGTCAGCATTAGCTTCATTGATAGCGCGTTGATAGTTTGGATTGCTTGAGGGGTAGACCCATTGACCTTCGCAGCGCGGCGCATTATTTATAGTAACTGGCACAATATCCAAATCAGTGCCAAGCTTTGGTAAGGTTTTAGCTACTGCTGAGTTGGCGTTAGTAAGGTTTGACTGATTATCTAGAGCCGGATCAATAGTATTATCGCGCTCATTATCAGGTTTTAATTGATAAAACTGCGCCAAACGCATCAAGCTTGCTTGAATACTGTCGTCTTCAAGGTCAAGTTTTTCATTATTAGCACGGTTAGCTTTATTATTAGTAGCCTTAGTATTCTCTATTATCACCGCTGAATCTATAGCCGCGCTGTCATTAATCTGGGTAACGTCCAAAGCACCATTTAGCTCATTACTCTGCGCGCTAGAGTCTTGCGTCTGTAAGTCAGCTGCAGGGCGGCTTAATCTATCAGAGTCCAGCGGATTTATCTGCTGATCGTTGATAGCAGCGCCAACGGTCAAGCTTGATAAACTTAACGCGCCGAACAAAATCAGGCGAATGCTTTGGTAGAGCGGAGAATATAACAAGGGCACACCTATGATTGCAGAGCCTATTGGGTTAGGATTGAAACGATTACTAACTAGAGTCGCATTTAATTGGACTTATGATAGTCAAAAAAAACCAAATCAGCTACACTATTCATCAAATTTTATAAGCGAGCAAGGCATATTTGCTATCGGTATCCTGTTAATAAGGATTAATCAAAATGTCTAGCGTCTCAATCTTACCTATTAATTTGTCCCTATAAAGGGTTCGTCATTTTAGCAAGTATTTGCCTGACTTATCACTATATTTAACCGACCATTTTTGTGACCACTAACGCTATGACAGATAACCAAACTATGACCTCCAAACCTTATACCAATTCTCAAGCCTCAGCCGTAACGGCTAACAATAGCGCGCCGGACGATAAGCGCCATCAGCAATTAATCAGCTGGCTACAGCAGGTGTTTAAGACGGATAACCTCAAGCTTGATAGCTTAGCAGGCGATGCCAGTAGCCGCCGATATCACCGTCTCCAATTAGCGAGTCAAGCTGATAAACACAAAACTGAGTACTATATGGTGATGGATTCAGCTGATGAGCAGCAGGCTATGCAGCAGTTTATCAATGTAACGGCTTTGATGGCACCAGCTATCAATGTACCAACGATTATAGCTCAAGAGCTTGAACAAGGGTTTTTGGTGCTGCAAGATTTTGGTTCAGTAGAGTTCGCTCATTTGCTAGTGGAGGCGACAGCAGCGCAAGTTGATGAGTATTACCAATTGGCGATGAATACCCTAATTGCGCTGCAGCAAGTCGCTGTCAAAACCGCTAGAGCTGAGCATCAATTAGCCGATTATGATGCTGAGCTTCTCAGCCGAGAGATGGATTTATTTAGTGATTGGTTTATTCCTCATATTGGCGTGCCATTAGATAAGAGCCTTTGGGATAATCTTAAAGCGGCGCTAAATACTGAGATTTTAAGGCAGCCGCAAGTTATCGTTCATCGCGATTATCACAGTCGCAATCTGATGCAAGATCGAGCAGACCACTCGCAATTAGGTGTCATTGACTTTCAAGATGCGGTTATCGGAGCTTATAGCTATGACTTGGTATCGTTAGTTAGAGATGCTTATGTTGATTGGTCTGAGCTGCAAGTGTCTAGCTGGATTAATGACTTTTGGCATCTGCAGCAGCAAGCCGGATTGACTACTGCTGATAGTGCAAAGCAGTTTGAAAATGATGTCAATGTGATGGGAGTGCAGCGTCATCTCAAGGTACTTGGCATCTTTATTCGTCTGTTTGAGCGCGATGGCAAAAACCGTTATCTGTTTAATATCCCAAAAGTAATGAATGATTTGTTGTTTGAGCTTGACTGGTTGGCAGCGCACGGCAGTGAGCAGATGCAATTCGCTGTCAAACCTTTTAATGAATGGATGATAGAGACCGTACTGCCTGCTTATCAAGCTAATTTTGTGCAGCAGTACATCTAATAGTAACTAAAACTAGTAATCAAAACTTTAACCATATATAAAAACTTAAAACATAAGCATTTTAAAAACAGTCGTTTTATTAAGGAGTCGGCATGGCGGCAATAACGCAAGCAATGATACTAGCAGCAGGTAAGGGTACGCGCTTACGCCCTTTGACGCTGAGTACGCCTAAGCCGTTAGTTGAGGTGGGAGCGCAGCCGCTAATTGTATGGCATATCAAAGCCCTGCAAGCGGTAGGTATCACTGATATTACTATCAATGCTTCTTGGCTTGCTAAGAAGCTGATGGCGACTTTGGGCGATGGCTCACAATATGGCGTTACCTTGCATTGGTCAGTTGAGGACGATGAGCCGCTTGAAACCGCAGGCGGGATATACCAAGCGCTTGCAACTGGTCAATTAAAAGATGAGCCTTTTATTTTGGTGAATTCTGATGTTTGGAGCACTTATGATTTTGCACCATTAACAGACTATCAGCTTGGTGCTGATCAAAAAGCGCACTTATTATTGATTGATAATCCTGACCATAATAATAGTGGCGATTTTGCTATTAATAGTGGTTTGGCGAGCGAACAGCCGATAGGCAATAAGGACAAATATACTTTTGCTGGTATAAGTGTAATATCGCCGCGCTTGCTTGACGATCTTGTCACAGGTCAACCAGCGCCATTAGCACCGTTACTAAAGCAAGCTATGCTAAAGTTTCAGGTCACCGCCGAGGTTATCACTGATGATTGGATAGATGTCGGTACTCCTGAACGTTTAGCGCAGGTTAATGACTTTCTCAACCATAAAGGCGTTAATAACCATCAGGGTGCTTAAAGAGGTTTGCGGTTAATAATAGTGATAATATAACAATGTAATCCATAAAAAAGGTGGCCCCGATTAAATCAGTGCCACCTTTTTATTGATAACTATTAGACTATTATTATCGGTAAATGCTCATTAGGACTAAGCTATTACTAACACAGCTACACACCCATCGCCAGCTTAATCAGCTGAGCAATAATAAAAATAGTCAAAAATCCAGCCAAGTATAATCCTATAAACCAGGCCCATTGAGATTGTTTTTTACTGAGTTTTTTCATCTCTCTCTCCTTGCCTTTTTTGATTAATACATATGCTCGTGATCCGTTTTTCCCTTAAAAGTATAATAAGCAAAAGCGGTGTAACTAAGAATAATCGGTAGCATAATGGCTGCACCAATGAGCATAAATGATAGCGAAGTATCCGCTGCCGCCGCTTCATAGATAGTCATCTGATAAGGCACAATGTAGGGGAAGATAGCAAAGCAAACGCCAATATAACCCATCAAAAACAAGGCCACTGTCAATAAAAAAGGGCGATATTCGCGCTCACCGGTTAGATCCTTACGCATCAAGAAAAATAGCAATACTACGATAATAGGCATCGGAGCTAAGTACAGCAGTCCTGGGAAGCTAAACCAGCCCTCAAGTGCATTGATATCGGAGAAGTACATAAATACGGTAACGACTATCATAGCCACTACCAAGGCTGATAGAAGCCAACCGGATACTTTACGCGCCCATACTTGTAGCTTATGTTCGGTTTTGATAATTAGCCAAGTAGAGCCCAGTAGAGCGTAGCCAATGATAACGGCGATACCGCATAGCACTGAAAAAGTCGTTAACCAATCAAAAGGCCCGCCTGTATATAAACGATTGCTAGCCTCAAGTCCGTGTACCAATGCTCCTAGCATAACGCCTTGAAAAAAAGCGGCCGCGATAGAGCCTATAAAGAAAAACAAATCCCAGACGTAACGATGCTTGGTGGCTTTAAAGCGAAACTCAAAGGCCACGCCGCGCATGATTAGCCCAAACAGCATAAAGGTCACCGGCAAGTAAAGACCGGTCATAATAATGCCATAAGCTACTGGGAAAGCGGCAAATAAGCCGCCGCCGCCAAGTACTAGCCAAGTCTCATTACCATCCCAAAAAGGCGCGATAGAGTTCATCATCCGGCTACGGTTTTTATCAGAGCCGGCAAAAGGAAACAAGATACCACAGCCCAAATCAAAGCCATCTAATAACACATACACAAAGACGGCTAGCGCAATCAAGCCACCCCAAATGAGTGGTAAATCTAATACCTCACCAAAATTAAACATTAGCGTAGCCCTCCATCGTCAACATCGTCTGCTGGAGTATCAATCTCTTGTTTGACCTTCTCATCAGGATTATTATCACCACTTAAAGTACGACCCTGACCTTCGGTTACCGAATGATCATAATACGTATCTTCGGTAGGATCTTCATAGGGTTGTGGCCCTTTAGCAATCAGACGTAAGATATAAAAACTACCTGCACCAAAGACAAAGGCGTAGAGCACAATAAAGCCAATTAAAGTAGTGGCGACTTGCTGGGCGGCTACTGGCGACATACTCTCGCTAGTGCGAATAACTTCATAAACTGTCCAAGGTTGGCGTCCCACTTCAGTGACAAACCAGCCAGCTAAGAGCGCAACAAATCCCATCGGCGTCATCATCATCCACGCTCGATGAAACCATTTACTATCCGGATTATACTGCTGCTTTTTGAAGTACTTATAAAGACTAAATAAGCCCACTAGTAACATTAGCATACCGATGGCGACCATGATACGAAACGCCCAAAACACGATTGCTACTGGTGGCTGATCTTCAGGCTCCCAGTTTTTGAGGCCTTTGACTTCACCATCTAACGAGTGAGTTAAGATGAGCCCTGAGACATAAGGAATACTCAGCTCAAACTTATTGGTTTGATTGTCTTGATCTGGAATAGCAAACAGGCGTAAGGCTGCACCGCGCTCATCCTCCCAAATCCCTTCCATCGCCGCTACTTTAGCCGGCTGATGCTCCAAAGTGTTAAGACCATGCTCATCGCCAATCAAGACCTGAGCTGGCGCGACGAAGATCGCCATAATCATCGCCATACCTAGCATGACTTGACCATGCTTGCGATGTTCGCTATGTTTTTTGGATTGAATGTAATAAGCGCCGATACCACCAATGACAAAAGCGGTCGTCAAGAAGGCAGCGGTCACCATATGAGCAAAGCGATAGGGGAAAGAGGGGTTAAAAATAACCTCTAGCCAGTTAGTAGGATAGAGCAGTCCATCGGCGCCTATCATAAAGCCCTGCGGCGTTTGCATAAAGCTGTTAGCCGCTAAGATCCAAAAAGCAGATATCAGGGTGCCGATAGCGACAATGGCTGTTGAGGCAAAATGCATGCGTTTGCTGACGCGGCCCCAACCAAACAGCATAATACCCAAGAACGAAGCTTCTAAGAAAAACGCGGTTAACACTTCATAGGCGAGTAAAGGGCCCATAACGTTACCGGCTTTATCAGAGAATACCGCCCAGTTAGTACCAAACTGGTAGGACATCACCACGCCTGATACTACGCCCATCCCAAAGACGACGGCGAATATTTTGACCCAATGTTTATAGACCTCGGCATAGATAGGCTCGCCGGTTTTGAGCCAACGAAATTCCAGTACCATCAGCCAACTAGCCAGACCAATAGTAAAAGCGGGAAAGACAATATGCCATGAGATTACAAAAGCGAATTGGATACGCGCAAGCATTAGCGCATCCATCTGATTTATCATAAGAGAGGCGAACATAAGCGTTACCTATATCAGTGAGCAAATTAGCGCAAGCTTCCGTGATACGCTCAAGTAACTGTCCGCAATTTATAAATCCTATCGCGGGCAATAGCTAAGAGTGACTTAGCTGAAGTGGAATTTATATCCTTATAAATCTAAATTTATACTATAAAATTAATCCGTTAAGTGGATAGCGGATGACTAAAAAATAACTGTTGACAATTATGCGCCTCCATTAGAGCGAGTGCAAGTATAGCTCTGTTATCAGCGCTTACCTAGTAGTCATAATTGGTATATAAGTAAGTACTCAATAAAAGTTATAATATATTTTATTATATATTATAACAATGTCTTGTATTGAAGCGCGCACCTAAGAGCCACTATTCCTTAAGCTGCTCATATAGTATGCGGCGCAAGGTCAAAATCGTTTGCGGGTTTTGTTGAATGCTATGACCACCATTAATGACGGTTTCGCTCGCCGCGCCGTTTAAATGTGCACTGGTATAAGGGACAATGCCATCGGACAAGCGCTCAGTAATAGCCTGACTGATATCGCCTTCGACTGTGACAGCCGCTACTAAAGGCGTACGGTCTATACTGCTATCGTCATTATCAACGTCATCAGTATTAGCTGCTAAAGCATCGCTATCCTCATCTTGTGCTTGTGATAAATCTATCTTGGCGCCGTCCGGCTGCATCTGTGCTAGGCCTTTAGTAATATCGGCATCATTATTGGCGATGATAGAATGATAGGTCACTCGATCATTGATAGTGATATCTTTAGTTAATTGAATAAAGGAGGATTTATTACTTAACTGGCTAGCGCCATTTTGTAGATAAAGCGCGCCTAAAGGATTGTTGGCTATATCGCCTTGGATAGCTAGAGTCGCTAAATTATCGGTGATGGTTTTTACTAGTCCTACTGGCAGGTAAACAATACGGCGCAGCGCTCGCGTGAACCAACGATCGGCATAGTCAGTGCCTCGAAATGGCGTAGATAAGAATACGGCAGTATCTACTTGTGATAAGGATTGTAGCTTGAAGCGCTTTTCTAATTTTTCCTCACCAAAGGACTGTTTTAAAGCATCCCGTATTTGCCTTTTTTCACTGGCGCTCAGCAGCTCTTCTTCATCAAGACGATCCAAATCATCGACCAAATTATCATCAGATAACATCATTCGTGCGATGATGCCGCCCATACTATGACTGATAATGACACTGTTTTGGCTCGCACGGTTTTGGCCACTAGGATCTGTTTGTTTATAAGTCGCTTCAATCAATTGCTGAATTTGGTAACGGTTCTCTAATATAGGTAGGTTAGTCGGATAAAAAATCTGCCAAACTTGATAATTATCACGCAGCTTATCATCGTTTAGGATATCGTTAGTCAAATTGACCCAAGCGGCGGGGCTAGAGGCTAGACCATGCAGCATAATGAGCACGCGCTTATTTGGATCATAAGGCTCAAGCATAAATAGCTTAGGTAGACTGGCTTGTGGCTGGCGCGAGATTAAGTTTAGATAGCCTACGCCATCAAGCTGATTTTCAGCCAACCACATGCCGTAGCCGGCTGAAAAGTTGGCAGCGAGTGGATACTCTTCGCCTAATATTTTAGTACTCTCACTTCGATAAGGATTATATAGATGAATATCGAGCTGACGACTGGCTAACACCTCCAATATGCTTTTGCCTTTTGGCTTTATTAGCCCCGTCATTAGTAGGTGACCGGTAGGGTAGATGCGTGAGCTGGCATCGTCATCATTGAACGGTTTATTATCGTCCGCCATATCTTGAGCAAGCCTGCCTGATAATGAGGCCACCAATAGCTGGCGAATGGTAGTGGTATAGCGATCATTTAACGAGGCCACAAAGCTGACGCCTAGTCCGGGGCGTTTGCTTATTGAGTTAAGACCGGTTAACCGTAGCTCATAAGTTGAGGTTAGATCTGCTAAAGCTGAGGTTCGCTCACGAGCGTTTTTTAGATAATTGTTCTCATTAGGCAAATACACCTCAAGATTATAATCATCAACCTGCATTTTCATCACTTTTATCTGATCCGTAGCCTCTCCTTGGAGTGCGACATTATTCGTAATAGCCGCTTGGGTAGAGTCGCTAACCGCAACAGTCGCTGGCAGATACTCCACTTTAGTATCGCCCATTAATTTGTTTGGATTGTCTGCCGATTGATACAGCTGGGTGATGACGTCATTACTCGCTGCGTTGTAGATATCTTGGGTTTGAATATCTACATCATTAGGAATACGGTTCTTTATCAGCGCTACTTTCTGCTTACCATCGCCGCCCTCAAAATCATGCTCTAAACTGTCATAAAACAGATAAGCATAACTGGTTTTGATGGCGTCAAAGAGTCGCTGCTGATAGCTGATAAGACAAGTCTCAGTGTTTTGCTGGTTTGTCTTAATTTGCTTGTCATCAAGCGGAGCGTTAGCATAATAAGGGTCAATGGGCGGACGGGCAAGCGCAGCTCTACAGTCCTCTGAATTGGCTAATTGCCGCGCTTTGGCGTAATGCAATTCAGCAAAAATAGCCAGCTTTGGTCGATATTTGTCATCGAGCAAACTATCTGAGAGCTGATCTAAACAAAGATCAAAGTATTGAAAACAAGCTTGCTGATTTAGACCTGCTGAGAGTAAAGTGGCGGCAGTATTACTACTAAGCTTATCATCTGAGACGATATTACCCCGTTGACTGCTAATGACTTTAGCTTTGCTTTGCTGGCTTACTGAGACCGTATTACAAGCACTAATAAACAGCGGAGCAATAATCAGCACCATAGTTAACGCCGCTTTTTTGTGAATATTTATAGTGCTTGTAAAAGCATTTTTTGTGACGGTCATAGCAGCTCTCAGTGAGTATCAATTACAAACTTTATAAAGTATAACCTAAAATAGACAAGGCCAAAATTAGAAAAGCGCGCCTGCTTTATAGCTAATTCTACATCACTATAAAACAGACGCGCCTACAGATAAAACGTTTGATTCGCTATCAAGCTTACTCTAATTCTTTTTTACTAACTGGTTTGGTTTAGCGTCTTTGGATTGATATCGATATTAGGCGCAGGAATATCCCAGATATAGAATTTACCATCTTCAATCAGCTTAATTTGTTGGCGAATAATCTGATTATCAGGCGCTCGTTGCTCCAGGCGACGTAAACGCGACAGCGCTTCACTGCGGCGATCACTCAATAGATCAGATTGAGCCAAACTTTGCTCAGCTTCGGTATAACCTAAGCTCACCGCTCTATCTAAATATTTTTGACCTTCCTTAAAGCCGCCGCCCTCTGAGAGCATCATGCCATATAAGAAGTTCGCTTCACCGCTATCGGACTTAGCTTTGATAGCACGGTCTACATATTTGCCGCCGCGGATCGCATAATCAGAACCTAAATCTAAGTTACGGCCCATACCATTGAGTTTGGCTGCACGAATGAGCACCTCATAAGAGGCATTAGGCGCACTGGCAAAAGGATCAATCCAATCCGTTAATACTTTGATTTTTTCGCGAGCATAGTAGCGCTGTGAGCGATTAGGAAAGTTTGGCGGATAGTGACGGGCATTAGGTGAGACGTCTTCGATAAAATCATCAAGCAAGCTGACATCTAGTTTATCGCTGCCCACACCTTGCGTGGTCGGAATAAGTACGGTTGAGATAAAACTAATATTATCGATACGAGCTTGCGGCGCTGGGATATTGCGTAGCTGGCCTTTACTGATATCTATGCCTGAGCTGGTGATAGGACCGCGCTGATAAACGCGAGTATTAGGCGCTTGTGTTTGTACGCTTTCAGCCACCGCTGATACTGCGTTTGTTTGCAGGCTATTGGCTTGAGTCGTACTAGCAGCCGCGGGCTGAGCACGGCGAATAATACGCTGACTTGAATCCTTAGCGCTTGGTACGCTAGCTGTTACCGCATCGGTTGCTGCGATAGCAGGAGTGGCAAGCATCATAGTACAGGCCGCTGCTAAAGCCGTTAAAGTCGCAAATTTGTTGGTAGAGTGATATTTCATAAAAAAGGCTGCCTTATAATAATCTCAATGGTAAAGGTTTTTGCTATCTTAGTATTGAGCGAATGTCATTTAATTTTGGGGTATAAAAGATAATAAGTTTAGCTTTTAAACACTTTTACTCTAAAGTACTAAATTTTAAAGTACTAAGTTTTAAGATGCTAAGCTTTAAAGTTTAAAGTACCAAGCTTATAAATTATTTCAATTTTTATACCCTAGCAAGTAGCTGTGATACTCACAATGGTAGGATTGTTAAAAACAATACGCAACAGTTAGTAGCCATAGTAGCCAAAAACGTTTTTGACTAGTTACTTTCGTTATACGTGATAAGCGGCGCCTTTCATACAGTTGGCCATAAAACGCATACTACGGCGCACGGGTGGTGATAAAGCGGCGCCGCCACTGTCTAAAGCAAGCTGTCGATGATGTAGCTCCTCAATATCCATTTGCGCTAGTATCTCGCGTGTACGGTTGTCTTGAGCGGGCAGCTGGGCGATATGATCTTGTAGATGTTCGCTGACTTGTGCTTCTGTCTCAGCTACAAACCCTAAGCTGAACTCATTAGAGATGGCGCCTGCCACGGCTCCTAAGCCAAAGGACATCCCATACCATAGCGGAGTAAAAATACTAGGGTGACTCCCAAGCTCGTCTAAGCGGGTCTCGCACCAGACTAGATGATCGACTTCTTCAATCGCCGACTGATGCATCGCCTGCTTGACCTTATCATCTTTTGCCGCAAACGCCTGACCATGATATAGCCCCTGCGCGCAGACCTCTCCGGTATGATTGATACGCATAAGCCCAGCCACATGCCTAGATTCAGTGATGCTCAGCTCAGGGATCTCATCACTGCTAACAGGTAGCGGACGTGCGCTAGGGTTTGAATGCGGCACTATGGCTCGCAAAGCTTTATCAACACTTAATAATAAATGATCAATCTTAGATAAAGGTCGCGCTGTCATATTGTACTCCTGATAAAACACGGTTTTTTAATTTAAAATTATGCTTAGTTTAGTGTTTTTTTCACTCACTATTGATTATTTTTGGCAGCATCGTTGGTTTGAATAAGCGCTTGCTGCTGATGTTTTTTTAGTTTTAGGTATAAAAATACTCCAAAAACAATATTAAGTATTCCAGTCACCAAAAACAACTGCGGCAGTGTTAGCTGTAAGCTATTTAATAACACAATAGCAAAAATAGCAGAACCTACCATAAAAACAGCATTAAAAATATTATTAGCCCCAACGATGCGCGCCCGGTGGCTCTTAGGGGCATAAGCCTGCATTGAGGCATATAAAGGCACGATATATAAGCCGCCGCTAAACCCTAAAAAAAACAAATCTACAAAAACGCGCCAAGTTCCAGCAATGCCAAATAACTCGCTAATGCCTAATAAATTATCGCCAGCAAGCTCTATATTAAGCCCTGATAAAGATAAATAAAGATCTATAGCAAACAGGCTTAATCCAGCAATACCAAAGGGTAATAGGCGTAAACTTACCTGATTTTTGGTCAGACTCTTACACAACAAAGAGCCAATAGAGACTCCAACTGAAAATAAGGTTAGCAGAAATATCACTACTGACTCATCGCCTTGCAATATCACTTTGCTAAATTCAGGGGTCTGCGTCAAAAAGGTAGCGCCATAAAACCAAAACCAGCTATTGCCTAAGATGACAAAGAATAAAAACGGTAGCGAGTATAAATAGCGCACTGTCGCTAAACTGGTGGTAAAAATATTCCAATTAACCTTAAGAGTAGGCTGCATCGCTGGCATATTGGGAATACCGCGCGCCGCCACATAACCTAATACTGATACCAATACCACCGTTACTGCGATCCAATACAGCGACTGCGGCAACTGCGTCAATACCCCAGCGATGATCATACCCAATAAAATAGCTAAGGATGTGCCCATTTGAAATAGGCCATTAGCACCGACCAGCTCATCTTCTTGCATGGCCTGTGGCAAATAAGCGTATTTAATAGGACCAAAAAAAGTAGAGTGCGTACCCATCAAAAATAGCGCCACAAACAGCAGCACATACCACTCAAACACAAAGCCAATAGCGGCGACCGTCATAATGACGATCTCAAGGACTTTGACTAAGCGCGTCAATTTAGACTTCTCATACTTATCAGCGATTTGTCCTGCTAACGCTGAGAATAAAAAGTACGGCAAAATAAATAGCATAGCAGCTAAGTTATTAAGAATGCTAACCTCAGCGCCAAGCTTACTAGCAGCGGTATAAGTCAATACTAATATCAGTGCCTGTTTAAAAATATTGTCATTAAATGCACCCAAAAACTGAGTAAAAAACATAGCGCTAAAACGACGACGTTTGAATAACTGAAACTGATTTGCCATTAGGCTTCCTATGAGCGAATATTATCTAATACTTTAAGCAAGCATAGAGAGATGCTAGATAAATGCAATTTAAAAGTGAGGTGTAATCAGACAATGATTAATAGTATCAATAACTTATCAAAATATAAGGTAGGTTTTATGACTACAAGGTCGTATAATAGCAAGGCTTTGAGGCAAATACATGTGTTAAATGCTATGATTTGCCGGTTAACTCAGTTATGATTTGTAAATTTTTTAGGCTCTAATATTTATAAGTAACGTTTTTATAATGGCTTGCTTTTAAGGCGTTGATTTTAGATAGTATTTTTACGATTAGAACATAATCACCGATGATTATAGGTGGTAATTAGCCAGTAGTTTTTGCGCCATTAATCGACAGTTATGCCGTGCTCAGGTCGCTAGATGAAATGATAGGATATTATTATTCATGAGAAGTAAGCCCTTATTACCTAATTCATCCGTGAAGACTACGATATCAACGTCGTCAAGTCGCTCATTAGCCGCGTCATCGTCTCTTATGCCTTATCAATTAGCGGCAATAAGCAGAGCACCGTCTGCTAGGGTTAACAGTGGTCATGCCTTTGCCCGCTCTGCGTTATTTAATGCGGTGACTAGTGTGTTAGTCAGTTTTACTATAGCGTCTGCTAATGCTGCTGAAACTAGATTTACTGAGACAAAGCCAGTTACTATCAGCAATACAACCGCGGCTAACACGGCAGCTACAGAGTCTACTGATGACACTGTTATTGATTTTGACTCCGATGCCAAATTAGATGAGGCTTTAGAGGCGCTGCGTTTAAGAAAAGCTTTTGAACAAGGTGAGATTGATAAGTCGGTACTAGATGACTATAGCCAACAAAGTAAAGATGAAAACAATAATGCTAGCAATAATAAGGGTAATAAAGCGGAAAAAAGCAGCAATGGCTTAGCTGACCCAAAAGACGATAATTGGGATGATGATCGTAACGTTGAGCATACCGAGCGTTTTGAGAGTGATTTAGCTTTGCAGCAGCAAGCGACTGCTATTCAGCAGCAAGGCTATCAGATGATGACCCCTGAACAAATCGAGCGTGAACTTGCCGCCTTAGATGCTGATAATAATGCTTTTATGGATAGCGCTTTTGATAGTAGCCAAAATGATAATTTTGATACTAGTTTCAATGATAATTTTAACGATAACTTTAACGATAACTTTGATGCCAGCTTTAATGACAGTGTCGATAGTTTAGCCAGTGGCGATGGCTTTAACGCACCTATAGCTCGCCTTGATAGCCAGCAATTACCGATAGGCTTAGACCCTAAGCTAGATGCCGCTATCTTGCCTGCGCCCAACAATCTTGAGACGCTAAATAGTGAACAGACAGCGCAGCAGCGGGCTGAAACTGCAGAGGTTATGTCGCGTCCTATTGAAGTCAGTGACGCGGTTAGCAGCGGTCGAGTCGATGATAGCGCCAATATTCTCCAAAACGATAATCCTGAAAAAATACTGGCCGCCAAGTCGAATAGCTCGGTCACTGGAGCTGGTACGAATAATACAATCAGTACTATTGCTGAAGCAAAGCAGCAAGCCAGTAGTGATGAGCGGTTAGAAGAGCAAAACGGCGAGCTTAACCCAGAGGATTATCTACCTGATTATCAAGCTACAAGTGACACCGAAGCCGTTGCCGAAGGTGTGACTCAAGCTAGTAAGCCCAAACCATTAGCTCGTAATGAGGGCGGCATTGTCAAAAGACTTTATAATCGTTTTTTCAATGGCGGCGTAGCTGCTCTACCCAAAGTAAAAACCACCGTTTATCTTCAACAAGCAGCGACTACTAATAGCGCCAATAGTATACCAAAGCTAATCAAGGCCGACGAAGATATTCAGCCCATTGATAATATTAAAGCCGCTCTTGATGACACTACGGTACAGTCGGTCGCTGACTTTACCGCCGCTTTGCCACGTTTGCGTGAAACTGCCCTTAATGCTGCAAAAGCGGTAGGCTACTATGATATCACCCTAAAGCTACGTCAGCCTGATGCCAATAGTATCGATGTGATTATCGAAAAGCTTGGTGAGCCTGTAAAAGTGGAGAGCCGGATTGTTGATGTGCGCGGTGAGGGTAGCGAACAAGAAGAGTTTAAGGCTTTAGAGAAGAGCGCTTTGCCAGCAGAAGGGGATGTGTTTAACCACCGAGTTTACAAAAACAGCAAGGCAGCTTTTGAAGCGCTAAGTAGTACTTACGGCTATTTTGATGAAAAATGGCTGAATAAATCTGTTGATATTATCTTGCCAGATAACACCGCTGATATCTCTTTAGTTTATGATACTGGTGAGCGCTACGATTTTGATGAGGTAGTGTTTTTTACTTATGATGAGGCTTCAAATACGCTCACGCGCGATCCTGATAAACTGCCAGTAGAGCTATCCTTGTTACGTCAGCTGCTTAATTTTGAAGCAGGCGATCCTTTTTATCGTCCTGATGTTACGAAGTTAAGTAACGATTTATCTGCGACACGCTATTTTAATACCGTAAACGTTGAGAGCATTTTGCCGCCTGATGAGCGTAGCGCTAGTAGTACTTTAGCTTTTGATAATGCCCCAAGTGCTGGTGAAAACGTAGCAGATAATGAACTCGATAATGATGTTACTAATGGCAGCGTTAATGGCAATGGCTCTACCATGAGCGGTGCCAATCGTAATAATAATAGTAACACTAACAATATTAATAATAATTTAAACCCTGAAAGCAGAGATAGCAGTGGCGATGGGACTGCTGCGAATGGCGTTAGCGCAGAGGGCATTAACGCTAATAGTGGTGCCAAGGTGGACGCTGCTGATATTGCTCCTATTGAGTTTCAGGTAGATGAAGAGACGCAAGGCAAACTACAAGCAATCAAAGATAAAGCCAATCGTTTGAGCCGTCTGCCTAATGATCGAGTGCTGGATGAGAAGAAAAAGAAATCTGAGAACTTCTTAGGCAAAATCAGTGACTCTATTAGTAATATTGCCCAAAAAATCTTCCCAGAAGAGGAGCGGGTTATCGATGAGAATTTTGTACCGCCTACTTTAGCCAATCGTATTACCCCAGAACAAGTATTAGTAGATAAAAAGGTGCCTCTATATGTCTTTGTCTCTGCGAATAAGCCGCGTGATGCCCAAGTCGGCCTAGGTTATGGCACCGACACCGGCGTGCGCGCTACTGCCAAGATAGACTACAACCTAGTAAACCGCAAAGGCTATCAAGCTGGCGCTGAAGTAGAAGCTTCGCGCATCAGCAAAAACGTCACCGTATATGGCAGCCGTCCTTGGAAACATCCTCTTAATGACAAGCTTGAGGCGCGTCTGACTTATGAAGAGGAGGTTATCGATCAAGGCGAGGGTAATTTTGATTTATCCACCAATACCTTAAAAGCTGCGTTAGCTCGCAACATTCGTAAAGAGAGTGGTTGGAATAAGAGCTATTCGCTGCGTTATCGTTTGGATGAGCTAGAGACTGGAGTGGATGAGACAAAGTTAGAGGATTTACCAGTACGTTTTACCTCCTCAAAACCTACTCAACAAGCA
This sequence comes from Psychrobacter sp., assembly GCA_029267175.1. Taxonomy (GTDB): domain Bacteria; phylum Pseudomonadota; class Gammaproteobacteria; order Pseudomonadales; family Moraxellaceae; genus Psychrobacter. The sequence continues at coordinate 17,995 of JARIDJ010000076.1, read as the reverse complement.
CTACTGTTCGGTTATGGCATTAACAAAACTAGCGTCAATAATAGTATCAATCCTACCAGCGGATATCGTCAATACTATGGTATTGAGGCAGGCTCTGAGAGCTTACTTAGTGATACTGATTTGGCCATTATTCGGGCTGGTGTCAGTGGTATCTATAGCTTTGGTGCGGATAACAAGCATCAAGTATTAGGAAGTTTCAATGGCGGTTATATCTGGGCGGACGACTTTTATGAAGTGCCTTATAAGCTGCGTTTCTTCGCAGGTGGCGATCAAAGCATTCGCGGCTATGACTACGAGAGCCTCTCGCCATTAGAAAATGGTTATCTAACGGGCGGACAAGTGCTGGCAGTCGGTAGTGCTGAGTACAACTATGAGTTTAGACCAGGGTTTCGCGGCGCTGTATTTACCGATGTGGGTAACGCTTACGACAAGGACTTTAACACTGATACTAAGGTTGGTGTTGGCGTTGGTATCCGCTGGGCGTCTCCTGTCGGGGTAGTGCGTGTCGATGTGGCAGCAGGGGTGACAGAAGATAGTATCCCTGTTCGTTTGCATTTCTTTATTGGCTCGCCTTTATAAGCTACTGCTATTTATAAGCTATTAATGTATAAGGGTGTGAGAGCTTAAGTCTCTCCACCTTTAGCTAAATTTTAACCTTTATAAAGTCTTGTTGCTAGCTACCGACTACTAATGATTTTATCTAACTGCTTACCTAATCGAGTGTCATGTTGAATAATAATACCCCACCTAACGATCCCTCAGCTGAAGACCCAGCGCAAAGAGATGCCCGCGCGGTACGTCGGTGGTATCCGTTATCATTCTTGCTCAAGCTTTTGATGATAATCGCTATAGTACTGGTAGTGATGTTTGCCGCATTTTTTTATGCTGCTGGTACTGATACAGGAACTAAGTTTTTACTGGAGAAAATCAGTAGCGAGACGGGCATCAAGCTTAAATACGGTAGCGGTAATTTGCGTGATGGTATCATGGTCACCGATATAGATATCAATGCCACTGAAGATATCGAAATCAAAGTTGATAAAGCTTATGTCAAAATAGGCTGGCGCGCAGTGTTTGCCAAAGAGGTACATCTGCGTGATGCTGATATTCAGCGTATCGAGATTATCAATACCAAGCCGCCTACTGGCGATCCATACGATTATAAAACCCTTAGGCTGCCGGTGAACTTGCGCTTTGATCAGGCCAAAATAAAAACCATCGTCTATAAGCAGGTGACTAAAGAGCCCGTCATCGTCCATGATATAGCGGCTCGTGATTTGACTTGGGTGGGCAGTCAAGTCGCTGTAGGTAATGGTAATCTGTTTTATAGTGATATCGTCAAAGTCAGCGCTTTGCAAGGTGAGATCGATTTGCAAGGTGATTATCCGCTAGATCTTAGCGCTATCGTTGAAGTCAGTGCCTTAGAGAAAGCTTATGTTGATCCGCTCAATGTTGAGGCCACAGGCACGCTTAAGCGTACTATCGGTAAAGTGCGTAGCCGCTATAATGATAGTGATGTCCGCGGTGAGTTTGTCGCGCAAGGTTTGGATAAAGGCTCACCTTTTGATGCCAAACTACAATGGGATGATGTATTAATTCCTTATGCTGAGGCGCAAAATATTCACTTAACGAATGGCATGGCAACCGCTTCTGGGGTCATCTCAGATATTCAACTGCGCATCAATACTGAGCTTACCGCCAAAGATATTCCCTCAGGGCATTATAAGGGCCGCGCTGTCATCGCCAATAGTCAACTGCGTATCGATCGCTTAGATGCCAATGTGCCAGCCGGTCGTTTAACTTTGCAGGGCATACTAGATTGGAGCGAAAGCTTCGATGCCAAGGTAAGGGCTGTCGGCAGCAACTTTAATATTCGCCAAGCGATTCCAGAGCAGTACAGTGATTATAAGGCTTATGCACCGCAAACCTTAAATGGTAGATTGTCTGTCCATTATCAACAAAAAAACCTTAATAATAATCTACAAGTCGCTGCTGATTTGCGTCAGCGTGATGGCGAGCATATCAATGCCAACATCGTCCGCGGCAAAGTATCCGCCAAATCGACCCAACCCGCTCCTATTTATATCGATGCAAGATGGCAGAACTTGATTCGTCGTGATGTGCCTAGTATCGGTAATATCGATAGTCTAAAAGGCCGTGCCGATGTCATCGTGCGCGGCGCAAGCTTATCTGTCGATGCCAATGCCTTTATTAATGAGTTAAATGCCGCGCCAAAAGGCAACTATGATCTGCGCGTGCGCAAAAACGCTAATATCATCGATATCAATCGTCTTAATTATAAGGGCATAGTAGGCGACTTATCAGGCACTGGTCAAATTCAGCTAGCAACCAAGCAGCGGCCGCTTACTTGGCAGCTCGATGCGCGTACTAAAGGTTTATTGCCAAAACAATATCGTAGTGATTTACCGCTTGAGCGTCTAACTGGTAAGATAAATGCGCGTGGCCGATTGATAAATATCAGCAAAAATAAAGTCAAAGGTCAGCGTCATATTATTAGCTTTAACAATACTGATCTACAAGCCCAGTTGGACGCTAGCCAAGAGGATCGAGCTATTGGCATTACTGGTAGCGGCGATGCCAAGATTGATCTGATCGGTGGTGAGCTTTCAGTATTTGACGCCCGTTTTGATGGACGGGTTGCGACCAAAGACGTTCCTAATGGCCGTCTTTCTATCGATGCTGCTGGTACTCCTAAGCTCATTAGCATTCGCAAATTAAACTATAGCGGTGAGGCTGGAGCCTTAAAAGCCAAAGGTGCTATTGACTTGCGCCGCAACATCGGTTGGAGCGTCACCGGCCGCTTTGATAACTTTGATTTGGGTTATTTCTTGCCTAACAATCCGGCTATTTTGACTGGTGATTTGGTGACTAGCGGCGAGTGGCAACAGCCCAAAGCCAAGAGTGGCAGCAATGCACAAGGTAAGCTGCAGCGTTTTGCCATAAATTTTGATGGTGTTTTAGATGCTGAGCAGCTACCAGCAGGCAAATTAACTATTGATGCTAGTGGTGATAGTCAACTGATTCGCATCAAACGTTTCCGTCACGTTGGCGCAGCGGGCAGTATCGATGCTGCTGGCACGGTAGATGTGCGTCAAGGTATCGCTTGGAATATCAAAGCGACTATGGATCGCTTCAATCTAGGCTATTTCCTCAAAGATACGCCAAGTACTATCACTGGTAGCATAAAAACCGATGGACGCTGGGGTAAAAACCAGCAGATCGTCAACTTACAGCAGATTAATTTACGCGGTATGCTAAAAGGCCAGCTGCTAAGTGCTAGAGGCAGTCTATCGGCTAAATTAAACTTACCAGAGGATTTAGCCAGTTACTTTAAGCGCTTGCAAGCTCAAGATAATGAGACAAAGTATAAGCAAGTCAATGCTTTAGTAGACAGTCTCAATGCTGATAACTTAGTGCTACGTTGGGGCGATAACTACTTAACCGCTAACGGCAATGCCAAACAGCTACAAGCCAAAATCAATATCACCAGCTTAGATCAATTGTCCGATAAGCTAGCTGGAAAAGTCAGTGGCGGTGCGACTCTATCACAGCCGGCTGGACAAGCTTTGCCAACAATTTATATTGATTTGGTAGGTGAGCGTATCGCCTTACCCGGTTTTATTTTACGTCATGGTCGAGTGCGCGGTAAGCTGGTCAATCTAGCCAATAGCCCAAGCCAGTTGATCGTCAGCGCTGAGGGTCTAGATGTTGCAGAACAAACCTTCCAAAAAGTTAACGCGACTTTTAAGGGCACTGAACAAGCGCACGTGCTCAATCTCAATGTGGCGAATGAGCAGCTGAGTGTTTTGGCACGTCTAAAAGGGGGGTTTAATCGCGAACAGCTCATTTGGCGCGGCGCTATCGGCAACGGTAGTGTCAAATCCAAATACGCCACGCTTAATCAGTTGCAACCAGCGCAGCTTATTTTGAATCTACCGCAAGGGGATAGTAAACCATTAAAACTCCAACTGGCCGCGCATTGTTGGCAGGCCGCTGACCAAAGTGGCAAGCTGTGTCTGCGTGAGAATCTCATCGCCTCAGCAACTGGCGGGCAGGTAAATCTAGCCATTCAAAATCTAGATACGTCTTTGTTTTCTTTCTTTTTACCCAACGATATAGACTGGCAAGCGAAGATCAATGGCAAAGCTATCGTGGGCTGGCAAAAAGGCCGCGCTCCTACTATTAATACCACTTTATATTCAGATAACGGCAAAATTGGCCTGATACAAGATGGCGATTCAGTGCCCGTAAGCTTGCCCTACAAACGGGTGTCGCTGATTGCGCTATCAGTCCCTGAAGGGATTAAACTGCGCTCAGATATCAATACCGGTCGCGGCGCGCGTGGTTATGCTGAGGTGGTGGTTGATCCTTATAAAACGCCTAAACCTATCTCCGGCGCTTTGGTATTAAATGAGCTTAATTTGGCAATATTCAAACCTTTCTTCCCAGGAATGCGGGTGCTTGAGGGTAATATCACTATGGCAGGCGGCTTAGGCGGTACGCTAGATAAGCCGCAGTTCTATGGCGATGTCAAATTGGCTAATGGCCGTATTGCTATGCTTGGGCTACCGATCAATCTAACTAGGGTCAATACGACTGCCAAGATACGCGGTACCGAAGCCATTATTGATGGCAGTTTTAATAGTGGCACTGGCACTGGTAAACTTACCGGTACAGTAAACTGGCAACAACAATTGCAAGCCAAGCTTAGTATCATAGGCGAGCGGTTAGTATTGACTCAGCCGCCGTTATTAACAGCAGAGGTCAACCCTGATATCGATATTATCGTGCGCCCAAGCGATAAATACGTCAATATCAAAGGGGCGGTAAGTGTGCCAACCGCGACTATCCGGCCCCCTGAAGCTAGCGAAGATATTATTACCCAGACCGAAGATGCCGTAGTACTTGATAGACGTCTGATCGGTAATATCGATGAGGTGTTAAAAGTTTCAAAACCTTGGTCAATCAATGCTGATATCGGTATTGATTTGGGCGATGATATCAATTTCCGCGGTTTTGGCGCTGTGATTCCGTTAGCAGGAGCGGTTAATATCACTCAAAGCGGCATGGGCGTTATGCGCGCTAAAGGGGTAGTGCAAGTCTCAAAAAGAACCAGTGTCGACATTTTTGGTCAAAACTTAGAGCTTAATTACGGTCAAATACGCTTTAATGGCGATGTGATGAAGCCAAACCTAAGTATTGAGGCGGTGAAGATTATCGATGATAATACCGTTGGCGTACGCGTCAAGGGCACTGCTCAAAATCCAAATATTATTGTCTTTAATAATGCCGGACTCACGCAGCAACAAGCGATGAACGCCTTGGTTACTGGCCGTATCAATGATGGTAGCCCAAGCCAAATCAGTGAGCAGGGCTTTAAATCGCAAGTGACCAATAACTTAGCGGCGGCCGGTCTTAACTTTGGCTTGAGTGGTACGCGCGGTTTTACCAATCAGATTGGACAAGCTTTTGGCTTTCAAAGCTTGACGGTGGATGCTTCAGGTAATAGCGAAGATACCAATGTCAATGTTACCGGTTACATATCACCAGATTTATACATCCGTTATGGAGTAGGCGTATTCAATGCCGAAAACAGCTTGTCAGTGCGTTATCAGCTGACTCGCCGTATCTACGTTGAGGCGACCTCTGCTGCCGAAAACGCGGTCGATGTGGTTTATAGTTGGCAGTTTTAGATAGTTTTAGATATAAAAAACGCCTTTTTATAAAGGCGTTTTTTATGGATTAACAAAGCTATCAGCGATTATTTAGTCAAAATCAAACGATTATTGCGAGTCAAACGTAGACGATATTCCTCGCCTTCATGCTCAATTCGCACCTCTTTTGTCAGGGCAAATAAATGCTGAGATTGTAGGGTAGGTAGGCGGTTGTCGCGGCTATGTAGGTAGCGAGAGATGACCATACTCATAATGAATTCCTTTTAATAAAAATGATGCACCAATAAATAAATTATCTTAACGATAATAATTATCATTTACATTAAAGTCTTTTGCAAGTGTTTTTATAAATTAAATGAATAGCGTTGTTATGATTGATTTAAGCTTATGAGATGCTTTTTGAACTTAAATATTCAAACATTTTACTTTTAAATTTAGGAGCTTTTTATGTCCCGTACTTCAATCTCTCTTGAGCCAGTTGTACAAAAGCATCCGCGAGTCGTCAATGTCGCTGTCGCTGTTATTTATTATCAAGATCAGTATCTATTGGGCTATCGTAATAGTGGGCAGCATCAAGGCGATCGTTATGAGTTTGTCGGCGGTAAGATTGATAGCGAGGAGACAGCTACCGCCGCTTTGATACGCGAAACTGCGGAGGAAACTGGTATCGATATTAGCGCCAATACAGCGGTAAAGCTTGGACGGCTGCATCATGATTATGGAGATAAACAGGTTTGTTTGCAGGTCTATAAAGTAGCGTTAACGGCTGAGCAATATCAGCAGTATAAGCACTGCGATTTTGGTCTTGAAGGACAGGCGTTGACTTGGGTAGATAAGCCATCGCTTGTCAATAATCATTATCCGCTACCTGCTGCTAACCAAACTATTTTGACTTGGTTAAAGCTGCCAGAGCAGATCACTATCACGCAGCCTTTAGCGCCCTTTAAGCGGTCGCAGGGGAGCGAGCAGGACTTAGTCAATGAGGCCGCGCAACAGTGGCTAGCGTACCATCAACCTAAGCTTCCCAGTAAAGGCTGGTGTTACCTGCGTCTTAAAACAGCAACATTACAGGCGCAAAACAGTGACGATATAGAGGCTGATATCATCAGACAATTATTAGAACTTAGGGATGATATTAGCGTCATCATTCCCTACAAAGTGGGTAAAACTATTTATCTAGCTAATTATTTGGCTAAATATGTACAAGGCGAGACAGTGAGCAGCAAGCCAAACGCTAAGGGTGATAGCTTACCTATTAGCGCTTATCATTTAACCCATAATGAGCTTATGATTTGGTTTGCTAGCTATCAGCGGCAAAAGCAGCATTTGCTAGATAATAAAATTAGCGATACGGACTTAAACTTACTTAAGCTTGATAACTGTACGGCGACTACTGGGCTGATAGTTAGTTGTCATGATAGCGCTAGTATTAAGGCGGCCAATCAGTTGGCTCAGCTGCGTTTAGTGCAGGGATTAGCGCCAGTTATCGCGATATTTTTATCACCAGTTTTGGCTACTAACAGCCATCCTAATAGCCCAGCGCTGGGTTGGCAGCAGTGGTCCGCTTTGGCACAGTTAGCAGATATGCCAGTGATTGCATTAGGCGGATTAGCGCCAACGATGCTGGCTACAGCTATTGAGTATGGAGCGAGTAGTGTTGCGGGCATTGGTAGTTTTTTAAAGGGCTAATTTAACACTAAAGCTAAAATATTACTCATATTCAATAAAAGGCAACTATTTAGTTACTATGTGATTGATAAAGCTACTAATTTTGAATAATTTTACAAACCGTAGCTTTTACATACATAGCTCCACTACTTAATGTTATTCTCCATCCCTATTATGGAATACATAAATTAATGATCTAAATTAAAGACATATATATTAATGGTATTCCTATGAAAGCCAACCAGTTACCTAAGTCAGACTCGTATGATAGCTGCTATCATAGCCAGTCAGCCGGGTCTCAGGCTAAACAGACCAACACCCCTCAAACGCTCAGCTTCTCAGCTAACGATGAGTGCTGTTTTGCTAGCGAGCAGGATAACAAACTTACTAATACCAGCTCTATTAACGCAGCTAGTAACGATGCGAATTACTTGACCTATGCATCAGCTCATAGCTCTTATAATTCTCATAGCTCTCATAGTTCTGACACTAGCAGTGCCACTAGTAATATAAGCGGTGGCTACAAAAAAGCGGCTACTAACAGCACGCAAAAATCGAAACTGTCTGAAACACTGTCTGGCAAAAAACCAGTAGCAGAAAAACCCTCATTAGAAAATAGGGGCTTTATACACAACAGAGACTCTGAGAAAATAGCAGCTGAAAAGGCTAAGCTTAATAATGCTGAACTCAATAATAAAAACAACTATAAGCAAAATAATATGACTACTACTAATCCCGTTTCGGAGAGAATATTTATGACCAGTCTTCTTAAGCATACTGGTATTGCCCTAGCTATTATTATACCGTTAGCGGCCTTTTCAGCTTATGCGGCTACTCCCACTCAGACGCCGGCAAATACAAATACTACTAGCACTACTTCTACAGCAACGATTGATATCAAGCCCGATGCTATTATTTATAAGTCCGCTAATGAGCCAACGACCGTAGACAAAGTAGATTTGGATAAATATGCCGGAACTTGGCATGAGATAGGGCGCTTGCCGATGTACTTTCAGCGTAACTGTGCAAGCGATGTCACCGCTAACTATACTGAAAAAACAGATGGCTCAGGTATTATTGTTACTAATAAATGCTTAGATCAACAAGGCTCACAGATTGTAGCGGAGGGTTTGGCAAAACCGGCTGATACTACGGGGAGCAAATTAAAGGTGACTTTTTTGCCTTCATGGATTCGCTGGTTACCGGTAGGCCGTGCTGATTATTGGGTGCTTGCTCGTGATGGGGATTATCAAACGGCTTTGGTCGGTACGCCCGATAAAAAGTATTTATGGCTACTGGCTCGCTCGCCTAATGTCTCACAGCAAACTTACGCTAAGTATCGTCAGATTGCACAGACTCAAGGTTATGATCTAAAAGAATTCACCTTAACTCCGCATGCCAATCAAACGGTTAAATTAATACCTTGAGTTTTAGTATTGTCGTAGGATTGATTTAGTTGACAAGCGGTTAGGGGTTGAAGATAGCAAGTAGCGACCTCAGTAATAGTCTGTATTATAGGAGACAGCCATAGCGGTTGTCTTTTTATTTATAGCTCAATTGATGCAACCAAATCGGTTATTACTGGCAAAATAAAGCTTTTTAAGCTAAAATCTACGCCATTTAGCGCCTTTGATTAGCCTTTAGTTATAAAGTAGCTATGGGTTTTATTAAGCGCTTATAATCAACTATTTATATAGCAAAGTTATTTTTGTCTGCTTTTATCTTTTATTCATTTACTGACCATAAGGATGCTTCCTGTGAGCAACGCTGATACTTTACGCCAACTTCATCAAAACCGTTTGAGCCAATACAATAATCAAGAGCAACAAGCTATTGAATTGATGAGCCTACTTAACACCCTCTACAATGAAAAAGACGTGCAAGTGACTTTATTTGGTGAAACGCTTGACGCCAGCTCAGTAGGACAACTGTTAGCTCTACATCAAAAGTCAGCGACTCGCAATCATGGCGATCAGCCTATTGCTATTGAAGATACCTTAGCTATCGTAAAAACACTAATGGATAGTGATGTCACTGCTGCTAGTGTTGATGCTGGCCAGTTGATCGTTAATGATAGCGATGTAAAGCAAGCTCTACAAGCGGTTGATAAGAGTAAGGCGACTAATGAAGCTACTGATGTGGTGCTTTATGGCTTTGGTCGTATTGGTCGAGTCTTGACTCGGTTGTTACTCGCTCAAGCTTCAAGCGCTAAAGGTCTACAGCTAAAGGCTATCGTAGTACGTCCAGCTCCTGCCGGTGATTTGGCAAAGCGTGCCTCACTGCTTGAGCGCGACTCTATTCATGGCAGTTTCACAGGTAGCGTTAGCGTTGATGAAGACAATAACGGTATTATTATTAATGGCCGTTTTGTGCAAGTGATTTATGCCAAAGATCCAAGCGAGATTGATTATACTGCTTATGGTATCGATAATGCGTTAGTTATTGATAACACTGGCATCTGGAAAGATGAAGACGGCCTTGGTAAGCATTTGCAAGCTAAAGGCGTCCAAAAAGTACTATTAACGGCACCTGCTGGCGGTAACATCAAAAACGTTGTTTACGCAGTAAACAGCGATACTATCGGCGATGACAAAATCGTCAGTGCTGCTAGCTGTACTACTAACGCCATTACCCCAACGCTAAAAGTGTTAAATGATGAATATGGGATTGAAAATGGTCATGTTGAGACCATTCACTCTTTTACCAATGATCAAAACTTGATTGATAATTATCATAAAGCCGATCGCCGTGGTCGTAGCGCGGTATTAAATATGGTCATTACCAGTACTGGCGCGGCAAAAGCGGTCGGTAAAGCTCTACCAGAATTAAGTGGTAAACTAACGGGTAATGCGATTCGTGTGCCAACGCCAAACGTCAGCTTAGCTATCTTGAACCTAAATCTAAAAACCGCTCCAGAGAGTGTTGATGCGCTAAATAACTTTATGCGTAAGATGGCTAATAGTAGTACTTGGCAATCACAAATTGCTTACACTGATTCTACTGAAGCGGTTTCTACTGATTTTGTCGGTACTAAGCATGTCGGTATCGTTGATGCGCAAGCGACTATCGTCACAGATAATCATGCTACAGTCTATATCTGGTACGATAATGAAGTTGGTTATAGTACTCAGGTACTGCGTATCGCTGGTCAAATGGCTGGTATTAGCTATACGCAAATCCCAGCATAACGTTAGCCTACGATTGGGCGCATAGAAGAGCAAGTCGGCATAAAGTAGCGATAAGCCTTTATAGGTCAGCTATGTTGAGCCGCTTATAGAGCACCCGATAGTCGCATTGGTTATCGGGTGTTGTTGATATTAATGACTATAGACTCAAATATATTTTATAGACTTAATATTTTAAAAAATGAATAATTTAGTAGTACTCAAATAGTAATGAAAGGAACGTAGCATGCGATTTATTGATGAAGCCGTCGTAACGGTAAAAGCAGGTGACGGTGGTAACGGTATCGTCAGTTTTCGCCGAGAAAAATACGTCCCTCGCGGTGGTCCTGATGGCGGTGATGGCGGAAGTGGCGGTGATGTTTATGTCATCGCTGATGATAATACCAATACTTTGGTAGATTATCGTTATACTCGCCGTTATGATGCGCGCCGCGGCGAGAATGGTCATAGTAAAAACTGCTCAGGCAAAGGCTCTGACGATATTTACTTGCCAGTCCCTATAGGTACTACGGTTATCGATACTGAAACCGATGAGGTTATCGGTGATCTGACGGAGATTGGGCAAACTTTACTTATCGCTAAAGGCGGTGATGGCGGTTTAGGAAACACTCATTTTAAGAGCTCAACCAATCAGGCACCGCGTAAAGCCACCTCCGGTTTTGAGGGCGAGCTGAAAGTATTGAAGTTTGAGCTAAAAGTCGTCGCGGATGTGGGCTTAGTCGGTCTACCTAATGCTGGCAAGTCGACCTTTATCCGTCAAGTGTCTGCCGCTACTCCTAAAGTCGCGGATTATCCTTTTACCACTTTAGTACCCAATTTGGGCGTAGTGGATATCGGTAAACATCGCTCTTTTGTAATGGCTGATATACCAGGGCTGATTGAAGGCGCCTCAGAAGGTGCGGGTCTTGGCATTCGCTTTTTGAAGCATGTTGCTCGTACTCGCCGATTACTGCATATAGTAGATGTACAGCCTATAGATGGTAGTGACCCGGTTGAAAATGCTAATATTATCTTAAGCGAGCTTGAGCGTTTTTCGCCAGAGTTAGCTAATTTGCCGCAAATCTTGGTATTAAATAAAATTGATCAGATCGTTGATGAAACTGAGCTTAATCAGTTATGTACTCATATTGTGGCAGAGCTTGGCTGGACAGGTATCGTTTTTCGCACCTCAACCCTTACCGGTGAAGGAGTGGACGCAGTTAAGTATCACTTGATGAACGAGATTGAGCGCGAGCGCGAGCGCGAATTAGAGGATCCTATTTTTGCCGAAGCACAAAAAGAGCGTTTTGAGCGTTTAGAGGCTGAGGTACGCCGTAACACTGAAGCTCAGCGCGAAGCTTATCGGGCAGCGCGTAAAGCCCAGCGTGAAGGTAGAGACATCAGTGGGGATAATCTCACTGACTTTGATGATGACGATGATGATGGCGTAGAAGTCGTTTATGTGCCTTAAGATTATAGTAAACACTCGCCTTTATTAATCTCAACAGCACTAGCATTAGCAGTTATTAGCACTAATCAGTAATTCATACTTAAGATAAACAACAGGAGTTTTTTATGGCAGTTGACATGGAACAAACGACAGAAGAAGCAAGGTTTATTGAGCAGCCTCGTAACTTTGATATTCGACGCGTTATTGTCAAGATTGGCTCATCGTTATTGACCAATAATGGTCGCGGGCTTGATCGAACTGCTATTTATGGTTGGGCCAAACAAATTGCCAAACTACATAATCAAGGTATGGAGGTTTTGTTAGTATCGTCAGGTGCAGTTGCTGAGGGCGTGGTACGCATGAACTTGGAGGAGCGTCCTAAAAAGCTTACGGCTCTTCAAGCTTGTGCTTCTATTGGTCAAATGGGTTTGATTGAGACCTGGTGGTCAGCGCTTATTCAACACGGCGTGCAAAGCGCTCAGTTATTGTTAACGCATGACGACTTATCCAATCGTAGCCGTTATCTCAATACTGGCGGCGCACTGAGTCAGTTATTAGAGTGGCGAGTACTACCGGTTATCAATGAGAACGATACCATCACGATTGATGAGATCAAATTTGGTGATAACGATACTTTAGGGGCGATGTCAGCCGCTATGGTAAACGCCGACTTATATATCATCTTGACCGATCAAGAAGGAGTGTTTACCGATAACCCTCGTGATAATCCTAATGCTAGAATGATTCGTCAAGAGCGCGCTATGGCGGATTATTTGTTTGATATCGCTGGCGATGGTGGCAAATTGGGCCGCGGCGGTATGTTGACCAAAATCCGTGCTGGACGCTTAGCGGCAATGGGTGGTTGCCCGACCGTTATCGTTAGCGGCGCAATCGACGATGTGATTACTCGCGTGGTTTCAGGCGAGGCGATTGGGACTCTACTCACTACCAATGAAGCGGACAAAATCATCGCTCGTAAGCAGTGGCTTGCGGCGCATTTGCGTATGTCAGGTAGCTTAATAGTAGACGCTGGGGCGGCAAAAGCTTTGACTGAGAATAACCGTAGTCTATTACCGGTTGGGGTAGTGGAGGTTCGGGGCGGTTTTGATGAAGGCGATGTGGTTGAGATTATTCATCAAGATACTGGCGAGCGTTTAGCGGTTGGTCAAGTGAACTTCTCTTCGCATGAAGCACGCCGCGTCGCCCGCGAGCGTACAGAGCAGTTTGATAAAATCCTTGGTAGCCATGAAGAGCGTGTGGTTATGGTACACCGCGATAATCTAGCTTTAACTTCTTAGTTTTAATTTTTAACGACAAAGCTTTATTTAACCTAGTTTGTTTTATTTAAGACTTATGAAAACTATGTTTAAATTTAATTAATAAGCTTTATTTAATTATTGATAATGACAATAAATTTCTGATTTTGGAGATCATCCATGAGTGTTTCAAGTAGCACTTTATCAAACGCTAACGCTGCAAATGAGCATAATTTTGCGCCACTAAAAAACGATAGATTATTGCGAGCGATGCGCTTTGAGCCTATAGATATGACTCCAGTCTGGATGATGCGTCAAGCAGGGCGTTATCTACCAGAATATAAGGCGACTCGTGCTGAAGCAGGCGATTTTATGAGTCTGTGTAAAGACACCGATCGGGCTACCGAGGTGACACTACAGCCGCTGCGTCGTATGGATTTGGATGCTGCCATTTTGTTCAGTGATATTTTGACTATTCCTGATGCGATGGGTTTAGGTTTGTATTTTGAGACTGGTGAAGGTCCAAAATTTAAGTATCCTATCCGCACTCAAGCAGACCTTGATCGTCTGCCTGTTTTGGAGGTTAACGATTCACTTGATTATGTGATGCGAGCGGTCACGAGTATTCGTAAAGCGCTGAACGGCCAAGTGCCATTATTTGGTTTTTCTGGTAGTCCATGGACACTAGCGACTTATATGATTGAGGGCGGCAGCTCAAAAGATTATCGCTATACCAAAGGCTTTTTATATAGCAATCCTCAGTTTTTGCATCAGCTGCTAGATAAGATTGCCAATGCCGTCATTGATTATTTGGACGCGCAAGTAGTTGCTGGCGCCCAGATTCTGCAGATATTTGATAGTTGGGGCGGCGCATTAGGTCATCGCCAATTTATCGATTTCTCACACAATTATAATAAGCGTATTGTCGCTGAGTTAAAGAAGCGTCATCCTCAGGTGCCGGTAGTGTTATTTACTAAAGGCGGCGGTTTGTGGCTTGATGTACAAGCCGATAGCGAAGCGGATGCGTTAGGTCTAGATTGGACGATGCCACTTGAGCGTGCCCGTCAAGTCTTGAATCAAAGTCAGCGTGATTTGACCAAACGTCATAAAACCTTGCAAGGTAGCAAAGCTATCCAAGGTAATATGGATCCGGCGACTCTGTACGGCTCTGCTGAGACGATTCGTAGCGAGGTCAAGCTTATGCTAGACGGCGCTTATGCTGGCGGCGATAAGACAGGCTATATTGCCAATTTGGGCCACGGTATTACTCAATGGGTCAATCCGGACAATGCTAAAGTCTTTATCGATGCGGTTCACGACTACAAGATTTAGCGCACAAAGAGTTGTGGTATAAATATTAGCTTTATAAAAGTAATTAAAAAGGATGGGTTATGATTTCAGCAGCAATTGTCGGTGGTACTGGTTATACAGGTATTGAGCTTATTCGGCTATTGTCAGCCCATCCTGAAGTGTCTATTGATTTATTAACCTCTCGTAGCGAAGCAGGTACTCGCGCTGATGAGATCTTTCCAAGTCTGCGCGGTATCTCCGACATCGTCTTTAACGATTTAGGGCAAGATACACTAGCAGCGCTACAAAAATGTGATGTAGTGTTTTTTGCCACTCCGCATGGTGTCGCTATGCAGCAAGCTGAGGCTTTAACTGAGGCGGGCGTCAAAGTTATTGACTTAGCCGCTGATTTTCGTCTGCAATCTTTGGTAGAGTTTGAAAAATGGTATAACCAAACCCATGCGTGTCCCGAATTATTAAAAAGCGCAGTTTATGGTTTGCCAGAGATCAACCGCGATAAATTAGCGAATGCTATGGTAGTAGGCAATCCAGGCTGTTATCCAACCACCGCTATCTTAGGCCTAAAACCTATTATCAGTTTGCAAAATAATAAAAGCGAGCGCTTGATAGAGTCACGTATCATTATCGATGCAAAATCTGGCGTCTCTGGGGCGGGGCGTCAAGCTAGCCTAGCGCTCAATTATGCAGAGACTACCGACAATTTCAAAGCTTATGGCGTTACCGGTCATCGGCATTTGCCTGAGATTGAGCAAGGGGTTGAGCAACTACTGGCCAGTCAATTTAGTCAGCGTATTCGGTTTTTGCCGCATTTAGTACCGATGATACGTGGTATGTTAAGCTCCATTCATTTAGAGCTGACAGAGGCGGGTACTGCTATCGATTGGCAGTATGAGTTTGAGACAAACTATGCTAGCGAGGCTTTTATTGACGTGTTGCCAGCGGGTAGCTACCCTGATACTCGCAGTGTCCGCGCTAGCAATCGTTTGCGTATTGGCATCTATCAAAACAATGAGCGTCGTGAGCTAACCGTGTTAGTCGTACAAGATAACTTAGTTAAAGGCGCAGCAGGACAGGCCGTACAAAACCTAAATGTAATGTTTGGCTTTGATGAAAAGCTAGGGTTAAACGCAGCGCCTATTGTGCCTTAATTTACTATGCCTTAGTTTACTTTGCTTTAATGAGGGTTTAGCTATTTTTTAGAGCATTATTTTTTAGCTTAAACTATTCGTTTATAGCTTGATTAACCCGTAATCTGTAGCCATAGTGAGGTTTGTCTGACAGCCACTATTGACTGCTGATTCACTGCGCTTACGGTGCGATGCTAGGTATTGGCAATAAATTCCGTTATAATACATCGCCTTTCTTCTAAAGAGATACTGTCCAGATGCGTGTTAAGACTGCCCTCCGCTTGCGCTTGCAGCCAGCACATTTACCGTGTCAAGCGACTTTATTCTCTTATAAATCGTCACTAAATGAGCCTGTAACAGCTAGTAGTGATAGTAGACAGGTTAGCGATTCTAAGAAGTTTGCGCCTAACCAAAATCAAGCTAAAAGCGGTACTTTTAAAGTTTACAAGACTAGCTTACAAAGCAGTCAGACGGGCGCGGCATCATGGATATTAGCGCTGTTTGCGGCGGTGATACTACTGACAGCGATAGTCGGACTTATCTTTGGTCATAATTTTGGTTATCAGCGCGGTTACCACGCGGCGCAGGCAGAAACCAAAAAAGCGGTAGATAGCGGTCAGATGACAGTACAAGAGCTTGAAGAGCTGCGCACTAGTCATAAAGTGCTGAGCAATCAAGTAGCGATAGCCAAGCAAGAGCTGACTATAAGTCTTAATAATTTAGATGAGCTGCGTCAAAACCAAAAAGAGCTTAGTATTGAAAACAGACAAATCAGTCAGCTAAACGAGCTATATGCCCAAGCCCTTAGTAAAACTGGTGGTCTACCTTTGCAAGTGATGGCAGCTAAGATTGAACCATTGCCAGAGAATGCTTTTGAGTATGGTTTTGATGTGGCTATGCTTAGTAAGGATAGTCAAGCTAAGTATTTAAACGTCAGTTTGAGCTTGCTTAACGATGACGATTTTGTCGAGATACCACTAGATCCTAAGCGTTATTTGATCGAAGGTATCGCTCGTATTCGCGGCCGTTTTGTAATGCCTAACACTTTCAAACCTATGCAAGTGAAATTAACCTTAGAGGCGGACGGTCAAACCGTTGAGCAGTTATATGATTGGGAGCTTGGAGCTAAGGTAGATAATATGCCCATCTCCTTAATAGATTTGCCAGAAGTCGATCACTCCCCTATAGAGCCTTGAGCTCTCTGTGGTTTTATCCTAAATCATAGCTATCTATCAGGCTTTACTGGCAGCTTATCCTCATTTTTTATTTGAATTACTACTACTATGACAAAGCACTATTTATCAACTCTTAACAGCATTGAACCCACAGTTTTGGACTGGCATCTGCCTAGTATGCCAGCTGGTATTCGCGCGCAAGAAGACGATCAAGATAGCGAAACTGCGCCGCAAGCAGACGTCTTGGTCGCGGAGCCTGAGATTGCTAAGCCGCCTATGTACGCGGTTGTCATGTACAATGATAACTATACTCCCATGGAGTTTGTGGTTTATATCTTACAATCAGAGTTCAAACATAACGTCGATTCTGCGGTACAAATCATGCTAACCATTCATAATACTAGTAAAGGTATTGCTGGTATTTATCCTAAAGATATTGCTGAAACTAAGGCCAAAAAAGTCAATAGCTTAGCGCACCGTGAAGGCTATCCACTACTAACTCAGATTGAGCCGCATCAAGGCGAATAATCAAGCTTAAATTAGCTTTTCATCACTCCATTAGCAACCGCTCACATCGTCCATTTTTATAGACTCATTCTAGGGTCTATGTCGTTTTATCTCGCTGTTTTATCCCTTGATTTTTACTAGTCTAAGCCCTATATAGTTTATAAAGGCTGGGCTTGTAGAGTCCATATTATTCATAAAATTATATTTATTACCGCAATTTTATTCAGCTCATAGCTAGCAAAGCTTCTATTTGTATCTATTATCTATCTACCTTTATTATCAACTTCTATTTTGTTATCAATCAGCGTTTAGATGGCTGATGGTAGCTTGCTTGTCTCACGGCTAATATGCCTTGATACATTTTAGTAGCGGTTAAAAGATTGACTATCTACTACTATCATGTTGATATGAATAAAAGCGAATAATATTCTAACTAGTCCAAATAATAGCCATTATCTATCAACAACCCTATTATTTGCGCTTGAACAATCTTGATATCGCCCTAATTTATCAGTTAAGCTATTAAATTATAAAGAGTTATACAACCGTAGGAATTCGTTATGTTAAGTCGTCATCTTGAAGTCTCTTTACGTTTAGCAATGACGCTTGCGCGCCAAAAATCGCATGAGTATCTCACTGTT
>JARIDJ010000074.1 GCA_029267175.1 Psychrobacter sp. | reverse complement strand
CTCTTTATAAAGCGCCTTATGTTACGGCCAAACACGGTTTGTTAGGGCTTTGCCGAGTATTAGCAAAAGAGGGCGCTGAGCACAATGTGCGCTCACATGTGATCTGTCCGGGGTTTGTCAAGACGCCATTGGTTGAAAAGCAAATCCCGCAGCAAGCGAAAGAGAAAGGCATCAGTGAGGAGTCGGTGGTCAATGACATTATGTTAGTCAACACTGTGGACAAAGCGTTTACCAATGTAGATGACATTGCACAGTTGGCGCTATTTTTGGCCGCATTCCCAACTAACGTATTCACCGGTCAATCTATCGTTGCTAGTCACGGCTGGTTTATGAACTAATAAACTCAAGGTAAGTTATAAATTGACACTCGTTTACTTGCTAATAAAAAGCGAATCTATTAGCATCTAATAGCTATTAATTACCGCTCCTGTTACTAGATAGCAGGAGCTTTTTTTCGATGCTTAATGTCTCGCTTTGAGTGGTAGGAGTAAAACTATGCATAATGAAGCTTTTGCGTTGAGATTAAGTAACGCCATTGAACAACAAGACTTTGAGCAAGCAGCGAGTCAAATCGAAACGCTACGTCCCATTGACACCGCTGATATTTTGGCGCTCATCAATCCCACTTTAGCATGGCAACTACTGCAGCGCCTGCCCAATCGCTCAACGATATTTTCTTATTTTGATGTTGACGCCCAGGTCGCTATGGCGCTCAAATTACCGCGAGAGCAGATGGCAAAGCTAGTCGGCGAGATGCCTGCCGATGAGCGCACCGACCTTTATAAAAGCTTAGATCAAGAGCAGCGCGATGCTTTATTGCCAGCTTTAGCACAAGCGCAGCGCGAGGATATCCGTCGCCTTGCCGCTTATGAAGAGCGTACCGCAGGCGCTTTGATGACCTCAGACTACGCTACCCTAAGCGCGCAGATGACCGTCAATCAAGCCTTAGAGGCACTGCGACTAGAAGCCCCTGATGCTGAGACTATTTATCATGCTTATGTCATCGATGCGGCGCGTAAATTACAAGGGGTTGTGTCACTGCGAGTATTGATTTTGGCCGCACCCGAGCAGCTTATTAGTGATTTGATGGTCAATGATCCCGTCTCTTGTAATGTCAATGACGATCAAGAAGACGTCGCCAAAATGGTGGCACGTTACGACTTGATTGCTCTACCTATTATCGATGAGATGGGCGCTCTAGTCGGTATCGTCACTCACGATGATGCGATGGATGTGGCGAGTGATGAGGCCACCGATGACTTTCATAAGTCGGGCGGGGTCTCAACGATGGTGGGGCGTTTAAAAGACGCAAGCATTACCGTGCTCTATCGTAAGCGCGTGTTTTGGCTAGTATTTTTGATCTTTGGTAATTTGCTTTCAGGCTTTAGTATTGCTAACTTTGAAGAGGTGATTGCTGCCAATTTAGTTTTAGTATTCTTCTTACCTTTACTCGTTGATAGTGGTGGTAACGCAGGCTCGCAGTCGGCCACTTTGATGGTAAGGGCACTAGCCACCGGCGATGTCGTGATGCGCGACTGGTTCTCATTATTAGGCCGAGAAGCTCTAGTCGCCTTACTATTAGGCGCTACTATGGCGGTGGCTGTCGCTGCTATTGGTTATGTTCGCGGAGATGCTATAGTCGCCTTAGTACTAGCGCTAAGTATGGTGTCGGTGGTGCTGATTGGCAGCGTGATTGGTATGAGCTTGCCCTTTATCCTTAATAAACTAGGCTTTGACCCTGCTACCGCTAGTGCGCCTTTGATAACCTCGATAAGTGATGCCTCAGGCGTGCTTATTTATTTATTTATTGCCTCAAAGTTTTTGGCGATAGGCTAAGCCAAACGTTTGACTGATAAGTATCCTTATCCTCACTGTAGCCAACACTAATAAATTATTAATAGAGCCATGATGACGTTATAATAAGTATAGAGAGTTATAAATAAATACGTATAAATAGACATTCATAAGTCGATACTTATAAAAAAGACAAAGGTTATTATGTTTAATTTTATGAAGAAAAAAGATAAACCTGAGACAGCGCAGCAGCAAGCTGAGCGCGATAGTGCGGTAGATAAAGTGCTGCTTGGTTATCATGTAGGCGAGACTAGTATTGCTACTATGGTCACCGGTCTTGAGCGACAAGGTGATGAGCTGACTTTGGACTTGCGCCTGCCGCATGGTAGTGATCCTGAGACCATTCAGCAAGAGCTTGGCTCAATGCTACACGTGCACGGTATCAAAACCATCCATATGAATGTACGCTTGCCTGCTCCTATTAAAGCCGATAGCTCTAGTTTGCCTAAATCCGCTGCCAAAACTATGCCAAAAGCAATGCCGAAAACGATCGATGCTATGGCTAATAAATCAAGTACTCCTACTGTCTCAAAACCCGCTAGCGCCAAGGCAGAAGCACCTATTACTAAGGCCGCTCCTACTCAAGCCTCACTAGCGCCGCATCCGCGTATCCGCCATATCATTGTGGTAGCTTCTGGTAAAGGCGGCGTAGGTAAATCAACCACAACGGTCAACATCGCTTTAGCTTTGCAGCAATTAGGTAATCGTGTAGGTGTGCTCGATGCTGATATCTATGGTCCTAGCATGCCAACGATGCTAGGGGTTAGTGATGTCAAACCCGAGCTTGAAAACGAGCAGTTTGTGCCGGTAGATGCGCGTGGTTTGGCGATGCTGTCTATTGGTAGCTTGCTCGATGGTGATAATACGCCAGTCGCTTGGCGCGGACCTAAAGCCACTGGCGCGCTGATGCAATTATTTAATCAAACCAACTGGCCGCAGCTTGATTATCTAGTGATAGATATGCCGCCAGGTACTGGTGATATTCAGCTGACGCTCGCACAGCGTATACCCGTTACTGGTGCGGTGATCGTGACCACTCCGCAGCATATCGCTTTGCTGGATGCACAAAAAGGCATTGAGATGTTTAATAAGACCAATATTCCCGTGTTGGGCGTGGTTGAAAATATGGCACTACATACTTGTAGTAATTGTCAGCATACCGAAGCAATCTTTGGTACAGGAGGCGGCGAGAGTATCGCTAAGCAATATCAAGTGCCACTATTAGGGCAGCTGCCGTTAGCTAGTGGTATTCGTGCGCAAGTGGACAAAGGCGAGCCTAGTGTCTTAGCTAATGACGAGTTTGCTTCTTATTATATAAATATTGCCAAAAACATCGAAGCGAATATTGATAAATTTGCCAAACCTGTCGATGACAAGCGCATTTTTTAACATGGCTTTTTTGGTCAATTTTCTTTACACTCACGACGTTAAAGATAATAGAGATGAGCAACAGTCTCTTATCCTTTATAAAACTATATCGCAAATGCCCAAAATTTATCTTTATATTTTAAGGAAAAGTAATGTCGATTAAATCTGACCGCTGGATTCGAAAAATGGCTCAAGAGCATGGCATGATTGAGCCATTTGAGGCCGGTCAAGTACGCTTCAACGAGGCAGGCGAGCGCCTAATCAGCTATGGCACTTCAAGCTACGGCTATGATGTGCGCTGTGCTCCTGAATTCAAAGTGTTTACTAACGTGCATTCAGTCGTCGTAGACCCCAAAAACTTCGATGAAAAGAGCTTTATTGACATCATTGGTGACGAATGTATTATCCCGCCCAACTCTTTTGCGCTTGCACGTACTGTTGAGTATTTTCGCATCCCGCGTGATGTCTTGACCATTTGCTTAGGTAAATCAACTTATGCACGCTGCGGTATTATCGTTAATGTCACCCCATTGGAGCCAGAGTGGGAAGGGCATGTAACGCTTGAGTTTAGTAATACCACTAATCTGCCAGCACGTATTTATGCCGGTGAAGGCGTCGCACAAATGCTGTTCTTCCAAAGCGACGCCGATGATGTCTGTGAGACTAGCTACAAAGATCGCGGCGGTAAGTATCAGGGTCAGCGCGGCGTAACTTTGCCTAGGACCTAATGGTACTCAATAGATAACAAGATTAGTTTTTAACTCGCTTGGTTTTTGTAGGTTGTGGCTTTAGCCCAGCTCAATATCTTGCAAAGTTACTATGCTTGGCTAAATCAACAGCTACGCCAACATAGTTAAGTAGCGATGTTTATTAAATGAGATTTGCAGTATAAAAAAAGCTAGGCATATTCATTATGCCTAGCTTTTTCGTATCAATCATAATATAGATTACTTTAGTACCTTTAAGCCTGCTTTATTGTCGCGTTTTGGTCTCGCTGCCGCTTTGAGCTTAGACGGTGTAGCGCTGCTCTCTGCTGCAGGCGTATAGTTGTCATATTCATTTGGATCAAAAAACATGCCTTGCTGATTCTCTTTTGCATAAATCCCTAATACCGCTTTTAGAGGCACCCAAATCTCTTGGGAGACGCCGCCGAAGCGCGCACTAAAGTTAATATAGTCATTCTCCATGCTCATATTGCCAGTAGCGCGGCTAGCGATATTGAGGACGATACGACCATCTTGCACATGTTCAGTTGGAATTTGTACATTATCAGCGGTAGCATCCACCATCAAATAAGGGGTAAGCTGATTGTCCTCTATCCATTGGTAAATAGCGCGTATCATATAAGGACGAGTTGGGGTAGTAGCTACAGGGTTATCATTCATGTCTATTCCTCTACTAGTTTTCTTATTTGGTAAAATAGCTCAAATCAGGATCTTATTTGCTTAGCGCACACTGGCTTTGAAACTTTTGCGCTCAAAAATCCGCTCTTTGTAGTCGAATAAAGGACGACTAATAGCGCGGGGTAGCTCAATCTGCATCTCTTCTAATCGCCATAATAACGGCGCTAGTAGTACATCACACCAACCAAAGTCGTCACTCATAAAATAAGACTTATGCGCGAATAGCGGCGATATCGTAATCAGCGAATCTGCCAATTGCTTTTTGGCCAAAGCCGCCTGCGCTTTATTGAAGCTATCAGGATGAGTTAGCAGACGTCTTCCTAATACTAACCAATCACGCTGAATACGCCAAGCCAATTGCCGAAACTGCGCGCGCTCTTGCGGCGTCTCTGGCAGCAGTTTATTGGCATGATAACGCTCTTCTAAATACTCAAAAATCACGTTGATCTCATACAGCGCAATTTCACGCTGCTGTAGTACTGGCAAAGTATGATAGGGATTGAGTTCCGTAAGATCCTCAGGACGCTCAGAATGCAGACGCGACAGATAATACTCTAACTTTTTTTCTTCCAATAATAGACGGACAACATGACTATCGTAGCCATCATCAGCATAGAGTATTAGCTGACTACTTGGAATGTCATTAGCATCAATCATGGGAGCCTAATATTAGTTATTAAGGCTGTCATCGTAAACAAACTCATCTTGTTAATCAAGGTAGCATACGTAAATGCTCAATAAAAAAAGCACTACCGAAGTAATGCTTTTTATATCAATCCGTTATATCTAGCCGCTAGTTATTTAACGTCTTTCCAGAACTCTTTATTGAGCAAGTAAACTGGAATTAGTAATACTAGTAAAAATAAGATAACTAAAGCACCGATGACGCGGCGATCATGGCGAACCGGCTCACCCATCCAGGCCATAAAGTTGACCAAGTCGCCTACTTCAGATTCAAACTCTTCTTGGCTGACGCTTTCTTGTAGATTATGCAGTACATGAGGCATAGCAGCATTGGCTAGTACTAAGTTATTAGCCCCCCAAGGACGGCTAGGATCTTCATAGAATGACAATAGGTAAGTATAAACCCAGTCATCACCGCGCAGGCGAGTGACTAGCGATAAGTCAGGAGGCGCTGCACCAAACCATGAAGCCTGCAACTCAGGATCAATCTCAGCATCAATATGATCACCGATTTGATCAGTGGTGACCATTAGATACTTCTCAACGAGCTCCGGCGGAATCTCCAAATCTTTAGCGATACGCGAATGACGAACATACTTAGCTGAGTGACACCCAGCACAGTAGTTTATAAACATTTTAGCACCGTTTTGTAGCGAGCCTTTATTGGTAAAGTCGACAGGAGCATCGCTACAAGCTAGATGTTCTTCTACGCCCTCAGCATTGACGAAAGTGCCACAACCACCGCCGCCAGCTGCCATTGCTGTACCAGCAGTCAAGGTCAATACTGCACCTAAGCCCAAACCAGTTAATGATTTTGTTAGGGTTCTCATTAGTGACCTCCGGTAACGCGTTCTGGTGGCTGTTTACACGTTTCTATAGCAGTGTAAAACGGCATTAGTAAGAAGAATAAGAAATACAAAATAGTAAAGATACGAGCCATTATAGTAGCGGTAGGAGTAGCAGGAGTAGCACCTAAGTAGCCCAATACCACAAAACTAATAGCAAACACCGTCAATGCAATCTTCGATAAGATACCTTTGTAACGCATTGAGCGTACCGGCGATCTATCCAGCCAAGGAATCAAGAAGAGCACCGCGATAGCACCGCCCATAGCAATAACACCGCCAAGCTTATTTGGTACCGCGCGTAAGATGGCATAAAAAGGAGTGTAATACCATACTGGCGCAATGTGTTCTGGTGTTTTCAGTGAGTTTGCCGCCTCAAAGTTAGGTGGCTCAAGGAAATAACCGCCGCCCTCTGGGAAGAAGAATACCACTGCAAAGAATAGAATAAAGAACACCACGATACCGACCATATCATGTACAGTGTAGTACGGATGGAATTCGATACCATCTAATGGTACGCCATTCTTATCTTTTAGCTTCTTAATATCGATACCATCAGGGTTGTTTGAACCCACATGGTGCAAGGCTACTAAATGCATAAATACTAAGCCCACTAGTACTAGCGGAATAGCAACGACATGAAGTGCAAAGAAGCGGTTAAGGGTAATGCCTGAGATGATGTAATCACCACGTACCCATTCTGCGAGGCCATCACCGATGACCGGTAGAGCAGCAGGTAAGTTCAAGATAACCTGAGCACCCCAGAATGACATGTTGCCCCAAGGTAGTAAGTAACCAAAGAACCCTTCTGCCATCAAGGCTAGGTAGATACCCATACCGATGAGCCATAATAGCTCGCGCGGTTTTTGATATGAGCCATATAATAAGGCTCTAAACATATGCAAATAGACGACCACGAAGAACGCTGAAGCACCTGTTGAGTGCATATAGCGAATGAGCCAGCCGCCTTTTACGTCGCGCATGATGTATTCAACTGACGCAAATGCTCCTTCGGCACTTGGGTTGTACATCATGGTTAGCCAAATACCAGTCACTAACTGGTTGACCAATACCACCATCGACAACACACCAAAAAAATACCAAAAGTTAAAGTTTTTTGGCGCATAGTATTTAGACATATGGTATTCATAGGTTTCAGTCGCTGGAAAACGCGCGTCCACCCAATGCATGATTTTTTTGCCCATACTCATATTAAGCCTCCCCAACCGTCAAGATGGTACCATCCAAACTATATTCTGGGATGGGTAAATTCGTCGGTGCAGGGACGCCGCTATAGACGCGACCTGCTAAGTCATATTTAGAACCATGGCAAGGGCAGAAAAATCCACCATACCAGTCATTTCCACCCAAGTCAGCAGCGCCAACATCAGGGCGATAATTTGGTGCGCAGCCTAAGTGAGTGCAGACGCCTTCAACGACTAACAAACTTGGCTCTCTAGAACGAACTTGATTTTTAGCATATTCTGGTTGTAGAGATGCACTAGAATCAGGATCTGCTAATAAAGGCTCAACAGGCTCTAAAGTGCTAACCATCTCTTCGGTACGTTTAACCACAAAGATAGGCTTACCGCGATACTTCACGACAATCATTTGCCCTTCTTCGATAGAACCGATATCTTGAGTAACCGCAGCACCAGCAGCTTCAGCTTTGGCACTTGGGGTCCAAGAGCGAACAAAAGGGGTGGCTACCGCCGCTACTCCAGCTGCACCAATTACGGCAGTTGAAGCGATCAAAACTCTACGACGTTGTACATTAACGCCTTCGGCTTGGCTCATTAATACTTCCTCCAGGTGAATGAAATGGGATTATCCCACACTGGGTTTGTGACTTAGAAATATGAAACATCTAGAATTTGATAAAAATTTGCACTATTAAGAGACAAGCCACATCAGCTATGCCTAATTTTGCTAATTGTTACTATTCTAAGCTATTTTGGTTAAAAAATAAATTAGTACGCCAAAAATAACGCAACCTTATAAGGGCATCATTATTAGTTATACGCTATTGAAAGTGCTAAATTACCATAATAAACATAGCGGCTACTGACCTCTCAAAGACGGTAATCTCAATCAGAATTATGACCAGATTACCTTATCAATTATAAGGGTATTTATTCATAAGCGATGATACTCGAAAACACTACAATGTTCACTAACTTTCAGCAACTTTATCCAAACGATTGCAATAAATAGCGGTAACAAGTTGACAGTGGCCACCTAAAAATAGCTCATTGCAAAAACTACTTCTCTTCACTACTAAATAAATCGGTAGTCTATAAAATAATGCTAATCTTGCTCAAGAGCTTCCCAGCGCTCAAGCTTAGCCATCATCTCATCCTCAATGACTAACAAGCGCTCGCTTGCGGCTGTTGCAGCCTCGACGTCTTCACTGAACCAGGTGCCATCAGCTAGCTTATCTTGTAGCTGAGTTTGCTCTGCTTCTAGTGCTTCAATCTGTTTTGGTAGTAAATCAAGCTCACGCTGTTCATTAAAGCTCAGCTTTTTGGCAACTTTATTGGGCTTAACAGCTACAGGTTTTTGATTGGCTTTATTAGTGCTAGTAGTATTGGTTTTTGCCGCTTGCGCCTGCATACGATTTTTTTGAATTAAATACTCTTGATAACCGCCGACATACTCATTAACGATACCTTTGCCGTCCTCATCTTTATCAAACACCCAAGTTGAGGTCACCACGTTATCCATAAACGAGCGATCATGACTAATAAGTAAGATCGTGCCGTTAAAGCTTGCAACCGACTCTTCTAATAATTCAAGCGTGGCCATATCCAAATCGTTGGTAGGCTCATCTAGCACTAATATATTGGCAGGTTTTAGTAGTTGCTTAGCCAACAGCACGCGATTGCGCTCGCCGCCCGATAAGGCTTTGACCGGCGTACGCGCACGCTCTGGCGCAAATAAGAAATCTTGCAAGTAGCTCATAATATGTGTTTTACGGCCACCTACTTCAATAAAGTCAGAACCTTCCGAGACGTTTTGCGCGACAGTCGCTTCTAGATCTAACTGATCACGTAGCTGATCAAAAAAGGCGATTTGCAAATTAGTGCCTAGCTCAACGCTGCCGGTTTTGGTCACTTCATCATCGGACATATCGAGTAGGGCTTTGATAAGGGTGGTTTTGCCAACACCATTGGGGCCGATGATACCTATCTTATCACCACGCATGATGGTAGTGCTAAAGTTATCGACTAGTACATTGCCATCGTATTCTAGATGCAGGTTTTTGACTTTGCAGACCAATTTACCGCTTTTTTCGCCTTCACCCATAGTGATATTGACATTGCCAACTTGTTCGCGGCGAGCACGGCGCTCTTCACGTAAAGCTTTTAGCTCACGCACGCGGCCTTCATTACGAGTCCGGCGCGCTTTAATCCCTTGACGAATCCAGACCTCTTCCTGCGCTAGCTTTTTATCAAAGTTAGCATTGTTTTTCTCTTCAGCGAGCAGTTGCTGCTCCTTTAGCTCTTGATAACGCGCGTAGCCCTTAGCGCCTTGGGTCACATCATAGCTAGTGAGTAGGCCACGATCTAACTCAACAATACGCGTCGCCAGCTTATCTACAAAGGCTCTATCATGGGTGACAAACAAAAGCGTTAATCCTTGCCAGTCCAATAAGAAACGCTCTAACCACTCGATGCTATCGACATCTAGATGGTTGGTAGGCTCATCAAGTAATAATACATCAGGCTTGGTCACTAAGGCTCTAGCTAGTAACACTCGGCGCTTACGACCACCCGATAGTGAGGATAAATCGTCATCAGGATCAAGCCCCATAGTAGTAATCAAACGGGTAGCTTCACGCTCCAAATCCCAGCCATGTACCGCATCGATGTCATGCTGCAAAGCTGCCATGCGCTCGCAAGCGTCCATATCGCCATCCGCGCACATATTGGTCTGCTTATTATAAGCAATTAGCAAATCTGCAGTATGACGGCTACCGCCCATGACGATATCGAGTATACGACCGCTAGTCTCTGGCACATCTTGCTCAAGCATAGCCACGCGGACGCTACTATTAATAATAACCTCGCCACTATCCGGCTGCAAAGAGCCATTTATCAGTTTGAATAAAGTGGATTTGCCCTCACCATTACGGCCAATCAGACAGACGCGTTCGCCTGCCTCAATGCTGAAATCAACACCGTCGAGTACAGGAGCTACGCCAAAAGCGAGATGGATATTTTTTAGATGAATCAGTGCCATAGAGTGTCTTAAGCTTATATATAGTAGAGTAGGATAGATGATAAAATAGAGCTTGGCGAACTGATAATCTACCAGCCACGCCAAATTGTCAGCATTATAACATGACCCTAGTTAACTTTAGTGGCTGTAGCGCTTATTTATCACTATAAGGGTATTATTAACTTTTGGTTACAGGATATCGATTATGCAAAAACCTTTGCGCCAGCCAATAGCGAGCATAGAAAACGACTCGCTAACATCGGCTGAGCTAAAAGCTGAAATGATTGAGCTACAGATGAGTATGGCGCATCTGGAGCTGACCGTAGAGCGCCTTGATCAAGTGATTACTCGTCAAGATAAAGATCTGCAAACTATGCAACGACAGCTGCAACTTATCTATAATCAAGTTGAAAATCAACAGGGCGAAAACGGCATTGCTCCCTTTGATGTCATAGCTGATAAGCCTCCTCATTACTAATTTTGTATAGGTTAAGGATAGACATATCTGTTTTAAAGAATGTAAGCTTGTCACTAATTTGTGACGGCTTAGTAACTTAATAATCGTTTTTTATGGTTGTCTTCCTCTTTGAAAGTCATTAGTATCTTGGCTTCAATCCCACTTACTCATTGATGTTTAATCCCTTTAAGGTTAGTGAGTAAGACAATAAAACAGTTAGGATGTTTGGAGAGATT
>JARIDJ010000067.1 GCA_029267175.1 Psychrobacter sp. | reverse complement strand
ATTGCGTTTGGCTTTTTTTATATCACGATAGGTCGCAGTACAAATCAATACTAGTACGGCTAAGGTAATAGCTGGCCATATTAGGATATAAAGTCCATAGATAAAGGTGTTGTCCATGTTGTCTCCTTTTGAGGCTTATAAATAGATAACGCTTAGCACAATGGTTATCAGTCGTTATCTATCAAAAATTTAACTACTACTATTTTTATAAAAAGTATTTCATTAAGATTTTGAAGATTGCGGTAGTTTGGTTTTTTTATCGTAGTCGCCAACGCGCTGTTTGATCAAGTCAAAATCGAAGCGCTCATTACTCATAAGACTGACTAGCGTACAAACGATAGCACTGACGCCATAAGCAGTTAACGAGGCGACTAACACCATATAATCACGTAAGAAGCCAGTGGCAAATATCAACATCAAAATTAAAGTAATAAGGGCTGCGCCCATGCCAGCCTTGCGACCCAAAAAGCCAAAGACCATCAGGCCAATCACCACTGCCGCGCCAACGCTGGCCATAGTTTCGAAGAATAATGCACTAATACCGGTGATAGGGATCAGCTCAAAACGGGCGATACAGAAGAATATTAAGGCGACAATAACCGCTGAGGTAAACGCGGCATTAGTTACACGATCCCAGAACACACTAGCAATGACAGGGAACACTACCGCGCCCCATAAAGCACCAACGAATACTAACATGACCAAGATATCAAGCTTGAAGCTAGCGAAAATTAGGCCAGCAACTGTAGCAACAATCATAGTGCCGCGACCAACAAGCATCATGGTTTTTGGTTTCGCTTGACCTTTTTTGGCGATGTTTTTGCCATAGACATCAGCCATCATAATGGTTGATAGCGCCGACAAATCTGAGTCAGCAGTGGAGGATAAGGAACCAATCACTAAGATAAAGAATAACGCAATAAAGATGGGGTGCAAATAAGTGCTGACCATCTGCGGGATTAGATTATTCATATCACCATTTAACGGCTCAATACCGATAGTTAAGGCCATAAGGCCAATCATACCGAGGCCGATGACGATACCAGCATAACCGACGGTAGCGGTGACAAAGGTGGCTTTGATTTTGGTTTTATCGATAGCGAATAAACGCTGGGTAATGGTCTGATTACCAATAGCATAAGCTAATACCGCGACAAAAAAAGGCGCGCCTTGATTTAAGAAGGCTTCTGATGAAAAGATATTTTGCTGCTCTAAGGTTAAGTTAGACAGGCCTCTGACCATCACTTCAGGACCACCCATGGAAAATAGCACCGCTGGAATAATGACCACGCCGATTGCCATTAAAGCGACAAGCTGGGCAAAGTCGGTAAACACCGAAGCCCTAAAGCCGGAGGTTAAGGTATAACTCAACACACCGATACCGGCGATAAGTACCCCAGTCTGGAAAGATAAAGGCGATAATACCGATACTAAAGCACCTGCAGCGGTAAAATTGACCATCAAGCTAATTAAGCTGCCCATAATATTAGATATGGCTAAAATCAATTGGCTTGATGAGCCATGGCGGGCGTGTATCAGCTCGCCTAAAGTGTGACCGTTTGGAGCCAGTTCGCGAAAGCGCATCCCAAAGGGGTAGATGAATAAAATCATCAGTGCGCCCCAAAAGCCGTAATGAATCGGACCGGATACCCCGTATTTATAACCGGAGGTTGCCGCAGCATAAAAAGAGGCCGCCCAAATCCAAGTGGCCGTCATACTAGCCGCGCCCATACCAAAGCCTACGCCATGACCGGCTACCATAAAACCTGTGGTCGACTCCTTGTCTTTTTTGATTAATAACGATAGGAAGTAAGTCCCTCCATAAAAAGCTAAAAGTAATAAAATAACGGTTAACGCTGAAAACTGAAACAATGTCTCATTTTGCAAGTTTACACCTCACTATAATCATAAATGTGATTGAAAATAAACGAATATTAAGCTTTATAACCTTAAATATTAATTTTGTGTTAATAACCTAACACAGATGTAACTTCAAATCTAATGACGCCGCAGTAAACTATTAATCATAGTAAGAAGGCAGATGCTATAAAAACAGTAATAAAAGGCTCGACAATAACTAAACAATGTAAAGAGTTTTATTTTAATAAAGCTCAATAGCTGGGTTTTTGTAGGCAACAGAGGTACAATATCACGCGTAAAATCATAGCCAATCCCTCTATGTTTATTGTCAAATTCTTGGAGTTATCATGTCTAGTTCGTCAAACATCAACGAGTCGTCAACGGAACAAAATTCTGCTACTGTTTTGGATGGTAAGGCGCTTGCCAAACAGATAGAGCAATCACTAAGCCAAAGGGTAGCGGCCATCAAAGATAAGACCGGTCGTACGCCAAGCCTTGCGACAATTTTGGTTGGTGCTGATCCAGCTTCAGCGACTTATGTACGTATGAAGGGCAACGCTTGCACACGCGTTGGTATGGACTCTATCAAAGTTGAGATGCCATCTGAGACCACCACCGAGCAGCTAAAAGCTAAGATTGATGAGCTCAATAGTAATCCAGATGTACATGGTATTTTGCTCCAGCATCCGGTGCCAAGCCACATTGACGAACGCGCTTGCTTTGAGCAAATAGATCTGGCAAAAGATGTCGATGGCGTGACTTGTTTGGGCTTTGGACGCATGAGTATGGGGGAGACAGCTTTCGGCTCTTGTACGCCGCAGGGCATCATGCATCTGCTAGAGCATTACGGTATTGAGCTATCGGGTAAGCAGGCGGTCGTCGTTGGTCGTAGTCCAATCTTAGGAAAGCCTATGGCCATGATGCTGCTCAATGCCAACTGTACGGTGACGATTTGCCACTCAAAAACCGAAGATCTACAAGCTCACATTGAGCGCGCTGATATTGTCGTCGGGGCAGTAGGCGTGCCTGAGCTCATTAAAGCCGATTGGATCAAACAAGGCGCAGTAGTCGTCGATGCAGGCTTCCATCCTACGGATAATGGCGGCGTCGGTGATATAGAGCTGACGGGTATTGAAAGTATCGCTAGTGCTTATACGCCAGTACCGGGCGGCGTGGGACCGATGACAATCAATACGCTTATTCGCCAAACGGTTGAGGCAGCGGAAAAGGCGGCTGGCTTGTAACGAGCTTTAATATAATTTTAAACGCTTATAGTTATAAAAATTGATCATAAAATATAAAAGGGCTAATATAATTAGCCCTTTTTATAAAGCAGTTTTCTTATAAAAAATTCCAGCTTTTAGATAGCACGTAAGAAGCTTAATAGCTTTTCTTTGTCCTCGTTAGATAGCTGCTTAAAGTTATTTTTTGTGGTTTCAGCCTCGCCGCCATGCCACAAGATTGCTTCGCTCAAGGTGCTGGCGCGCCCATCATGTAAAAACCTTGCCGCAGGATTTTGAGCGACAATACCGATACCCCATAATGGCGGCGTGCGCCACTCATAGCTCTCCGCGTTTTTTTCTTTGACGCCATCATCGAGTCCGGCGCCCATATCATGGAGCAGTAGATCGGTATAAGGATAGATGACTTGCTGCGAGAGTAGAGGAAAGCGATTACTGCTCCCGGTTTTTTGCTTTGGGGTATGACAGCTGGCGCAGCCTACTTGTGCAAAGAGATTGGCTCCTTTATTAAAAGCATCTAGATTCTCCACTCGGCGCTCAGGGACTGCAAGAGCAGTCATAAAGTCGGTGACGGCATCTAGGGCTTGATC
The DNA here is from genome assembly GCA_029267175.1 of Psychrobacter sp. Classification (GTDB taxonomy): domain Bacteria; phylum Pseudomonadota; class Gammaproteobacteria; order Pseudomonadales; family Moraxellaceae; genus Psychrobacter. The sequence continues at coordinate 29,510 of JARIDJ010000067.1, read as the reverse complement.
AGATACCTCAGTACTTCCTCCATTAGGAGATGTCCAGCATATAGGTTGATTGGCCGTACAGTTAGGATCCATAAAGAGTGAGGTGGTTAGTCCCATATCTTGCGACATAGCGTTAGCGTTTTGGCTACGCAAACTGGGATTGATTGCTTTCCAGCCAAAGCGTCCTACTCGTTGCTTTACGCCATCAGCCACCCAGTGTACGCGGCCACTAATACCATCTTTGTTATCATCGTTAGGGTCAGCGGCGGCGATGATGTTTTGTTCTGGTATAAGGTCTAAGAGTCCCATACCGATAAGCTGCGGCGAGAGGCGGCCACTAATGGCGGTGTCTCCTAAGGGCTGCGTGTTATCCGTTGGCGTAAAGTTAAAGCGCACACTAGTAAGTGCACTGTCCGCAGCACTCAAAAAGTCATAACGCATTTTGCCCTCAGGCGCTATAGTAGCGTCGATGCTTTGATGCTGCATTTGCTCACCATAGTAGGGGTGCGCCATTCCTTGCTTATTGCCTAATCTAAATAAAATAGCGTCTTCAAGCTTGCCATTTGGTGCATAAACAGGCTTGCGACCCTCAGCGCTGTGACACTGAGTACAGGCATCAGCATTAAACAAGGGACCAACGCCATCAAGTAGGGGTTGGCCGCTACCCGCTGGTGACCACTGAGCGATAAATAACTCTCGGCCTGCAGAGATCTCGCCCAAGCTATTACTTGGCAGATTTGGAATGATCTGTAAAAACGGCCGTGAGATATTAGCGGCAATAGTCGCTGAGCCGCCTGCAGGTAGCCAGTTGGTATCGACTTCCATATCAGGCGTGGTAGGCGGTGTAGGATTGTTTGGGTTGCTGGGTATTGACGCATTAGAGTCATCGCCTGAGCCGCCACAAGCACTGAGCATTATTGCGACACTAAGCAAAGACAAACGCAATCTAGGGGTGAGCGATAAAGGTTTGTTTAGCGGTTGGCTAGTAAATACAGACATGGCGTCACCTAAAAGAGTTAAAAGTTATGGTTGACATAGAGATAAAAGCTTATAGACAACTAAAGGGCAGCATATGAGTATGCAGCCCCTTAGTTATAATCTTGTGATTATTTAAGCCAAATAAGGACTCATTTTTCACTGATTTAACATCAAGCGAGTCACTTAAAGCTGAGCGGATAGCGTAACTTGCAACGGGGTGTTATACATCCATGTACCAAGAGCGTTTTTGTTACCCAGTGACCCCTCAAAGCTCCAGCCCCACGTAAATATCTCGCCTGTTTTTTCTTGAGCAATATGATGCAGTGCGCCCATAGCCATATGATCGATAGCCGCCATGTTTTGCAGCTTATCGCTAGGCTCATTCAAATTACTATAGCTGGTTTTTCCTGCCGAATTAGTCTCGCCATACATGCCCCAAGGATAGGCTTTGCCATCCTCTAATAAGACATAACTAAGATTGCCATTAGCATAAATAGTACGTACCTGTTTATCAGTGAACCAAGGCAGTTTAACTGGCGAGGTAATGACATCATTCCAAATAATGCTAGCCTTGCTTGGGTACTTGGCGCTGTAACCTATCTGATTACTAAAATTAAGCCCCCAACCATAGACGGAATCTTTATCTGTTAGTGCTAACACATGATCTCGCCCTGCCGCCAGCTGCGTGATTTTCTCCCCTTGACTAGCATCTTGAATAGAGCTTATAAGTATCGGTTTGCTAGTGACATTGATACAGTTATTAGCAGTATTGCATTGTTGACCACGCGCGAGATTGGCATAACTATCACTGCCCCAGCCCCAAACCTGACCTTTATCATCGAGTGCATACGAGCTGCTAGAGCTGGTCGCTACTTGAATAATATTGCCGATACCTGTTGCTGCTGAAAAGTCCACTTTGACAGGCGTGCTGCTATCGGTTGTCGTACCGTCACCTAGCTGCCCCTCAGTGTTAGCGCCCATCGCCCAGACGCTGCCATCCTCAGTTAATATCAAATTATGACGATAGCCAGCGGCTACCATCAAGGCATCGCTAATATTTGTAATAGCGCCAATATCAAGGCGACAATCCTTAATAAGACTACAGCTATCACGATTTACATCACCGCGGCCCAACTGTCCATAGCTATCGTTGCCCCAGCTATAGACTTGCCCATCTTCATCGATAGCTAATGAGTGATTTTGATTGAAGCTTATACTGACTAAGTTATCAGGCGCACTATTTATCAACACCGGTGTATCAGGATGTATTTGGATGACAGTATTATTTTGTGCAAGCTTAGTTGCTGATCCCAAACCCGTTTGACCATAGTTGTTACGTCCCCAGCCATAGAGCTGGCCGTCTTTGATAGCGCCAGTATGCGAGCCGCCAGCGGCGATAGTATCGCCTAAGTAGATAGTCTTAGTAGAGGTGGTGACATTGCCAGCATTATCTGTTGCCGATAAAGTTATCTTATTGTCTCCTAGCGTTAGTAGAATAGTATCGGTGAAGTTACCCTCTACATCTAAAGTCATTGCCCGCTGCGGCTTATCATTGACTTGATAGGTTAATGACTTTATCCCGCCTGAATCTCGAACCTGACCTGCGACAAAACTTGCAGCAACGGTGGCGGTACTATCATCAAAACCACTGTTGATAGTTAGTAGTGGCGGGGTGACATCACCAATCACAATGTTAGTTTCAGAGTCATTATCGCTACCACATGCAGTAAGTATCAATGCAATAGTAGTAAAAGTTAGAGCTTGAGCTAGACGGGACAGACGCATAATAATCTCATTAATCAATAAGCAAGTTTGGGTAATAACAGATTTGAGAAAAACAAATCTGTAGCATAAAATGCGAATAATATTACAAATGATAATTATTATCAATTGATTTTATAGCAATTGTTTTTGATTATTTATAGCAGGGTATTCAAAGTACTTTACTAAAAAATACCCGCTACAAGTTAAACTTATAGCGGGTGCTTTATATCTCAAGACTGTTAAAAGTTATTCACTCAACATTATAACCAGCCTAAACGCTTAAAGTTATAATATAAAAATCCGCAAAGTGAGATGATGATTGCCATGATGACTAAGTAAGAGTACTGCCAATGCAGCTCTGGCATAAAGTCAAAGTTCATGCCATAGATACCTGCTATCGCCGTAGGTACTGCCAAAATACCTGCCCAAGCGGCAAGCTTTCTGACTACCTCATTCTGTCCCATATTGACCATAGCCATATAAGTATTCATGACCACACTTAACATCTCATTTAGACCATTGATGGCGTCTAATGAATGTAGCAAATGGTCGTTGACATCTCTAAAATAAGGCCGTGCCGCTTGAGAAAATGAGGAGACTAAATCACTCTTTTTGTGATTAATAAAAAAGCTACAGATGTCTTGTACGGGCAAAATCACCGCGCGCATATGTACCAGCTGTGATTTTAGCTCATACAAGTTACGCAGCGTGGTTTTATTAAATTCGTAAGTAAAAATATTGCGCTCTTGCTCACGTAGATAGTTGCCCAAGCGGTCAGTGACCGGCATATAGTTATCAACGATAAAATCAAGAATGGCGTGTAGTACAAAGATGGGACCCATACGCAGCTTTTCAGGGCGACGACGGCAATGATCACGAACTGGGGCATAAGAGTTTGAAGGGCCGTTACGAATAGTAATCAGATAGTTTTTACCCATAAAGATAGCAGTAGTGCCATAACGAATGACATTGTCCTCAAGCTTTGCAGTACGAATAACCACAAAGATAGTGTCATTGTCATAGTTCTCAACTTTAGCGCGTTGATAATCGTTAAAAGCATCTTCAATAGCCAGCTCATGCAGATCAAAAGCGCTTTGCACCTTAGCCATAGTTTGCAAGCTTGGCTCATAAAGTCCTAGCCAAATAAACTTATTATTATTAGTCAGCGCTTTACTGACATCGCCTAATTTTACCTCGTCGAGCTGTTCGCCTGTTTTACGCGAATAAGCATAGCAATTGACTACCTCATCAGCGCTAAAGGGCTCAATCTCTTCGTAACGCTCAGCCTCAGGATCGTAGACGGTCATAGTCTCTATAGTATCTTCGACGGTAGCCTCAGCATCACCATAGATGTAACTGTCATCATCGACCAAGTACGAGCGCTCCTCCTCATTGTTGGCATAGAGGTTGTCGATATTGGTATCAGCGGTAATACGAGTGGTGGTCTTGACTAGTAGGTCTTCATCGCGATCCATATACCCTCCTTGTCTTTATAAGGTATAAAGCTCTAAAGGCTCTATAAGGCATAACGCTTTAGCGTTTCGATATCGACTAGAGTTAATAAGCTCTCGTGACAGGCCTCTAACTTAATCATTGGCGCAATATCGAAATCAAGCGCCTCCACCCAGCGCAGTGCACAAATACACCAATAATCGCCCGGTTTTAAGCCAGCAAAATTATACTCAGGTAGAGGGGTGATTAAATCATTGCCGCGACTGGCTGAGAAATTCAAAAACTCACTGGTCATTTTGGCGCAAACCGTATGCTGTCCGACATCTTGATTGCCAGTATGACAAAAGCCGTTACGATAGTAGCCAGTGATAGGGTCAAAGCAGCAGCTAGCAAGCGCTGTCCCTAAGACGTTAGTTTGGTTGATAGCAGGATTTGGATGATAATTAGTCGACATAATAACTCTCAAAAACTTCTCAAAAAATATGCGCTAGTGTAACATGGGTATAGCAGGTTGGCATAAGCTAAATCGGCGCGTGAGATAATGTCAATTAGTAGAATAACCGCCGGTCATTAACCACAATTGTGACTAGTCGAATGTTGGCGGCTATGATAAACTAAAAGCTCAAGCTATAAATTCAGTGCCGTGAGCTTTCTGCATTAGTGTGTTTAAAAGCTGAGATTTGCATGTCAGTTGTTTTTAGAGCACTGTTTTTATTGTACAAAGATGATTTTGTTGTACGAAAATAGCTTTTATCATTCCAATCTATTCGTTATTAAAATACCATAGTTAAAACTACCTATTATAGCAGACCTGTTATTTACAAAGCCGAGCGGCTTTATCATAATTAGGTTAATAATAAGGCGTGCTAAAAATATAAAGCGCTCATAACATTTATGTCAATGTAACTTATCTGTCGCGTTTGTGCGATAAGCCAAACAAGGATTTATTGTGTCTGTCAGTTCTGATTCTACTAGTTTTGCTCAAGCCTCTGCTGAAGCCCCAGTTGCTACTCAGCAGCATAATAATAAAAATAATCAGCAAGCGATGAGTAATACCCTGCCTTTTTTAAGTAATTATGCTGCCGAAGTCGCTAATAATTGGTTACTGCCGGATGGGGTCGCTGATGTCTTATTTGAGGAGGCACAAAAACAAGAGGTGCTTCGTCATCAGCTCACTCAGCAGCTTATTACTCATGGTTATAAGCTGGTTTGTCCGCCGCTTATCGAGTATACCGAGTCCTTATTGAGCGACGCCTCAGAAGATCTTAAGCGTCAGACCTTTAAGATTATCGATCAGCTCACCGGTCGCTTGATGGGCCTGCGAGCTGATATAACGCCGCAAATCTTGCGTATTGATGCTCAGCACGGCGAGGGTGTGGCGCGTTATTGTTATGCCGGTCACGTGATTCATACCCTGCCTTCAGGGCTGTTTGGCTCACGCACACCGCTACAACTGGGTGCTGAGATCTTTGGCTGTGATGATCTAAAGGCAGATATTGAGCTAATAGATGTACTATTTACTATGGTCAATGGTCTAAATCTAAAAGCTAGTTTGCATATTGATTTGGGTCACGTCGCGATATTTAAGCGCTTAGCCCAGCTCGCTAAGCTCTCTGATAGTGATACCGATCAGCTGATGAATTTATATGCTAATAAGAATTTGCCTGAGCTCAAACGCATTAGCCAAACCCTACCAATGGGTGAGGACTTTTATGCCTTAGCGCGTTTTGGTCATGACATGGATAGCTTATTAGCTAAGCTCTCGGCTGGTGCTAAGCAAGATGAGCAAATCGCTACCGCCGCTGATGAATTACAGCGTTTGGCTACTCACTTACAGCAGCAGTGGCAGTGTCAGGTTAGCATCGATATCACGGAGCTTTCAGGCTATCATTATCATACCGGTATTGTCTTTAATGGCTATATCAATAGTGAGACTCAGCCGCTAGTGCGTGGTGGCCGTTTTGATGGCATGCAAAGTCAAGATAGCCAATTAATCCAAAACCAGCCGCCACGTGCTGCCACTGGTTTTAGTATGGATATCAGTCGTCTGCTTGCGCATATCGAGCTTGCAAGCGCGCCGGTAGTGATTGTCGATTATAGTGCTATGACAGATGCTGATGATAATCAAAAACAGGCCTTGCAACAACAAATTGATCAATACCGTCAGCAAGGTTACCGGGTCACGGTGCCGTTAAATATTGAGGATAGTCCAGCTGAGGTCACTCATCGTCTCAGTCTCGTCGATGAGCAGTGGCAATTATCTACTATCTAACTTTTAATAGTATTAGAGTTTAAGCACAGAGAGTTAGCAGAATAGCACATTGATTTAAGAATATTGATTAAGAATTTTTTCAAAGCATTTTAATTTTATCGTTTAATTTTCAGCTAAAAGCTTTAGTATGACTTTTAGTTTCGCTTTTTGTTTGATAAGCGTTTTATCAAATTATTTAAATACATTATTGTAAGGATCTATCATGGGTAAGAATGTCGTAGTTTTAGGGAGCCAATGGGGCGATGAGGGTAAAGGTAAAATCGTCGATTTGCTTACCGAAAAAGCTTCAGCCGTTGCGCGTTTTCAAGGTGGCCACAATGCGGGACATACGCTAGTCGTTGACGGCAAAACCACCGTACTACATTTGATCCCGTCTGGCATCTTACGTGAAGGCGTGACTTGCTTTATTGGTAATGGGGTAGTGCTAGCTCCTGATGCACTGCTCAAAGAGATGAAAGAGCTTGAGGACAATGATGTGCCCGTCCGTGAGCGTCTACGTATCTCACCAAATTGCCCGCTGATTATGCCTTATCACGTGGCACTAGACCAGGCGCGTGAAGCTAAGCGTGGTAGCGGTAAAATCGGTACGACGGGCCGCGGTATTGGCCCCGCCTATGAAGATAAAGTCGCCCGCCGTGCGATCAAATTAGCCGATCTGTTCCGTGATGATCTAGAAGAGAAACTACGTAACCTTATCGAATATCACAACTTCCAATTGACTCAGTATTATAAAGTGGATGCCATCGATTTTGATGAGACTTATCAGCTTTGCCAACAGTGGAAGGCGGAGATCACTGGTATGGTTTGTGATGTCACCGAAGAGCTAAACCAGCTGCGTTTGGCTGGCAAGAATTTGATGTTTGAAGGCGCGCAAGGTACGCTTCTAGATATCGATCATGGTACTTATCCGTTTGTGACCAGCTCAAGTGTTACCGCTGGCGGGGTGTCTACGGGTACTGGTATTGGCCCATTATACTTAGATTATGTATTAGGTATCACTAAAGCCTACACCACGCGCGTCGGTAGTGGTCCGTTTCCAACAGAATTATTTGACGATGTTGGCGCGCACCTAGCCAAGGTCGGCCATGAGTTTGGCGCAACAACTGGTCGCGCTCGTCGCTGTGGTTGGTTCGATGCTGAAGCCTTACGCCGCGCCGTGGTGCTCAACTCGTTATCAGGTATTTGCTTAACCAAGCTTGACGTATTAGATGGTCTAGAAGAGCTACTTATCGGTGTTGGTTATAATCTGCCAGAGACAGAGTGCGCAGGCGCTCATGATGCTGAGTTTTATGAGTCAGTAACGCCAAAATATGAGACGCTACAAGGGTGGAGCGAGTCTACCGTTGGTATTACTAATTATGACGATTTGCCAGAAAATGCCAAGATTTATATCAAGCGTATCGAAGAGCTGATCAATTGCCCAGTCGATATCATCTCAACCGGTCCTGATCGTGAAGAGACTATCGTGCTGCGTGATCCGTATGATGCATAAGTGATCCGTATGACGCATAAGTGATTCGTATGATGCGTAAATCATAAAAATAATACAACTAAATCCCAGTGCCTTAATATGTTAAGACACTGGGATTTTTATTTATGGGCTGTAATAATATTTACGGTTTAGCAAGGCACAACCCTAAATTAACCCTATCATTTATAGTCTTAATCATTATAATAGGCAGCACTTATTTGCTAAGCACAAGGCAGTCATATTTTGACGCCTTATTTTATTTACTTCACTATTTATTAGGAGCTTTTCATGGCTAACGAACGTACTTTATCTATCATCAAACCTGATGCGGTTGGTAATAACAATATCGGCGAGATCTACAGCCGTTTTGAGAAAAATGGCCTAAAAATCGTTGCGGCAAAAATGCTACAGCTTGATGACAAAAAAGCGGGTGGTTTTTACGCTGAGCACGCTGAGCGTCCATTCTACAACGATCTAAAATCATTCATGATGTCAGGTCCAGTACTAGTCTCAGTACTAGAAGGCGACAACGCTATCGCTAAGCATCGCGAAATCATGGGCGCAACCAACCCAAAGGAAGCGGCTGAAGGCACTATCCGTGCAGATTTTGCTAGCAGCATTGATGAAAACGCCGTTCATGGTTCAGATTCTGCTGAATCAGCTGAGCGCGAAATCAGCTACTTCTTCGATGATAACGAAATTACTACTCGTACTCGTTAATACTACTCAAACGGTTTAGTATTTAACAGGGTAGAGGCGTTGCTATTGGACGTCGTTTAGCTAAGCGGTACAAGCTTATCAATAGTAGCGCCAAACGGCTTATACTCTATGGGGTGTAAGCCGTTTGTGCTATAAAGTGTAAATATAGCGCTAGCAGTGGATGGTTGAAATAGGCAGTCGTTAGCCTAATATTCATTATTGCTTTATAATTAGCGATAATTTAGTTTAAAATAGCTCACCCTAAGTATTTAAAATTAATAGCGTTATCAATCCCTTATCAGCACCTTTTTATCAATGCTTTAGTTTTTGATCCATAAAATTGATTGCTATTGATGATGACCGCGCTCATAGCGGATTGCTCATGCTTCACAATACTGCATTGCTGTTTTAGCTTATGCAACAAGGTTATTTATTATGTCAGTGCATCAAACGTCTAATCCGTCAGCTCCTCTTAAAACCAATTTATTAGGCATGACACAGTCGCAGCTTAGCGATTATTTCAAAAGTATCGGCGAGAAGCCTTTTCGCTCGACCCAAGTCATTAAGTGGATTTATCAGCACGGCGTCACTGATTTTGAGCAGATGACCAACCTTAGTAAAGGCTTACGTGATAAGTTATCAGCTAATGCTTGTGTTACTGCGCCTAAAGTCGTTCATCGTCAATACAGCGATGATGGCACGCGCAAATGGGTGTTTGAAGTCACCGGCGGCTCCTTAGTAGAAACGGTGCTTATTCCAGCTGATGATAGTAAGATCGATGGCCGTAAGACACTTTGTATCTCCTCGCAAGTGGGCTGTGCGCTTGATTGCAGCTTTTGTAGCACCGGCAAACAAGGCTTTGAGCGCGACTTGACCGCTGCTGAGATTTTAGGTCAATTATGGGTCGCTAACGCCTCTTATATGAGTGATGATCAGGATAGCTTAGCGCATGTTGATCATAGCCTGTGGGAAAATAAAGTCACTAATGTGGTGATGATGGGTATGGGCGAGCCGCTACTGAACTACGAGCCTGTGGTCAGCTCGATGCAGCTGATGCTAAGCGATCATGCGTACGGCTTATCTAAGCGCCGCGTGACATTATCGACCTCGGGGGTAGTGCCTAAGATGTATCAGCTGGCCAAAGATATCGATGTGGCGCTCGCGATCTCTTTGCATGCGCCTAATGATGAGCTGCGCGATGAGCTAGTACCTATTAATAAAAAGTATCCTTTAAGCGAGCTGATGGCAGCCGCCAGAAACTACGTGTTCGATATCAATCCGCGTCACAAAAAGCACGTCACTATTGAGTATGTGATGCTCGATGGCGTTAACGATAGCGACATTCATGCTCGCCAATTAGTGGCGCTACTAGGCGATTTGCCTAGCAAAATTAACTTGATTCCCTTTAACCCGTTTCCGCATGCCGATTATGGCAAATCAAGCAACAATCGCATCCATGCCTTTAGTGATATCTTAAGTCAGGCCGGTTTTGTCTGTACTATCCGTCAGACGCGCGGTGATGATATCGATGCCGCTTGTGGTCAGCTGGTAGGGCAGGTCGCTGATCGTACGCGCCGCTCGGCTAAATGGCAGCAAAGTATCAAAGATAGAAGCGCGCAGAAGGTGACTATCAAGGACAGCCCTTTTAAAGATAAGGCTTAGATACAATAATAGCCTAAGCAAAATCAGAGATATTTTGGAAATTTGGTTAAGATACTGATAGAAAGTTTTAGCTTTTGAAAACGGTTATATCGTTACCTAGAGAGATCAAGTAAGACTAAGTCGCAACTTAACTGTACTTAATGCCATTAAATCCATTACACTAAAGCCTTTTTAACTCGCCCTGTGTCATAAATGCTGATGCTAGTAAAACCAAGGATTTGGATGCTATGAATGACGCTAATACTAGTAAATTGAGATATTTGTCTATGAAAAAAAGACAGTCTATAACTAATAAGCTGCTCATAAACCAGCGATTGGTTATAGCAAGTAGCTTGATAGTTTTACTATTAACAGCCTGTCAAAGTACTACTAACCCTGATTTGACGGGCAGTACTCGTTATCAAAGTCCAAATAGCGAAAATAGTAATAAAAAGAGCGATAAACAAGAAGTGGCCCGAGTCAGAACCTCACTTGCAGCGCAATATATTCGTAAAAACGAGCTTGATGCTGCGCAGCGCCAACTCGAAAAAGCTTTTGCTGCCAATAGCCGATATGCGCCCGCCTATGATATGATGGGCGTTTTATTACAGCAAGAGGGTAGCCGCCTTAATCTTGAAAAAGCGGATGAATATTTCAAAAAGGCGATCGCCCTGGACGCAGACTTTGAGCAAGCTCGTAATAACTATGGCGTTTATTTATCACAGATGAAACGCTATAGCGAGGCGGCCGCGCAGTTTGAGATTGCCGGTTCTGCATTAGGTTATGAGGGCCGTATTGGTGCTCTTGAAAACCTAGGTCGCACTTATTTGCAACTAGGCGATAATGCCGCTGCCGCTAAGGCTTTTTTGCGTGCCTTAGAGGGCAATCGCAATAGTTTAATCGCTCATATCGAACTGGTTGATTTATTACTAGAACAAAATCGTGTACAGCAAGCCCAGCGCTTGTACGATGAAACTTTAATATTGGTACAGGGGCAGGGAGTCAGTCCGCGTTTGATGTTACAAGGTATCAAACTAGCCGCTGCACAAAACGATATCAAACAGCGCCAGCAATTATCGCGTCAGTTATTATCCGCTTATCCATTAAGCATCGAGGCAAAACAACTTAAGATTTGGCTAAACAATCCAGAGGCACCATGGCAATGACCGAACCATCACTAAATACCCAACTTAATGCGCAAAAATCATTTGGTGCCATGTTGCAGCAAGCCCGTAAAGAGAAACAGGTCAGTATTGAGACTGCGGCAGCTGAGCTTTTTATTCTCAAGCGTCACCTTGAGGCGCTTGAAAACGAAAATTTTGCCGAATTACCACAAGTGGCTTTTGCTCGCGGTTTTGCTATTAATTATGCCAAATACTTACAGCTAGATCCCAATAGCGTTGCTAACGCTTTTGATATGGCTTATCCCAATGAGTTAAAAGCGCGTTCAGCTACGAATGCTGAGTCGCTACTGCGACCTATGGGTACTTTGCAGCGCGATACGACCAGTCGTATTCGCTTCAACCCTTTGTTGATAGTTGGCGTGATTGCGCTGATTATCCTAGCGGTATTTTTGTTTCGTATGGTGAGTAATGCCAGTCAAGACGTAGATGAAACCACGCCGGTAGCAGAAGATATTAGCTCCATTGAACAAGCGCAAGGCGCGGCAATCATTACAGAAAATGACGGCGTTGGGGCTTCTGGTTCAGCAATTAATTTAGGCGGTGAAGTGCAAAGTAGTGCTACTTTAGAAGTTAAGCTTACCGATGCAGTCGATGTCGATATCACAGACGCCTCGGGCAATAGTTTGATGAATGGTGAGCAGACCAAAGGCAACTATACGCTAATAGGGACGCCGCCATTTAGTATCCAAATTGATGATGTCGATAATGTCAGCTTAGTCCTCAATCAACAAGCTGTAGCTCTTGATCAGTACTCAGCAGGCAATCGCGCTATATTTGAGCTTGCGCCATAAACTTTTAATATTTTTACTTATGTAAAGGATTTTGTATGTCAACGTCAACGCCTATTCATCGCCGTGTTACCAAAAAAATATATGTAGGTGATGTGGCCGTTGGTGGCGATGCGCCGATCAGTGTGCAGAGTATGACCAATACTGATACTTGTGATGTGGCCGCCACCGTCGCCCAAATCGAGCGCTGCGTAGAAGCGGGTGCGGACTTGATGCGCGTCTCTACTCCAACTATGGATACGGTAAAAGCTTTTGGCGAGATTCGTAAATTGGTCAGCGTACCGCTTATTGCTGATGTGCATTTTGATCATAAAATTGCCCTAGCAGTAGCGGCGGCTGGTGCTGATTGTCTGCGTATTAACCCAGGTAATATCGGTAGTGATGCTAAGGTTCGTGAAGTAGTAGCCTGTGCCCGTGATTACAATATTCCTATTCGTATCGGCGTTAATGCTGGATCTTTAGAAAAAGATATTCAGCGCAAATATACTGAGCCCACGGGCGAGGCGATGCTCGAATCTGCAATGCGCCATATCGATATTTTAGATCGACTTAATTTTGATCAATACAAAGTATCGGTCAAGGCCAGTAATGTGTTTTTGACTATGGATGCTTATCGCTTGATATCGGCGCAGATTGATAATCCCTTACATTTAGGAGTGACAGAAGCGGGCGTTTACCGCACGGGCGCGGTCAAATCTGCTATTGCTTTAGGCGGTTTGTTGCTTGATGGTATTGGTGATACTATTCGCATCTCTTTGGCCGCTGAGCCGGAAGAGGAGATTAAGATCGGTTTTGATATTCTAAAATCGCTCAATATTCGCTCCAATGGCGTAAACTTCATCGCTTGTCCTAGCTGCTCGCGTCAAGAGTTTGACGTTATTAAAGTGATGACGGCTTTAGAGTCGCGTCTAGAGGATCTACGTGAACCAATGAATTTGTCGGTTATTGGTTGTAAAGTAAACGGCCCAGGTGAGGCTAAAGAAGCCGATATTGGTATCGTTGGTGCGTCTCCTAAATCGTTAGTTTATCGAATGGGCGAGAAGAGTCATCTAATCGATACCGATAATTTAGTGGATGAGATTGAGCAGATGGTGCGCGCTCACGCTGAAGAATTAGCCAAATCACGTGAGAATGAAATCATTCGAGTTAGATAGTCGTTAATAAAACAGTCGTTAACTAAACAGTGTCGTTATTAAAATAATATTGGCCAGAGTGCTTAGAATAAAAATCACCTTTATAAATAACCGTCTTAAAGTTTGAGGATAGAAGCGTACCATGATCAAAGCTATTAAAGGGTTTAATGATATCTTGCCAGGCCAGTCAGCGCAGTGGCTGCAATTGGAGGCAGTATTAGCTAATATTTTGGGCCGCTACGGTTATGAGCATATACGCTTACCTATCGTTGAGCAGACCGATCTATTTGCCCGCGCTATTGGCGGTGCGACCGATATCGTTGAAAAAGAGATGTATAGCTTTGCCGATAAGTCAGAGCCGCCAACGCCTTTAACGCTGCGCCCTGAAGGTACTGCAGGAGCAGTAAGGGCGGTTATCGAGCATAATCTACTGCGCGGTGATACGCCCAAAGTGTGGTACATGGGGCCGATGTTTCGCTATGAGCGTCCACAAAAAGGCCGCTATCGTCAGTTTCATCAATTAGGCGTTGAGAGCTTTGGTAGCCCGCTACCTGATGCTGATGCTGAGCTGATTGCCATGACCCACCTGATGTGGCAACAGCTTAATCTCAAAGACGAGATGCGCTTACAGCTTAATAGCTTAGGCGAGCTTGATGAGCGTCAGGCTTATCGCGAGGCGCTAGTTAGCTATTTGACCGATAAGCAAGAAGAGCTTGATGAAGATAGCAAGCGCCGCTTAACGACAAACCCTTTACGTATTTTAGATAGTAAAGAAGCTAGCACCCAAGCGCTGCTTGCTGATGCTCCTAAACTTGCTGAATTCTTAGGCGCGGAGAGTGTCGCGCACTTTGAGCAAGTACAAGCGTATTTGACAGCATTGGGCATCGATTTTGAGATTAACCCACATCTAGTACGGGGCCTTGATTATTATAACAAAACCGTATTTGAATGGGTGACTGACAAGCTTGGTAGCCAAGCTACGGTTTGTGCCGGTGGCCGCTATGATGGTCTTATTGGTCAATTAAAATCTATCGGCGCAGATAACGATAAACCGGTGAAGTCTGAGCCAGCGGTTGGTTTTGCCATGGGTCTTGAGCGCTTATTATTGCTTATCGAAGCCGTCGCGCCTTTTGAGCAAACCTCAGCTTGTGATGTATTTGTAGTAGCGCATCCGGATGTCTATGGCGCGGGTATAGCTTATGCTCAAAACCTTCGTTATAAGCGTCCTGATCTGCGTATTAAGATGGCGAGTGCCACTAGCCTAAAAGCACAAATGAAAAAGGCGGACAAATCAGGTGCGGCATTGACGGTTATTTTGGCTCAGCAAGAGCTTGAGGATCATACTGTTAGCATTAAAAACATGCAGACAGGTGAGCAAACTACCGCTGCTCAAGAATGGCTGTTAGATGCCGCTAACTTTTCAATCAAATCGTCATAAAACCAGCGAGCCTAAATAAAGCGTTCCCCCTTTGGGGGTAAAGCTTGTAGCGTTATAAAATAAGCATTCATTATAAATCTCAATCAGGTAATTACCCATGGCTTTGAATCCTAGTTCGCCAAATTCAGACAATTCGATGCAAGCGCTTAAGCAATACGGCGGCAATATTGTGACGATTATTTTGCTTGCATTAGCGGGTTATTTTGGTTGGACTTATTGGCAAAATAACCATGCGCGTGTCGATACGGTAGCCGCCGATCAGTATGCCGATATCCAATTATTGAATGAACAAGTGAGTTTAGCAGCTCAAAACCCAGATCTAGAAGCTGAGGCACTAACGGCACTGGATGCAAGCCGTACTCAGCTCAATAGTGATATCGACAGCTTAGTTAGCGCTCATGGCGAGTCTATTTATGCTTGGCAGGCGCTAATGCTAAAATCACGCTTGCAAGCGGATAGTGATGACTTTGCCGCCGCCGCCGATAGCCTAAAACAGGCTTTAGCTATCGAGCTTGACGACGCTGGACTCAAAGCGATAACGCGTTTACGTTATGCGCAAGTATTGCTAGCTGCCGGGGAGGTGGAGGCTGCTTTGTCTGAAGCCAAAAGCGATTTGCCTAGCTCGTTTGAAGCCAGTCAACAAGAGTTATTGGGCGATATTTATCAAGCGCAAAATAATAATGATGCAGCCATCAAGGCTTATAATAATGCGTGGAAATTATTAAGCGCTCGTAATGAGCCGCGTGCAGTGTTGGCATTAAAAATGGAGAGCCTAGGTGTATATCCTGAACCTATCGAAGCGCAAACTAGCCTTATTGAACAACCTGCTAGTCCTGAGAGCAGCGCTCAAGCATTAGACACGAGCGATGTTAGTGTTAGCGAGATTAACAATAGCAACGAGGCTGCACAACAAGCGCAGTAAAGTCATCGTATAATCTCTTTATTTTTGTAGTTTTATCAGATTTGGGTGTTTTGTAGTTGATACCTTTATCATTTATATCTATATTTATACCCGTAGCAAAGTATAGTGATGGCTGGGCAACGACCGACAGCCAATTTATTGACCGTTAATTTTGTAGTGAGAATATAATGACCCGATTTGTTCAGGCAAGCCAGACTACCAAGCACAGTACTATAAAAAAGACTGTCATGCAGGTGGCAGTAGTAGCGTTAATGGCTACCGCTGCCGTAGGCTGTAATCGTGGTATCAAGCCGGTGGTCAATGATCCTGTCAAACTAGTACAAATTGCACAGCCTATTAGTGTGCTTCAGCCTGTATTTAGTGTCGATACTGGTAAGGGAGCGGGCAAAAAAGATCCTCTAGATCTGCAAGTAGGCTACGATAACGGTCAAATAGTAGTGGCGAGTCGCGGTGGTAATCTAAGCGGCTTTGATAGTACCGGACAGCGCTTATGGTCATTCGATGTCGGTGAAGAGATCACCGGCGGCGTGGCTTTAGATGCTTTTAGTCAGACGGCCATAGTCAGTACTCGTAGCGGACAGGTTATAGCTTTTGATAGTAGTACCGGTGCTAAGCGTTGGCAAAAACAGTTATCCGCTTCGGTGTTGACACCGGCGCTTATTACTAGCAACCGCGTTATTTTATCAGCGACTGATGGCTTTTTGCATGGTCTATCGCTACAAAACGGTCAGTCGGTTTGGCAGTTTTCTACTAGAGTGCCCACGATTAGTGTGCGCGGCGCCGCTGAGCCAACATTATTAGATGATAAGACTGCTCTATTAGCTACGGCTGATGGTCGTTTGCATGCTATTACGGTCGATGATGGCTTGCCACAGTGGTCACGCCGTATCGGTATCGGTACGGGTAGTAGTGAAGTTGAGCGCATGAGCGATGTCGATGGTATGCCTATCGTTGATAATAATCAGCTGTTTGCTATTAGCTACAGCGGTCAGCTACTAGGTATCGATTTGGCCTCTCGAGAAGTGATGTTTGTCAATGAATTGGCTAGCCTCAAATCGTTAGCGGTCAATAACCAGCAAGTTATCGCTACAAGCTTAGAGGGCAAAGTCGTCGCCTATAACCGTAGCACTGGTGAGATACTGTGGGAGAGCGATGAGCTTGCTTATCGTCAACTTACCAATCCGGTGATGATCGGCAATTATATCGCGGTTGGTGATTTGGAAGGGGTGGTGCATCTATTCAATCCAGCCTCAGGTACTATCGTTAGCCGCGTAGAGACCAAAGGCGCTTTGAGTAGCCTAAAAGTCGTTGGTAATCGTTTGATGACTCAAAGTAAGGCCGGTCAAGTGGCCATTTGGCAACTGCCGCGCTAGCCATCATTAGCCGCTAGCTATAGGTAGCTTGATTATATTGGTTCGATATAAAGACGATAGCTATCTTCCGCTATAATGTAAGGTAGCTCCTGTATTGAGTAACGGCTATAAAACAACCAATAGACTTATCTCTAGTAAACGCTGCCAGTTCAGCGTTTCATGCTTTTTATTAAAGCTTGTTTAAAACGGTGAATTCACGTACTCTTGCGCGCTTGTCTTTAGACGATTGCTAATTTAGTGCTGGCTACTGGCTATGACAGCCTAAAGTATCGTCATCAAGGCCAACCTCACTGCTATTATTATTTATTATCATTTATTTAGGTCTAGGATAGTTGGTAGCCTATTGCTATCATTATTATCTGTTACGGACTATTATTGAGAGTAACCCATGAGTATCAAGCCTGTAGTGGCTTTAATCGGTCGCCCAAACGTAGGTAAATCTACCTTATTTAATCAATTCACCAAAAGCCGTCAAGCGCTAGTAGCGGACTTGTCTGGGCTGACGCGTGATCGTCAATATGGCGATGCGGTGTATGAAGGTAAAGCCTTTATCGTGGTAGACACTGGCGGTATAGGTGAAGCGGATGACGGTAGCGGCAATATTGATGACTATATGTCTGAGCAGTCGCATACCGCTATTCATGAAGCGGATATTATTGTCTTTGTGGTGGATGCACGAGCGGGTATGATTGGCGCTGATGCTGAGATTGGTAAGTTTTTGCATACCTTAGGCAAGCCTGTCTATGTGGTCGCTAACAAAGTCGATGGCGTTCATGATTCAGCGCCGGCTGAGTTTTATGCATTAGGGTTAGGCGAGCCTTTCCCGATGGCGGCCAGTCACGGGCGCGGCGTAGGCAACTTGCTAGAAGTCATCACCGCCGATATGCCAGAGCAAGAAAATATCCAAGAGCCAAATGGCCTAAAGCTGGCGATTATTGGTCGCCCTAATGTTGGCAAATCAACGCTAGTGAACCGCTTACTTGGTGAAGATAGAGTAGTGGTGTTTGATATGCCCGGCACCACTCGAGATAGTATTTATATTCCATATCAGCGCGAGGGCAGAGATTATGTATTGATCGATACGGCTGGGGTGCGCCGCCGCGGTAAAATCGATGAAAAGGTCGAGAAATTCTCAGTCATCAAAACTTTGCAAGCTATTGAAGACTCAAATGTGACGGTAATTGTCATTGACGCGCAAGAAGGTATTGTTGATCAAGATCTGCACATGATTGGTTATGCGTTAGATGCAGGACGCGCTTTAGTGGTCGCGATCAATAAGTGGGATGGTTTGAGCGTTGAGCAAAAAGACTATATCAAAATTGAGATGGATCGCCGCTTTAACTTTATTCCTTACGTTAAGGTGCATCTGATATCAGCTTTACATGGTACCGGCGTGGGTAATCTTTATCCGTCCATTCTAAAAGCCTATAAATCCTCGATGTTTGAGGTCTCAACCAATCGCTTAACACAGATTTTGCAAGATGCCGTCGCCGCCAATCCGCCGCCAACGGTAGCGGGTCGCCGTATTAAGCTGCGTTACGCGCACATCGGTGGTCACAATCCGCCGGTAATTGTGATTCATGGTAATCAGACCGGCTCACTACCTAAGAGCTATCAGCGCTACCTTGAAAACCAATTTCGTCAAGTGTTCAAGCTTGAGGGTACACCGCTTAACGTCGTCTTTAAGCTCAATGAAAACCCTTATGCCAATAAGAGCGATACGCCAACCAAAGCCAAGGCTCAGCAGCTCAAACAGCGCGAGCGTAACCGCGCGCATAAGTATACCTCACGCGATAAAAAAAGTGATAAGCGCAGCGACAAAAAACGCTAATAGTTATCTTTTTAGGATTAGAAGCTATCTATTGTGAAAAGCTGTGAAGAGCTACTAGAGTCGATAGAGGCATTTATTGACTCTAAAAAATATCAGTACAGGCAAGGAATGATTCGTATTCCTTGCCTTTTTATTTTATAGTAGGGCTTTGCTTCTAATCCTGTGTTGATGGCGATGTTTAGTTATTGTCAATAATGTCGTTACATCACTGATCTAGCTTTTTAGTCCTATCATTAGTCATATAACTTCAAGCGCTGCTACTTTAAGTCGATAATATGAGCAACCTATTTTCAACCTCTTTTGCTAGCTTTATTAGGCGATTGATTGTTCCAACCTTTTTAGTGTTCTTTATTATTATCTGTGGTTGGTCTATGGTGTATGGTTTTGTGCAATATTATAAACAGCAGCGCTCACACGTGCAGCAGCTCTCAAAGTTACTAGTGAATAGTGCCTCAACGGTAGATGGCGCCAGCCTAGTTGCTAGGCAGATTAATGTACTGTTAGATAATAACCCGGCCTTAAGTAACATAACTTTTTATTCCTCTGATTCTCCTATATTGGCAGTGGATGCCAACGATATTAACGATAACAATGATAGCAATGAAACTAACGATATTAATAATATCGAGCGCAATAATCGCGATTGGTATAACGCTCTATTTGCCGATAGTATTAGTTTTAATAGAGCGGTAACTAGCCGTTATTTGGGCAGTAGTCATTATTATAATGCTGCACAATTAGCAGCTATTGATAATCAAAGTCGCAACACCGAGAGCGCTAATACTCAAGAAGCTGAGCCCTTGGGCGCGCAACAAGTGTTGATTGGTTATATCAATATTAGCCTAGATATAAAACAACTACGTTTGCAGTGGTTATCTCAAAATTATTTGCTGTTATTGGGTATTTTTTTGGTTAGCATCGCTAGCTTATTTTATCTACTGCGTCGTCTAAAAGGCGCAACTAAAGAGTTGGCTGAGTTAGCAAAAGTGTGCCAAATAGTAGTAAGCAATCCCGATATTGAGCAATTACCCGTTATCCAGCAGCACTTTAAACTTACAGAGCTGACAGCTATTCGTCTGGCTTTGGTAGGTTTATTTGAGCAGCTAAAAAAACGCCAACAACAGCTTGAGGAGTTAGCGGTATTTGAGCAGCAGTTATACAATAAGGACTTGTCTTTAAACGTACAGCGCAACAACTTTCAGAGCATGATCACTCATGAGTTAAAAACCTCATTAAATGCTATCTCTGGCGGTTTGCAATTACTTGATAATTACTATCTGAGTATGGAGCAAAAAGATACTTTAGCTATTATCCATAAAGGTAGCCAGCATTTAGAGGCGACCATTGAGCGTATCATTCAGCTTAATAAAATAGAGAAAGGGCAGATCAGTATCAATCTTAGGGTCTTTAATCCGCTACAGCTACTCTCAGAGCTAATAGCTGAATTTGAAGCAGCCGCTAAACAAAAAGATTTGGAGCTTATTAGTCGTATTTATCATATAGATTATGAGCTTGAAGGCGACGCTAATAAAATAAAACAGATCTTGAGAACGTTGATTGAAAACGCTATTAAATTCACTGAAAGTGGCCAGATTATTATTGAATCGCAATTGACTCATTTTAATAAAAGTATTCGCTGGGAGATTAAAGTAAGCGATACCGGTATAGGTATTGATAAGAGGTATCTCAAAGACATTTTTGAACCCTTTTTTCAGATAGATCCAAGTC
Organism: Psychrobacter sp.; assembly: GCA_029267175.1. GTDB lineage: Bacteria > Pseudomonadota > Gammaproteobacteria > Pseudomonadales > Moraxellaceae > Psychrobacter. Next base: position 8,857 of record JARIDJ010000067.1, on the reverse strand, counting down.
GGACGCGTGATTATGAAGGGGCTGGAGTGGGCTTACCAGTGATTAGTCAAATAGTGCAGTTATTAGGAGCTTCTATTGAAGTTACTAGCGAGCTTGAAGTAGGGAGTCAGTTCACCATCATTTTACCGCTACAAAACGCTTATCAGAATAATTCTCACTACTCTGACTCCCAATATTCTAATCTGCAGTACTCTAGTCTTCAGTACTCTAAAAAGCCGCTTTCTGCTCTAACTATTATTTATTATCATAATGAAAAAATGGGCGTGATAGCTGACCGGTTGCAAGCTTTGGGCGCAAGAGTTATGGCTAAGCAGCACGAGTTTGCAGTCTTACAAGAGCTTGAAGCGTCGAAAGTCGATATAGTTATGATTGCCCAAGAGCTATTACCAAAACAAGCCGCTCATCTAGCCAAATTAATTCGTGCAAAAGAAACAAGTTACCGAGTATTAATCATTTATTGGTATCCTGCGCATCAAGAGCGGTTTTTGGAGAATTTTGAATATCTGCTTAAAGCGGCAGGAGTAGACTATTGCTATGCTGCAACTCAAGATAGTAAGACTCTTTATCATCTATTAAAAAAACAATAAAAAAGGCCAAGCATAAATGCCTGGCCTGTTAGTCTGGACTATCTAACCACTAAAACAAGTTTTGTGCCCAGCGTACTACGTGCTCCCACATACGACTGAAAAAACCGGATTGAGCGACATCATTGATAGCGATGATAGGCACCGAGGCGACTGCTTTACCATCGATTACCGCCATCATTTTGCCGATTTCTTGACCTTTAGTGATAGGCGCTTGTAAATTCTCAGGAATATCGACTACCGTAGTGATTTTATTCTTTTGCGTTTTGGTGGTGAGTATTTGTAGGTTATCAGCTGTAGCAAGTTCAACCTCTTCAGCTTCACCAAACCAAACCGGGACTTTGCTGACAAATTGTCCAGCAGGCGCTTTGGTGACCGTAGTAAAATGACCATAGCCCCAGTTGAGCAGCTCACGAGACTGATCAGCACGCGCTTGCTGACTCTCAGTGCCCATAATTACAGAGATCAGACGCATACCATCGCGATTACTTGAGGCTACTAAGCAGTAACCTGCCGCATCGGTATGGCCTGTTTTTAGACCATCAACAGTTGAGTCAGTGGCTAATAAGGCATTACGGTTCCCTTGCGTGATGCCATTATAGGTAAACTCTTTTTCAGCATATAAACTATAGTAATCACCGCTGTTTTTGATGATAGCGCGGGCAAGCTTAGCCAAATCAAGTGCTGATGCTCGGTGGCTCTCAGCTGGCATGCCAGTTGGATTGACAAAATTAGTATTCTCCATACCTAATTTTTTGGCTTGCTCATTCATCAAAATGGCAAACGAGGCCTCAGAGCCTGCGATATGTTCAGCCATAGCTGTTGAAGCATCGTTTCCGGATTGAATGATAATACCGCGTAGCATATCGATAACACTAGCTGTCTGATTGACAGGAACATACATGCACGATTGACTACTAGTACCGCGGCACCAAGCATTCTCACTCATCAAAACCTGTTCATCTTCCTTTAGATCTCCTGAGGCCAAACGTTGTTCGATGATATAACTGGTCATCATTTTGGTTAATGAGGCCGGCGGGAGAGGCTGATTGGCATTTTTTTGAGCCAAGATCTCACCCGTATTGTAATCCATCAATACATAAGCCGTATTGTCCATCTCAGGTGGCTGAATAGCGCCGCTAGCGGCTACTGCACCCAATGAGACGCTAACACCAATCACTAGCTGTACAAGCTGTTTTTTTACACGCTTAACTGTCATAAATTGTTACACCACATCATGAATCTAAAGACATCTACTAACCGCATTAGTAATACCAAAAAGTTAAAAAATTACTAATTTTAATAGATATAAAATGAACACCTATCTCAAATACCTGTTTAGATATGACAAATAAGTACGATAAATTTGAAGTCATCCGCTCACTGCTGATCGTTTTTATAATCACCGTATAAGTGATTATTTCCTAAAACTAGCTTAATCAAAACGGCTAGTGAGCTTACTCATTAACGCTAGCAAGAATAATCTAAAAAGGCTTAGTCATCAATAGCTAAGCACACGATTGACGAAATTTATAGTCCTTGAAAGCAACAAAAGTCAGTTGGGTTACTCTTAGAGCCTATAAAAGCTTAGTAAGTGTTAGATCAGCGCTTTATCGCTAATAATACTTTGCACAAAAAAGCTTGCCATGCTGCTCTTAGATAAGAATAGCGATAGCAAGCTGTTATGATTACTTTATACGAGTATTACTTTTTGAGCCTTAATGACATGACTTACCAAGCTAATCTACAAAGCAGCATTGGCTAGATCTTCACAAAGTGCTTTATTTTCACTTTTTGAGAATTTCATAGTCCAGCTACGAATGCCTTGTAAAATTTGGCGATAATCTTGCTGAGTAGATAAGTATTGAATTGCCGCTTTAGGGTCTTCTAATGAGGGCATCAGCTCATGCAATTGCACATTATAAGACTTATAAAAACGCTGTTTTTGGTTGCCATAGAGCATAGGCGGACAGATCTCTGACAATACTTGCATCACTGCAATCTCGTGCTTGGTGATATTCATGCCCGACATATCTAAGGGAATAGTAGTGGCTATATTATCTGCTGCTTGGCTAACTTGGGATAACATCGCAGCGGACATGATTAGACCTGCAATGCCAATTTTAGAGGCCGCTTTTTTGGCAACAAAAAAGGTAGATAAAATCAAATTATTATTCATCCGGTATCACGCTCGCTTAACATTATTGAGTGGTCTTATGGTAATAGGAAAAGCTTAAAATGTCACATAAAATATCGGCCAATGTGTAGATGTATTGTGACCTGAGAGCCAATCACAGCAACATAACGGTAGTATATTTATCTACGTTACTCTATCATTAACCAATAGCGTAATATTGTTACATCACCTCAATGATATAACCCTGCTAGTAGTAGGTATTATAACCTAATACTTTGACTTCACTGCAAAAAAGGTTAGACAGCTCGTTCAAAGATACTAAAAAAAGCGAGAAAGAAGCGAAAAAGAAGCGAAATTAAAACCTTTAAAATTTTCTAAGAAACAGCTTTTAGCAACGGTGTTGCTAGTGCGCAGCGAGTGGCTCAAAGGACAGGTTTATTACCGGTGATAAAGCGGCTAGCGAATCGATTTGACATCCTCTTGATAAAGCCTTAGTTTATCGTTCTATACTAGCGCGTGTCGTAACTGTATTTTATAGCATCTCCATGAGTCGAATGAACTATAGGAAAACTCGTATGAAAACCCTCACTCTCAAATCGCCGCTAACAGCTGCTTTTATTGGCTCTTTGAGCATAGCTATGCTTACTGTGTCAGGCTGTGCCACCAAGCCTACCTACCAAAATAATAATGTCTCAGGCCCTCAAATTGTTACCAATAATCAAGGCGTGCCTAATTATCATCTAGTCAAACGCGGCGATACCGTGAGCCAAATCGCTGAGCGCTATCGCTTAAATTATCGCCAAATTGGCGCGCTCAATAATCTTGATAGCAAATATACCATCTACACCGGACAATGGCTAAAGCTGTGGCAAGGAAATCAAGCGGCTAGCACTACTACTTATAATGCCAATAATCGCTCGCCGGTTAACACCCGCCCAACCTATACGCCTAGCCCTGCGCCAACGCCAGCCCCTGTTTATCAAAATACTGCCAACTCTACCTCAGGTTATGCTTATCCTACCCAAAACCAAGTCATCCGTAATTTTGATAGCACTACTGGTAATATGGGAATGTGGTTCGCAGGCCGTGAGGGCGATCCGGTACTCGCCAGCCAAAGCGGCACTGTTCTGTATTCTGGCAATGGCCTAGCTGAATACGGCAACTTGATTATGATTCGTCACAGTGATAATTACATTACCGCTTACGCGCATAACAGTCAGCTGTTGGTAGCAGAGGGCGAGCAGGTACAGACGGGTCAACGCATCGCCACGATGGGCAGCACCGGTCAAACTCAGCAAGTGGCGCTGGAGTTCCAAGTTCGTCTCAATGGCAACCCTATCGATCCTCGTGCAGTATTAGGCCGCTAAGATCTAAACCTCTAAATCCTGCCAATTGTGATTGTTGTTAGCGCTGGTCATTGATACTATTAATGGCCAGTTTTTTTATATCGAACATCTTTTGTTATCAAGCAAGTTATAAAGCAAAAAGTATAAATCGAATACTATAAATTCAAAGCCATCAAGCCAAAGGTTATCGCTCCTAATGTCAGCTACCGTTTTTAATACTGAATCCTACCAATATCCCCAAAACTTCGCTGATATCAAGCCTAAGCTTGAGCGCTTGCAACTGGCTATCAAAAAGCTTGAGGCTAATTTGATTGACGCTGATGACAATGTGTTAAAGCCGCGTTTGCGTGCAGAGTTGGGTCTAAAAGTCGATTATGCTCGTGAGCTAAATCCTAATCAATTGCTGGCTGCGACCACTATCGCAGGTAAAGCTTTAGTCATCGCTGGCGCAGGTTCGGGTAAAACTAAAACCTTAACTTATCGCACCAGCTATCTATTAGAGAACGGCGTAGCGCCCAAACAAATATTGCTACTAACCTTTACTCGTAAAGCTGCTAATGAGATAAAAAGTCGCGCCAAAACCCTGCTTGTCGATACCTTATCTGAGGATGAGTTAGCAGAAGATACTTTACCGATCAGCAAAATGCTCAATGATATTACTAGCGGCACTTTTCATTCGTTCTGTAATCGGCTACTGCGGCAGTACTCAGGCCTACTCGGTATTAATCCGCGCTTTACTATTTTGGATACTGGGGATAGCGAGGACGCCATTGATCTTATTTTCAAAGAAAAAAAGTATCCGGCTCAGACCAAAAAACAAGCCTTTCCGCGCAAACGTACTTTGCAAAATATATTCTCTACTTCTAGAAATCGCCGCATTGCTATCAAAGACTTAGTTGAGGATAACTATCCAGATATCGCTATTCATATTCCTATTATCGAGCAGCTAGCTATTGATTTTCATGAGTATAAACGCGCCAATCACTTATATGATTTTGATGATATTATCAGTCAAGTAGTGCGTCATCTAAAGACTAACGATACCTTTCGTCGGCTCTTGCAGGACAATTATCGCTATGTGATGGTCGATGAATACCAGGATACTAATATTCCGCAAAAGCAGCTAATTGATCTAATTTGTGCGCCAGCTTCAGTATCCTTAATGGTGGTGGGTGATGACAATCAAAGCATCTACGCTTTTCGCGGCGCCAATTATGAAAACATCTTACTGTTTGGTGAGACTTACCCTGAAGCGAGCTTGATTAAGCTTGAGCAAAACTATCGTAGTACGCCTGCGATTTTGAATTATATCAATGCTTTATCAGCACAAATCACTTTGGGTTATCAAAAACAGTTGTACTCCAATGTAGCCATTAGTGGTAAAAAACCAGTCTTTAGCCGTGCCAGCGACGAGACTCGCGAGGCCAAATATATCGCTGATAAAATAGTTGAGCACAAAGCTGACTATGATTACAACGACTTTGCGGTACTATGCCGAACCTCATTCCAATCTAACTACGTACAGCTAGAATTTATGGAGCGCGGCATTCCTTTTATCGTGGTTGGCGGTATTAAGTTCATTGAGCGCCGCCATGTCAAAGACGTACTCGCCTTTGTCAAAATCCTTTATAACCCTAATGATACTATCGCTTGGCATCGAATTTTAACGCTGTTTAAAGGGGTAGGGGCGGTAACGGCGACGCGCTTAACACAAGCGATTAATGACGATGACAACTCGTTTGAGCCATTGATATTTCCCAAATTTAGCAAAAAAAGTCCGCAGCTTGCGCCGTTATATACTACTTTAACTAAAGCGCAACAGGCCAATTCAGTTGCCACTATCATTGAGCTGATTCTTGACTTTTATATTCCTGTTCTCAAGACGGTTGAGGAGAATTGGCGTGAGCGTAGTGAAGACTTTCGCGTGCTAAAAAATTTAGCCAGCGAGCACAGTAGCCTTGATAATTTCTTAGAAAATCTAGCTCTAGATCCGCCTAATGATTCAGTGGCAGCGCTGGACACGCCTGAAGATGATGAAAATGATAAAGTCACCATCTCGACCATTCATAGCGCTAAGGGACTTGAATGGCCGATAGTGTTTGTCAACTCACTAGTCGATGGCATGACCCCGCATTATCGCTCTTTAGATGATTTTGAGGAGTTAGAAGAAGAGCGTAAGCTGTTCTACGTCGCGTGTAGCCGGGCAAAAAATAAACTTTACCTAACTGCGCCGGATTATTTTGCCAGCTACTCAGGTTACTTCGATAAACCGTCAAGGTTTATTGCCGAGTTGCCAGCGGATAAGGTTGAGGTTAAGTCAGCGAAAAAAGGCTTGGCGAAGCTGGCAAGCGCCGATCCGGTTTGGTGGTGAAAAAGTCCTAATGTCCCACCGTTTTTGAGAATACATTAATCACCACCACTCCGCCGATAATCAACGCAATGCCTGCCACCGCCGGTATATCGATGCTTTGCTTAAAAATAACAAAGCCAATCATAGCGGTTAGAATAATACCCACGCCGCCCCAAATAGCATAGGCAATACCTAAGGGAATAGTCTTGATGGTTTGTGATAAAAAATAAAACGAGCCAATATAAAGTACTGCCATAAAGAGCGTCGGCACTAAGCGCGTAAACTGCTCAGATTTGACCAAAAAAGTCGTGCCCAAGACTTCAAAAACAATAGCTAACATCAAAAAGCTGTAGCCGATTACAGTAGGGTTCATAAAGTAAAATCCTGCCTATCAGTCAGATTTTGCTAAGAGTAAACCCTAACGTATTATTAGTCTATGGCGTCTGTGTTGTACCATATTTAGTATTAAAATAAAAAGACGCTTTGGTTTTAGGTTTTAATATAAAAGCCTCACTGGTGACGGTGCCACTTGCGCCATAAGCGATACCATCGCTATAACCCGTATTGTTAGTACTAGTACGATTTGGTGTAGTCAAAATTAAGCCCAAACTTGGTTTATTGGCATCTTTTTGTTGTAGCTCATCGCTGATAATTATATTGTTCAACTCTAAGCTTGATCGATTAGTCGCAGTCACTTTATAAGCGATGCATTGGTCTGGTCTGATTTTAGCTTCTGCACTCGGTGTAGTCCCTAGAGAGTTTTTAGTATAAGGGAGGTTCGCAGCTGTTAGGCTCGGTAGCTTACAGTCATTAGCATACTGCTCTTTTTCTAGTACTAGAGCCACATTTTCTTGAATAACTCGGCCAAAGTTATTATCTGGATAGTTAAATTTTACAGAGTTTAAGAGAACAGGTATCCTGCTAATAGTCGTACGAATAGGGTAAACGGAGTTATCGTTTTCAATAATACACGTAGAGCTTTGATCATCTAGATCGCTTTGACGTATTTTAAAGGCAAACTTACCGACATTTTTCGCAGCAGTAGAGGTTAGAGTCTGAGTGGCATAAACTTTAGAGGAGTTATTACAACTGACTAAGCTGACTGTACTTCCACTTATACCAACCTCGTTACTACTATCAAAGCGTCCATTAAAATAAGTCGTACTATCATAAGGCGGACTATAAATATTAGCGTTAGTTGCATTGGCTGTTGGTAAATTAATACCACCATTATCATTAAAAACGGTTCCTGAAAAAGTCGTAATCGGTTCATAGCAGTAGTTATCTACTTTTAGCTCCATTCCTTGACGACCCGAAGATGAATTATTAGCTATACGATCACCATTAGTATAAGTAATAGTCACAGATTTGACTGGGTCAGGAAAGCTGATAGAAGCCTGGCAATTACCATCAAAGCTTTTTTCAGCACAGTTTTTACCCCCATCTTTCATATTATATCCCGGAAATATAATACCTGTGGAAGGGGCAGTAGTGATTTCTCTAATTTGAGAATTTGAGGTACGGTTAGTAGGGGGTAAGGAGCTGTTGTTCTTAGAGACTCCTCTAAAAGCCACATAGTCATCAAAGCTACCAACATCAATATCAAACGCGCTCATAGCAAAATCAGTTAGATACATAGGTTGATTAGTGCTGCTATCAAAAAACTCAAGCGTAATCTCAGACTTAGCAGGTTTTAGACCGAAAGTCTGCCAGACAAATAGACCGCTATAACCTGCATTAGTAAAGGCTGAAAAGCTTTCCTCAACGACCGTTCCGGCTCCTGTATCTTGTTTGGTAACTTTGATTTTCAAAGGAATATTAATAGTGTTAGTGCCAGTAATAGTTTGAGCTATACCAGTAGTTCTACTAGTTATTAGTTTGCTATAGTCATTATCAGCTAAGTTATCTTTTATAAAGCCTGTTGGGCAGCTCTTGTCTATAACAGGATTTGGAGTAAGTGGAGCTGCTAACACCAAATTACTTATGAGCAGTAATAAGACTGCACTGAAAAATACTAAGATTAAATAACGAGGATTTTGTTTACCGGTAGACAGACAAGATAAAAATAAGTATTTCTTAGATTCGATCATGTTACGACTCTTACGATGAGGATTCTTAAGCAGCTATGTGTTTTGTTAATTTTAAGGGTAATTAGCGGCTGTAGCTAACTTTATAGTATGTAAGGTATTAAAATTATGACCAACGGTGATTAGTTTTATTTTTAGCTACTCACAATAACACTATAAAGAAAATAGGATAATGATTTTTATTATAATCAGTCGATTAGTCATTATAAAGTCTTAAAGTTAATGTCTTTCAATAACTTATAACCAAAAGTATTTTAGCCAAAATTTATTGTTAATAAGTGCTTTAATCTTCGCTATAATGCGTTACCATAACCCCTTAAAGTGCTTTGGGTTATTTATCTTATCATTCCTAC
>JARIDJ010000079.1 GCA_029267175.1 Psychrobacter sp. | reverse complement strand
GTTTTAGCAGCTACGGTTGCGATAGCGGCGGTAAGGGTGGTTTTACCATGGTCAACGTGTCCAATGGTTCCGACGTTGACGTGTGGCTTGCTGCGTTCAAACTTGGCCTTTGCCATGGGTATTTCCTTTTTATTGGGGCCCGTTTTTAGACTTTATACTGATAGTATGTCTAAAATAATACTGACCACATTGATATAAGTATTTAGGGTTGCACTAAACGTGCAGATATTATAAGAAAATAATCACTAATAACAAGTCTTTTAACCAATTATTAGTGTATTCAATCATTAACAGTAATAATGACTAGTAGCAATGCTCCTTAAACAGAGCACTCTAACTAGTCATTAGTCACTTATTTATTCTTCATCTTTAGAGTTGAACTTAGAGATGATTTCAGCGGCTACTGATTTTGGAATCTCAGCATATTTCTGGAATTCCATTGAGTAAGTAGCACGGCCTTGTGACATTGAGCGCATTTGTGTGGCATAACCAAACATCTCTGCTAATGGTACTTCAGCACGGATCTGCTTAGTGCCACCAGGCAGATCTTCCATACCTTGTACTAGGCCACGACGACGGTTCAAATCGCCCATGATGTCGCCCATGTAGTCTTCTGGGGTCTCAACTTCAACTTTCATCACCGGCTCAAGTAGCGCAGGGTTTGCCGCTAAGAAGCCTTTTCTGAAGGCCATAGAACCAGCCATTTTGAAAGATAATTCATCAGAGTCAACGTCATGGTATGAGCCATCATATAGAGTCGCTTTTACGCCAACCACTGGATAGCCTGCCAATACGCCGTTCTTCATGCGCTCTTGAATACCTTTATCGACCGCACCGTGGAATTCTTTTGGTACCGTACCACCAACGACCTCTTCAGCGAATTCGTATTCAACATCACCCGCTGGATCGAGTGGCTCAAGACGTAACCAAACGTGACCGAATTTACCACGACCACCTGTCTGACGTACGAATTTGCCTTCTTGTTCAACCGTGTCACGAATCGTTTCACGATAAGCAACCTGCGGCGCACCGATGTTAGCTTCAACGTTAAACTCACGCTTCATACGATCAACCAAGATCTCAAGATGCAGCTCACCCATACCACTGATAATTGTCTGACCAGACTCTTCATCAGTATGAACACGGAATGATGGATCTTCTTTTGCCAAACGGCCTAAAGCGATAGACATTTTTTCTTGGTCAGCTTTGGTCTTAGGTTCAACCGCCAAAGAGATAACAGGATCTGGGAATTCCATACGCTCAAGAGTGATAACGTTGTTCTCATCACATAGAGTATCACCAGTACCGACATCTTTCATACCGACTAGGGCTGCGATATCACCAGCGCGGATCTCAGATAACTCTTCTTGTGAGTTAGCATGCATCTCAACGATACGGCCGATACGCTCACGCTTCATCTTCACCGGGTTATAAACACTACCGCCTTGCTGCATAACACCTGAGTAAACACGAACGAAGGTTAAGTTACCCACGAATTTGTCATTCATGATTTTGAATGCTAGCGCTGAGAATGGCTGGTCATCAGAAGCTTCACGAGTGCCTTCAGACTCTTCTTTATCATCCAAAATACCACGGATTGCTGGTACATCTTGTGGTGCTGGCATATAGCGGATAACCGCGTCTAGCATCTTTTGTACGCCTTTGTTTTTGAAGGCAGTACCACAAAGCATAGGAATGATTTCGTTCGCAATAGTACGCTCACGAATAGCGGCATGAATCTCATCTTCAGAAAGCTCTTCGCCTTCTAGATACTTATTCATCATCTCTTCACTAACTTCAGCAGCCGCTTCTACTAGCATTTCACGATACTCTTCCGCTTTAGCTTGTAGCTCACTTGGAATTTCACGCTCTTCAAACTTCATGCCTTGAGACTCAACATCCCAATAGATAGCTTTCATAGTGATTAGATCGATAACGCCTTCAAAATCTTCTTCTTTGCCGATTGGAATAACGACCGGTATTGGATTACCACCAAGACGAGTTCTAACCTGCTCTACCGCACGATAAAAGTCAGCGCCAACGCGATCCATTTTATTTACGAATGCTAGACGAGGAACTTTATACTTATTCGCCTGACGCCATACGGTTTCAGACTGTGGCTGAACGCCGCCAACCGCACAGTAAACCATACACGCGCCATCAAGAACACGCATAGAACGCTCAACTTCGATAGTGAAGTCAACGTGACCTGGGGTGTCGATGATGTTGATACGGTGTTCATCAAACTGGTTATCCATGCCTTTCCAGAAACAAGTGGTTGCAGCAGAGGTAATAGTAATACCACGCTCCTGCTCTTGCTCCATCCAGTCCATCGTTGCGCCGCCATCATGGGTTTCACCGATTTGATGGTTTTTACCAGTATAGAATAAAATACGCTCGGTAGTGGTCGTCTTACCAGCATCAATGTGCGCTGAGATACCAATGTTGCGATAGCGCTTTAGGGGAGTTTTACGAGCCATAGTATTTTCCTAGGAAAAGTCGTGTATGTATTGATATAGGGTGGTGCTCTACCTCATCGTTCAAATAAAAAGCTCTTTTAAAAGCAGTCGGCTTTTATTTAACTTTTACATAGTGCTCAAAGCTATCTGTATGCTAGGTTAACAAAAGAGATAATATGAAAGTATGGAGGCATCAAATTTGGAATACTATAAATTTTAATACTGTAATTTTGCAATATTGCAGTTATAACAGTCCGTTTAATGAATAGCATCAAGATAGATGGCCGCCATCTAGACTTTAGTCTTAACAGACTTTTATGCTGCTAAAAGTCCCTAATACAAAAAGTCTAAATAGTGATGGCGGTAATCAGTAGAACAAATAAATAAACTAGCACCCAAAAAAGGGCTTAAAACCATAGCTTAGAAGCGATAATGTGAGAACGCTTTGTTAGCATCTGCCATACGGTGAACTTCGTCACGCTTTTTCATAGCATTGCCTTTACCTTCTGACGCATCACTCAATTCGCCCGCTAGACGCAAAGCCATTGATTTTTCAGAACGCTTTGCAGCCGCTTCAGCTAACCAACGCATAGCTAAGGCAGTACGACGGGAGGGACGTACTTCCATAGGTACTTGATAGGTAGCACCGCCGACGCGACGAGCTTTTACTTCAACCATTGGGCGTACGTTTTCTAGCACTTCTTCAAAGAAAGCTACTGGATCTTCGATGTTGCGCTTTTGGCTTACAGTCTCAAGTGCACCGTAAACGATACGCTCAGCTGTAGATTTTTTACCATGACTCATGACATGGTTGATGAATTTAGCGATAGTCTGGCTACCAAACTTAGGATCCGGTAGGATCTCACGGGTAGCAACGACGCGACGTCTTGGCATAATAATAATCCTTTTCTTCAGGAGAGTCTGACATTCATAAGCTCAAGCTGCCTTTATAAGAGCATAGCGATGAGTTATCAGTCAGCCTTACTGCATAGCGGTATGTCCATCGCCTGTAGAGATATCATTAGATAGCTACTACCTTGAACGCGAACACCAAACCTATGCACAGTTAAATGGGTAATACAATTCAGCTCAAGCATTTACTATATTAAGTATTATGCTTTAGGCTTCTTCGCACCGTACTTAGAGCGACCTTGTTTACGGTCTTTTACGCCTGCGCAGTCAAGTGCACCACGAACGGTGTGATAACGTACACCTGGTAGATCTTTTACACGACCACCGCGGATAAGAACCACACTGTGCTCTTGTAAGTTATGGCCTTCGCCGCCAATATAGCTTGATACTTCATAACCTGAAGTCAAACGAACACGACATACTTTACGCATGGCTGAGTTTGGTTTTTTTGGAGTAGTAGTATATACGCGAGTACATACACCACGACGTTGTGGACACGCTTGCAACGCAGGAACTTTTGACTTTTCCTTGATGGTATTGCGACCCTTGCGAATCAATTGGTTAGTTGTTGCCATAAGGCATCCTTCTCCCGTTTGGTATAAAACAAAAAAATGGGCTAATCTGCTTATACCCACGATAATCGCGGCTATTGGCAGTACCCATTTTTAGGACAGTGTATTATAAAGATATGTTGCTGCTATTTCAACTACTTATCAGCAATTTCACTTTACAACTATTCTTCAATGTGCTTCAAGCTATCAGGCTTGTCAACTCTAAATGGCGCTATTCTAGCATTTTTCAAGAGCTATTAGCCGCTAAGCCGCTTTTAGCTCTAAAAAAGTTTATAACAGCTATTAAGTAGCCGTGATAGTCTAATAACCCCTATCTAGATAACATCTTTGCTAGCTTGAATCATTGGTTAGTTACATTATTTTTTGACCTCATCTTTTTGCTTATCTTTACTACGGTTAGTGCTTTTATCTTCGGTTTCAGCTTTATCAGCATCTTTGTCTGTCTTATCAGCGTCTTTATTTGTTTTTTCCGTCTCTTTAGCGCTGTCGTTAGCTTTTTCTTTGCTGGCTTGTTTGTTGTCTTTGTTATCTTTATTGTCAGTGTCGTTATCACTACTATCTTGCTCAGTGTCAGCTGGTTTTACCGCCGCTTCGCTAGCACTGTCATCGGTAATGGCTTTATTATTAGCAAGCTTAGGCTCAGGACCAAAAGTCGCTTTGGCAACGCCAATTACTTCATCAATCAAAGCGCTGTTATAACGCATACCTACGACTACAGCCGTAGCTGGCAATAGGCGACGTAACCACGATAGATTAATTTTGTCCAAATCAATGCCTACTTGACTAGCAATATTATCGACTTGTTCAGCGTAGTAATTGACGTTTTTGTTTTTTAGCCCTAGGTTTTTTAGCTCACTATGCAAACCTCGGCTTTGGGCGTTATCGAGCAAACCTTTGCCTACACCAATACCAGCTAGCAGAGCTTGTTTTTCTTGCATTTTACTCAAATCAGCATTGGCGAGGAGCTCATAGGCCATCTTCACGCCTTGCTTACCTGTCAATGGCTTGTCATAGGCGGCCGCTATTTGATAAACGGTACGCAGTGATACCAGTAATAGCCATAAAGTATCAGCTAACAACCCTGGCAAGCCTGCCAAACCAGTGATACCGCCTAATGTTGCTAAAGCGCGGTTTTGGTTAGCGATATCAGTCGCTAAGGCATAACGCTGTTCATCGTCCAAACTAGCGACATCGGCAAAGCGGTGCTCGTTAGGCAGATCTAATTTACTCCAAGTTGAGGCAAGATTAGCCACTTGCGCAAATGCTCCATCCACTGTTGACTCAAATAGGCTATTGGGCACGACTTTTTTGGCATATTTGCCATAAGTAGCAAAACGCGATCCTAATAATTGCTGAGTGGCCTTTAGCGTTTGCTCACGAAATAAGTCTTGTTGATAGTCATCATCGCCTAAATTTACCGCTTTATATTGACGCGGTTTACCCGTCTTGGCATTGGCGCTGTCAATAAATGACCCCATGCGCTCAAGATTATTGCGAGTAAAATGTCCAATAGTGCTAATACCTTTAGAAAGACTGTCACGCTTTGCCATAGTTATATCCTTAAATGAAGAGTAGTGATCATTAAATTTAGTTTTTATTAGATTTTCGCTTGTTAGAGTAGCCAATTTAGACGACTACTGTCAGTGTGAACAATGTTATTAGCAACATAAAATTTGTATCTTAAAATATCAATGTATAAAGATAATAATCCAAAAACATTTCTCGAATTATTCTATAATTCAGCCTTTAACTATTATGACTATTTTAATTAAACTTACCAGTCAATAAAAGATATTGCATAGCTTATGCTTTATTATAGTGAGAACTAAGGTATTATTAGCACTACTTTATCTAATGCTTGAGTTGACATAAGGATTATCGTTCTCCTATGTAGCAAACTACCGTTATCAGCCGCGTATTTTTAGTAAGTTTAAGATTTATTTCATTGACTTTATAAACAATACTATCGCAAAGACGGTCAATAAAGCATCCAAACTTTGATTAAAACACAGCTATTACAAGGAATATAATATGCGCCGAGTAGTTATCACAGGGGCTGGGATTGTCTCTTGCATCGGTCATGATTTGGCTAGCGTTACTAAGTCTCTTAAAGAAGGGCAATCTGGCATTACTTTTAATGAGACTTATGCTGAGCATGGTTTTAAGTCGCAAATCAGCGGCAGTATCGACAAGTCGGCGCTGGATACCTCAGCTATCGATCGCAAGCTAAAACGCTTTTTTAGTGATGCTAGTCTCTATGCCTACGTCAGCGCTTTAGATGCGATTGAGCAATCAGGCTTGTCGCTTGACACAATTAATAATAATCCGCGTGTGGCACTAGTCGCAAGCTCTGGCGGTGCCTCTAGTGAAAACATCATGAACGCAGTAGACGCTATGCGCGAAAAAGGTCTGCGCGGTGTTGGCGCGATGGCAGTCCCCAAAACCATGGGCAGCTCAGTATCAGCGGCGCTGGCTACGGGTCTAAAGATCCAAGGCGTCTCCTACTCTCTTGCTTCAGCTTGTGCTACCTCCACTCACTGCATAGGCCATGCCGCCGAGCTTATCCAATTAGGTAAAGCTGATGTGGTGCTCGCGGGTGGTAGTGAGTCTGAGCACTGGACGCAGTCTTGTATGTTTGATGCGATGGGCGCGGTCAGCACTCAGTATAATGAGACGCCAAAGCTTGCCTCTCGTGCTTATGATAAAGATCGTGACGGTTTTGTGATTGCTGCAGGCGGCGCGATGGTAGTGGTTGAGAGCTTAGAGCATGCAACAGCGCGCGGCGCTAATATCCTAGCGGAAATCGTCGGTTATGGCGCAAGCTCAGATGGCGCTGAGATGGTGGCCCCAAGCGGTGAAGGCGCGGTACGCTGTATGCAGCAAGCGCTAGCGGAGGCCGACCTTGAGAGCGTTGATTATATTAATAGTCACGGCACTAGCACGCCATTAGGCGATGTCACTGAGCTTAAAGCCATTGCCAAAGTGTTCGGCGATGATGCTAGCAAAGTACCGCCAATCAGCTCGACTAAATCGATGACGGGTCATAGCTTAGGAGCCGTTGGCGCGCAAGAGCTTATCTACTGCTTACTTATGCTACAAGAAGGCTTTATCGCACCAAGTATCAATGTTGAAAACTTGGATGACGAAGCCGCTGGTTTTGATATTGTCACCCAAATGCGCGAAACACCTCTAAAGACGCTAATGAGTAATAGTTTTGGCTTTGGCGGTACTAACGCGACTTTAATTATCAAAGAGTACACTGCTTAACCTATGAGTAATCTAAATCTTCTTATAAATGAGACGCCAGTTATGCAAGGTCATAGCTGGCGTTTTAATCATTTATCCGCAGCACAGTTATTGCCTGTATTGCAGCAGCATCTGCTCGCTTGCAATTCTAAAGCCAACTGGCAATTGGCTTGGCTAAATAATGATGGCAAGCCTATCATTGCGCTGTTGCCAAAAGTAAGCTGGCAGCTTTATGCTACTGCTGACTCTCCATCGACTTATCAAGTCATTCAAAACTATCGCCATACAGATAAAGCCACTACTAGTACTCTAATGAGTTATGAGGCTTGGCAACAACAGCTGATCCGTTATAGTCAAAGCTTTGAAGGTAAGGGCTATAAAGATAACGAGCCAGTAGTACTAGAAAAACCTAACTCTAATCAGCCTGACTACTCGCACGGCCTTATTGGGTTTATTGGTTATGACGTTGCCGCTAGGCAGCTAAGTCCGGCCACAAACATTCAAGCTGCCAAGCAGCCGCTTGCCGTAATGGGTCATTATGATATTTATTTGACGGCTGTCACGACTAATAACCGAGACAGTGCTCAGCAACTATTCTGGCAATTGACTATAAAAGATACTGGGGTTACTAAAGAAACAACTGATAGCGAGGCCGCGATAGCCGATCTTATTGGCTATTTACAAGATCTGGATAATAAAATATCTGTAACTAATTATCCCAAATTACCGTCTGCGTTACTAGCGCCTTTAGTGTTAGAGTCGCAATGGTCTAAGAATGACTATCAACAAGCATTTGTACAGACTCAGCGCTACCTACAGCAAGGCGACTGCTATCAGATCAATCTAACCCAAGCTTGGCAAGGTCAATTAACGACTCCGGTCAGCTGTGATGATAACCCGCCAGCGTCCTTAAACTTGATAGATTATCTGCCAAGCTTACAGCGCAATACGCAAGCGCCCTTTGCCGGCTACATAGGCGTTAGTGCGGCTCGTAGTGATAATTCAACCCCTTTAGATTTTGAATTATTAAGCTGTTCGCCAGAATTGTTTTTTACTTTTACCAAAGACGCTGAAAGTGGGCACCACTCCATCACTACTAAGCCGATAAAAGGCACTATGCCACGCGGCTTAACTAATGCAGCAGACGAAGTGTTTAAGCAGCAATTACTTGCCAGCGATAAAGATCGCGCAGAAAACGTGATGATCGTTGACTTACTACGCAATGATTTGGGTAAATATGCGCAGACCGGTAGCGTCAAAGTACCCAAGCTGTTTGCTATCGAGAGCTTTAGTAATGTGCATCATATGGTTAGTACCATTAGCGCTAAATTAAAGGCCGACACTCATCCTTTGAGCGTGTTATTTGGCAGCTTGCCAGCAGGCTCTATCACTGGCACTCCCAAAAAACGGGCGGTCGAGATTATCTCAGAATTAGAGATAGCAGCGCGCGGTGCTTATTGCGGCACCATGGGTTATATGAATTTTGATGGCAGTGGTCAGTGGAATGTACTGATTCGCAGCTTACAAGCGACAAATTTAGCAGATGGCCATAAACAAGTCAGTTTATGGGCGGGCGGCGGTATTACCGTGGCCTCAGACGTTGATGCCGAATATCAAGAGTGTTTGGATAAAGTCGGTAATCTGCTTGCGGTGCTGGCACAAGCAGATTCTTAATATAAATTTATAGTAATAGCTAAAGGCTGAGTATGAGTAAAAATTAAACTTTTACTAGATACTGAGCTCTTTTAGCGCAGTTATCAGACGCTGATGCTGCTCAGCGGTACCCACGGTAATACGCAAATACTCACTGATACGCGGCGTACTAAAGTGTCTCACAATAATACCTTGCTCGCGTAGAGCGCTAGCTACGCTACTTGCATCACCGTCATGAGGACGGGCAAAGACAAAGTTAGCTTGTGATGGCAATACTTTGAAATCTAAGGCCGTCAGTTGAGCAATCAATGACTGACGCAGATCAATAACCTTTTGACAAGTGTCTTTAAAATACTCAGTATCCAAAACGCTAGCTGTGGCTCCCGCTTGCGCAAGCTTATCAAGCGGATAGCTGTTAAAGCTATTTTTCATCCGCGTTAGAGCTTCTATCAACGAGGCATTACCAAAAGCCATCCCTACTCTTAGGCCTGCTAAAGAGCGCGATTTTGAAAAGGTCTGCGTCACCAGTAAATTATCTAGCTCATTAATCAGGCTAATCGCTGAAACCGAATTTGCGCCCTCAACTTGCGCAAAATCAATATAAGCTTCGTCTATTACCACCACAGCATTGGGATGCTCGCTCGCTAATTTACGAATATCTGCAAGCGATAATAATAAACCGGTTGGCGCATTGGGATTGGCAATAATAATACCGCTACAAGGCTGACGATAAGCATCGGGATCAATACTAAAATCCGCCTCTAAGGCAATCTTGACTAGCTCAACACCAAAGGTTTGCGCATAAACAGGATAAAAGCTATAGCTAATATCAGGCGCTAATATCGGGCGCTCTTTCATAAAAAAGCTAGCAAACACTAAAGCTAGTACTTCATCAGAGCCATTACCAACAAAAACCTGATTGCTATCAAGATTATGGATATTAGCCAAAGCGGCGCGTAATTCGTCAGACTCAGGAGCAGGATATAAGCGCAGCTCATCCGCTTGTTTGGCAAGCAGTGCACTAATAGCTTCGGCTACTTTTTTTGAGGGAGGAAAAGGGTTTTCGTTAGTATTGAGCTTACACAAATTATCGTGTTGTGGCTGCTCACCTGGAACATAAGGTGATAAATTACGTGCTTTAGTGGACCACAGTCTATCGTCTATTTTTAATTCGCTCATAAATTATCCTACAATTATCCTGCCATAACTCCCTTATTACTCATACTGTAATAGTCAATATCGTAATAAGGCGTCAAAAACTCAATTAACAAATAAGCTAAAACAATTAGCGTCTCATCATGATGACTTTTTATTATCCATAAAGGGTTTATTATATCTGCTAATACGTCCGTAACTTCATTGTTTTATTACTGATAACGATACCGAGCTGAACGCGCATGCGCTTCTAAATCTTCACGCTGAGCTAAAATATCAGCCGTCTTGGCTAAAGGCTTACTACCGGCTTTAGTACAATAAATAATAGAGGATTTCTTTTGAAAATCATAGACTCCTAATGGTGATGAGAATCTAGCCGTACCAGAAGTTGGCAATACATGATTAGGCCCAGCACAATAATCGCCAATAGCCTCTGGCGTATGACGACCCATAAATATCGCTCCAGCATGACGGATATCATCAAGCAGCGCGTCAGGCTCATCAACTGAAAGCTCTAAATGCTCAGGGGCAATACGATTAATAAGCGCCATGCCCTCCGCTCTATCTTTAACTAATATCAAAGCGCCACGATTTTTTAGAGAGTCACGGGCGATATCTGCTTTGGGTAACTGCGCCAAAGCCTTGTCAATCTCAGCCGCTACCTCAGCTAGTTGCTTATGACTTGTGGTGACAAAGATAGCTTGCGCGATACGGTCATGCTCGGCCTGTGACAATAAGTCCATCGCCAGCCAATCAGCTCTATCTGCCGCCTCGCCTTCTGCATAAACCAGTACTTCAGAGGGCCCAGCAATCATATCAATGCCCACTTGTCCAAATACCGCGCGCTTAGCAGCGGCGACATATTTATTACCAGGGCCAGTGATTTTATCCACTGCTGGAATGGTCTCAGTGCCATAAGCCAATGCTGCCACTGCCTGCGCGCCGCCAATGGTAAAGACACGATCCACTTCTGCTAAATGCGCGGCGGCTAGTACCAATGGATTAAGCACCCCATTTGGCGCGGGTACTACCATGATAACTTCTTTGACCCCAGCGACTTTTGCTGGAATAGCATTCATCAAAACCGAAGAAGGATAAGACGCTAGCCCGCCAGGCACATAGATACCGACTCGATCTAGGGGAGTGACCTTTTGGCCCAAGCAGTTACCTAAGTCATCAGTATATTGCCAGCTTTGTTGCACTTGGCGCGCGTGAAAAGTTTTGACTCGCGTAGCGGCAGTGTTCAACGCTTCTTTTACTTCGGTATCAAGATTAGTAAAAGCTTTTACTAATGACTCTTGTGATACCTCAAGCTCAGCCATCGAGGTTGCCGGATGCTGATCGAGCTTTTGGGTTAAGGCTAACACCTCGCTATCGCCATTAGCGCGCACCTGCGCAATAATATCGTCAACGGTGTTTAATAGATCGGCATCGTTGACGGTTTCAAAAGCTAGTAAGGTGGACAGCTGCTGTTCAAAGTCACTATCTTGGGTGGTTAATTGGCGCATAACTGAATCCTATATTTGAGCAAATAAGCAGTCGCTCAGCAAATTACAATCAACTCTAAACGCTTAGCTATAGCTATAAACTTCCATTAACTATCAGAGCTTTATATCCTAAAGTTAGGCGTATAATCTTTCTTAAAAATATATAACCCTATCGTCTTTACAGACTATTAATATCATAAAACCAGTGTAGCACGCACTATCAAAATTAGGGCACTAAACTGGTTTTCAGAGTTAGATAATAGGATTAAATATTATCAATCATAAAGTAAACCGCTATAAAAATCTAAACTAGGCGCTTAAGCACAAAGCTTTATTTATAGGCTTTAAATAAGGCTTAACTTAAAGATCTAAATCAAAGCTTAAACCTAAGCTGCGGCAGCGATACTCTCTTTAAAGCTATTTAGGATAGGCTCAAGTAAGGCAAATTTGCGCTTATAACTGACTTGATTGACAATAAGCCGCGAGGAGACATCGCAGATATGATCACGTGGCTCAAGGCCATTAGCTATCAAAGTATTACCAGTATCGACCACATCGACAATCAAGTCGCCAAGTCCCACTAGCGGCGCAAGCTCCATTGAGCCGTAGAGTTTGATGACGTCGACTTGCTGACCTTGACTAGCAAAATAAGCGCGAGCCACATTGACGTACTTAGTAGCGATACGCAAACGGCGATTAGGTAAAGTCGCCCCTTTTACGCCAGCCGTCATCAGCTTACATTGGGCAATCTGCAAATCTAGTAGCTCATAAAGATGATTGGCACCGTGCTCAAGCAGCACATCTTTACCTGCTACACCAAAATCAGCAGCCCCGTGCTCTACATAAGTAGGTACGTCGCTGGCACGCAAGATCAACACCCGTACGTTTGGGTTAGTCGTTGGAAAAATTAGCTTACGCGAGGCGCTAGGATCCTCTAATAAGTCTACCCCGGCCGCTTGTAATAATGGCATGGTCTCTTCTAAGATACGGCCTTTAGATAACGCTAAGGTCAGACCATTAAACTCATTGTCTACTTGGTTTAGCAAATCAGCATTGCTTTTGGAGGTCATCTGTTCAGTCATATTAGCTAAATCTTCCTGTCGTTTTTAGTAGCAAAACCCTATGCGCTTAATCGTTAGTATTGATACGCTCGATATTAACACCTAAAGCACGTAGTTTATTTTCCACGTCTTCATAGCCGCGATCGATATGATAAATACGATCAATAAGGCTCTCGCCTTCTGCAGCGGCGGCGGCCATTACTAGTGACATAGAAGCGCGCAGATCGGTTGCCATCACCGGAGCTGCGGTAAAATTCTCAACGCCTTTGACTACTGCGGTATGACCATCGACTTGGATAGAGGCACCCAAACGATTGAGCTCTGGCACATGCATGTAACGGTTCTCAAAGATATTTTCGATAAAAGTGCTGGTGCCGTCAGCTAAGCAAGCGATGGCCATTAGCTGGGCTTGCATATCGGTCGGAAAACCTGGATGCGGCTGAGTGCGGATATCGACAGGCTGCGGGCGACCTTTCATTTGCGCGCGAATCCAGTCATCACCAGTCGTGATAATAGCGCCCATGAATTCAAATTTTTCTAGCACTGGGATCAGTAATGCTGATGAGGTTTTTTTGGTTAATACATCTCCGCAAGTCATCAAGGCGCCCGCTAGATAGGAGCCGGTTTCGATACGATCAGCAACGACCGAATACTCGCAGCCGTGTAGGCTCTCAACGCCTTCAATCGTCATGGTGGAGGTACCAATACCACTTATCTTCGCACCCATTGCAACTAGCATATTGGCCAAGTCAACCACTTCTGGCTCAAGAGCGCAGTTGCCAAGAACGGTCGTGCCTTTGGCTAAAGCTGCGGCCATAATGACGTTCTCAGTACCGCCGACGGTGACCATATCAAAAGAGTAGTTGCAGCCAATCAGCTTGCCGCCTTTAGGCGCTTGCGCTTTGACATAACCGTTCTCGACACTAATATCAGCTCCCATCGCTTCAAAAGCTTTTAGATGCTGATCGACCGGACGTGAACCAATAGCGCAGCCACCCGGTAGTGATACTTCCGCTTCACCAAAACGCGCAAGCAAAGGCCCTAGTACTAGGATAGAGGCGCGCATGGTTTTTACCAAGTCATACGGCGCGTAGAAGTTGTCAATGTTTTTGGTATCACAAGTCACGGTATCGCCATCCTTGGTGATATCGATACCCATACCAGCGATCAGTTGAATCAAAGTACGCACGTCTTGTAAGGAGGGCACATTATGCAAAGTGATTGGAGTTTCGGCCAGTATCATTGCTGCCAGCAGTGGCAGTGCGGCGTTTTTGGCGCCTGAGATAGTGACTTCCCCGCTAATACGACTGCTACCGGTAATTAAGAACTGATCCATAAAATGACAACCTAACTGTGATTATGAGGATAAATAAAAGAAGAGAATTAGCTTTGGAGATGGCATTTTATGCTTTTTGCTGAGCTTCCCACTCGCTAGGTGTCAAAGCTTGGATATTGAGCGCATGAATATCACCGCTAGCAATTTTATCATTGACCAAAGCATATATAGCTTGCTGACGCTGTACGCTACGCTTGCCCTCAAAGCTGGCATCAACAACGCGGACATCAAACTTATTGCCTTGATTAGCGGCTTGAATAAAAGCGTCTGGATAATGCGTTTGTAAAAATGCGATTAAGTCTTCAGCGTTCATGCTCATAAGATATCCTGTTTGATATAGAGATGTTTTATTTAAGTATTTTATTTGGTGGCGACATTATAACAAGAGTTTGACCATCTTACAGCACTGTCTACAGCTAACTATTGATAGGAATAACTACAGATGACTGAGCTTGGACAACTATAGTTTTAAAAAACGTTGCCTCTGCTTACTAAAGCCTAATTAAGCTCTTTATTTAAATAGCTCAATACTTGCGCGCGCACATCATTGATCCAGCGCAGTGGTGGCGCCATAGCTCCGATACTAGTAGCGTGACTGGCGCCTTTGATCTCACCTGTCTCAACTCTAGCACCAAAATCTTTTAGCGCTTGGGTCATCTTCACCGTATTAGTATCATAAACCGTTTTGTCATTTTCAGCGGTTAATAATAGATACGGTGGCTGCGGCCCCTTTAGCTGTCTATCTGGCATCACCTGATCAGGGGTGCTATCTGAGGCAAAAGCGCTAGAGCCGCCATATTTACGAAAATCATAGCTATAAGGGCCTGCGATACCGACTACTGCTTTGATAGCATCAGGGCTGATGCCATAAGGCGCTAAGAAGTCCTCATTTGAGACCGCGGCTACTACATTGAACGCGCCAGCAGAATGCCCTACTACCGCCAGACGATTAGGATCAACGTGTAAGTTTGGGGCGTTATTATAGCTCCAAGCAATAGCTTGCGCGGTATCTTCGACGTAATCAGGATAAACATGCTCAGGCGCTTTACGGTAGTTGATAACCGCAGTGACATAGCCTGCTTGTGCAAAGCTTTGTCCGACAAAAGCATACTCTTCTTTACTGCCACTCTCCCACGAGCCACCATGAACGAACACCACCATAGGATAACTCTTAGTAATAGTCTGCTGAGATCTCATCGCCTGCGCTAAGGGTTTGGGATAATAAATATCCAAATCTTGGTTAGGCTCATCGCCATACATCATATCTTTGCTAACGGTGACGCCGCCACTAGCAGTAAGACCATTGACTATGGCAAGTGCTGACAAAGCTTGGGCTTGTTGCGTGGCCAAAGCTATGCCGCCGACCGCTATTGCCGCTGTCACGCCTGCTTTTACTAGCTTAAACTTAGGTGAGTGATCAGTCTTTTCATTGCTATTATTAGCCGCTAAAGGCTGTTTATTAGTGAATGGTGGCTCATTTGTAGTGTTTTTCATCGCCTATTTCCTTATCTTTTTTGTTTGACTCTCAGCAATAAGCTAAAGCTCATTTTTTGGCTTCACTGCCAGTAACTATGTGACTATGTATAAGGCCTACCTCTAATCAATCAGCTTATTCTTTTATAGTACTGTTTTATGACACTGTTTTTATAGCCTTGCTTCTATAGCTTTTTACCAGTAATTATTGTAACGGGTTAATGAGCTGCTAGCAGATAATTACTGTTATAACCCTTAGCATTCTTGTGAGTGTAAACACCGATCAACAATAAAGCCTTTACTGATCTTGATACAAGTCGATATAAGGGCTCGATGATTCTGATGGCGCTAGATTATCAATAGGCGCTTCTGCATTGTTAGTCACCACAGGAGCCAAAGTAGGGTTATCCGTGGGCGCGGCCATTGGCGTTCTAATTACCGCGGTAGCACTTGGTGCAGCGCCCGGTATGGTAACGCTGATATCCGATCTCAGACTAGGGTCAGGCATGATATCTTCATTACTAATAGCAGCGCCGGCATCGTTCACTAAGGTAGTAAAGAGCACCAGCTCTGTGATACCCGCTGTGCTGTTAGCAATATCGATAAGATTGCTTTGCTGCGTAGGTGTCATCCGCCCCATAACGTAAGTGACGCCGTTATTGGTCACCGCTTTGATTTGTGAGGATTTTACTCCATTGCTAGCTACTACTTTTGCCAACAGCTTTGAGGTGATATAACCATCTTGTACTGTCGAGCTATAACCACGAGCCACGCTGACTTGTAGCTCATTATAAACTTGACGCACATCCGGCATGGATTTTAGCACTTGCTCGATTTGTGATTTTATCGCTTCGCTCGGTACCTCGCCAGTTAGTAATACCTCGCTGTTGAAGCTATCGATGCTCATACGGCTGTTTTGCTGCAAGTTTTTTTGCAAGCCATAAATATTGATTTTGGCGGTATGCTCAATACTTCTATCAAGTAATCGCTGTGGAATAGTACGCTCCGTCATAGGCACGCCGTAAGTGCCATTGGTACTATTGGTCAGATAATTAGTGGTACAACCGGTTAGCGCCATACTACTTACTATTAAGCCAGCTAACATTTTAGTAGTTGCCACTTTACTAAAGATTGTTGTGCTAAGCGTTTTGTATTGAGGCCGATTTGTGCGAGCAGTGAGCAGATGCATCCTTGTCATTAGTTATCTCCTAAAGCGTCATTGAAGTCATTAATCTAAATAAATTAAGTCCAATAAATAGGCGTATAAGCCCTATATAATATTATTACCAAGCCTTGGCTATAAAAGCTCCTGCTAACCACTCAGGCTGGGCTAGCTGTGAAGCACCTGCCGTAGTCGATTGATTTATATCATAAGCAATCACATCAAAACGGCAGTCAAGATCTGCGTATTTGGGATGCTTGTATAAAAAGTATTTGGCAGTTTTGATAATTTTATTTTGTTTGGCAAGGGTGACACTGAGGGCAGCATCGCCAAAAGCTGACAGCCGGCGCTGGCGTACCTCAATAAATACCAAAGTCGACCATGTCGCGCCAACCTCTAACATCACCAAATCTAGCTCGCCAACTTTGGGCTGCTGCCAGTTTTGAGCAATAAGAATTAGCCCTTTTGCTTGTAGATACTGACAAGCTTGGCGCTCATAATGGCTACCTTGGCGCTGCTTGGGTGAGCTCAATACTAGGGGCTTATTATCTGCCTTTTTGTCTACCTTTCTATCCGCCATAGCGCTAATTAGTCTGCTCAACATTTCAGAATTATCATAGCACAACATGCTAAACTAGCTAGGTTTTTGGCGCATGCTATTATTTATAACATTTACTTAAATGCACTAGTTACTCAATAAAGGCGCAACTTGTACCTTCTTGAGAGGCTATTTTTAATTTTTCTAATGAGGTTTTCATGTCTACCCCTACCAAGATGCCAGCGTGTTTATACATTGTGGCGACCCCTATTGGCAATATGGCCGACATGACCCCTCACGCCATTGAGACGCTAAAGCAAGTCGCTATTATCGCCTGCGAAGACACTCGCACCTCAGGCAAGCTGTTGTCGCATTTTGGCATAGCCACCAAAGCTGACAAAGTAGCCGATGTTCGCAATGACGAAGCAGATGCTTTATCAGACAACGACTCCAATAAAAAAGGCCACAACAAGCTTTGGGCTTATCACGAACATAATAGCGCTATTCAAACGCCAAAAATCATTGAGATGATCCAGCAAGGCCATTCGGTGGCGCTAATTAGTGATGCTGGCACGCCATTAGTCAGCGATCCAGGCTATCAGTTAGTACAAGCTGCTCACGATGCCGGAGTCACCGTCTCGCCTGTTGTTGGCGCTTCAGCCGCTATCGCTGCGCTATCGGTTGCAGGCCTACCCTCCAATCGCTTTAGCTTCATTGGTTTTTTGAATGCCAAAACTCATGGCCGTCAAAAACAACTTGAGGCGCTAAAGTCGCGTACAGAAACCTTGATATTTTACGAAGCGCCGCATCGCATCATCGCAAGCTTAACCGATATGGCAGCCGTCTTCGGTGCTGAGCGCGAGGCGACCTTTTGTCGCGAGCTAACCAAAACCTTTGAAACGGTACATAAAACCACACTTGCTGAACTGATTGAGTTTGTCAAAGCTGATGATAATCAGCAGCGCGGCGAAATTGTAGTAGTGGTTGCAGGAGCAGCTAGCGTCCAAGATAGCGATGATATTAGTGTCCATGACCAACTACTAATGCGGCTACTAGAGGACTTATCAGTAAAAAAAGCGGCAGCTTTGGCCGCTGATCTCACTGGCGTCAAAAAAAATGCCTTATATCAGCGTTTACTTGAGCTGCAGGCGTAAGATAGTTAATTGGTGATAACAATTTGATAGATTTTAAACTACTTATCTTAAAACATAGGTTTTAAAACACAGTTTTTAGCTCATTTAAGGAGGCAAGTCATGTACGATGTAATAGCAGTAGGTAACGCTTTAGTGGATCACGAATATGTGCTTAGCGATGCTGAATTAGAAGAGACGGCATTAACCAAAGGTAATATGACGCTAGCGCAGTTTGAAGACCAGCAGCAATTGCTCGCCTATTTTCAATTAGCCAATATTGAACCCTCAAAGCAGGCCGGTGGCGGCTCAGCAGCTAATGCTATGTACGCTTTTGCCAGCTTAGGCGGTAAGCCTTTTTATGCTTGCCGCGTAGGCGATGATGAGCCGGGTCAGTTTTATTTGCAAGATCTAAATAAGGCAGGAGTAGCGACCTCAGAGCAGTCAGTTCATAGCGGCGGTGTGACAGGCTCTTGTGTGGTTGCGGTGACTGACGATGGTGAGCGCACTATGCAAACCTATCTTGGCACCTCTGCTGATATCGCGGAAGAAAACGTCAACTTTGAGGCTTTAATAAAAGCAGATTGGTTGTATTTAGAGGGCTACCTAGCGATGTCTGCAACCATTCAACCGGCTATGACCAAATTACGTCATCAAGCCGGTATCCATAATGCCAAGATTGCCGTAAGCTTTGCAGATCCTGCGGTAGTGAAGTTTGCCAAAGAGGGCCTGCTCAATATGCTTGGTAATAAGGTCGCGGTGATATTTTGTAATAGCGAAGAGGCCAAGCTATTCACGGAGAAGAAGCAGATTAAAGCCGCAGCTCGCGCCCTTCTCGATTATTGCCACATCGCGGTAGTTACCGATAGCGCTAACGATACTATTATCGCTCATAAGCCTGATAATCAGTCAGAGGTAAGCGTTCATCAAGTGCCTACTCCTAAAGTAATCGATGTCATCGATACCAATGGCGCTGGTGATAACTACTCTGGGGCTTTTTTGTACGCGTTGTCTCAGCATTACTCTTTACCCGAATGCGGACGTCTGGCGGGCGAAGTATCGGCGCAAGTGATTCAACAGTTTGGCCCGCGTTTAGAGTCGCAAGTGTACAAAGACATTGCGCGCAGAGTACTGAGCGCGTAACTAGCTATAGTGCTAACCTATAATGCTAGCTGATAATGACAACGACAGTTATATCTATAGTTGTGAGTGGTTTTGAGCTTTAAGCTGGTAAATAAAAAACTCCCATCTCAATAAATGAGGTGGGAGTTTTATTTTGAGTAACTACTGTGTTTATTATTGTATTAAGCGGCAGCCAAAGCTTGTTCTAAGTCGGCTTTGATATCTTCAATATGCTCAATACCGATCGATAATCGTATCATATCTTCGCTCACGCCAGCTTGCTTGAGCTCCTCAGCATTTAACTGACGATGGGTGGTGGTGGCCGGATGGCTTGCCAAAGATTTTGCATCGCCAATATTGACTAGACGGGTAATCAGTTGCAAAGCGTCAATAAAGCGCGCACCAGCTTCGCGGCCTCCTTTTACGCCAAACGTTAAAATAGCAGATGGCGTGCCTTTCATGTATTTTTGCGCCAGCTTATGATCGGGGTGATCTGCTAGGCCAGCATACTTAATCCAAGCGACTTTATCATGGCCTTTTAGATATTCAGCGACCGCTTGCGCGTTTTGTACATGGCGCTCCATTCGTAAACTTAAAGTCTCTATACCTTGCAAGATACTAAAGGCATTAAGTGGGCTTAGTGCTGCCCCTGTATTACGTAGTGGTGCGACGCGAGCACGCGCAATAAAGGCCGCTGCGCCCACATCTTTGACAAAATCTACCCCGTGATAGCTCACATCTGGCTCGTTTAGCAGCGGGAAACGCTCAGGATAGTCCCCCCAAGCAAATTTGCCACTATCAATGATAGCGCCACCGATAGAGGTCCCCGTACCGCTCATATACTTGGTCAATGAGTGAATGACAATGTCAGCACCGAACTTGAAAGGACGGCAAAGTGCTGGCGTGGCTACAGTATTATCAATCACCACTGGTACGCCATATTCGTGCGCGATATCACTTACCGCTTGAATATCGATGATATTGCCAAGTGGGTTACCGATACTCTCAGCAAATACCATCTTGGTCTTATCATCAATTAGATCACGGATAGACTCAGGGTCGTTATGATCAAAGAAGCGCACTTCAATACCTTGGCGCGGCAACGTATGAGCAAATAGATTATAAGTACCGCCATATAGCGTCGATACTGCGACGATATTATCTCCTGCCTGACAGATAGTCTGCACCGCATAAGTAATCGCCGCCATGCCAGAGGCGACTGCTAAACCGCCAATACCGCCCTCTAATGCTGCAACGCGCTCTTCTAACACTGCGTTAGTTGGGTTCATAATGCGGGTGTAGATGTTGCCAGCGACTTTTAAATCAAATAAATCTGCGCCGTGCTGAGTATTATCAAAAGCGTAAGAGCTGGTATGATAAATAGGCACCGCTACCGCTTTGGTGGTAGGCTCTACGGTATAGCCGGCATGAATAGCTAAAGTCTCTAAACGTTGGCTATTGCCGTTTTCTAGTTGTTCTGCACTCACAAAGTACTCCTTATTCGTTATAATCATTAAAAAAACATTTTACCAAATGATAGGCATAAAAAAAGCTGAGTTAATCATAACCCAGCTTCCTTATGAAAAGAATAGCGAATTTTTCATTACTTAATGAATATATCTCATAAGCAAAGTCAATTCATACTTTATCTTTACTCAGAGCTTACTTTATCTTTACTTAGAGCCTACTTATAATAAGCGTTTTCAGTACGAGTATGGTCGGTATCATCGACCACTTGTGTCAGCTCTGGTATTTGCTGCTTAAGCTGCACCTCAACCCCTTGACGTAAAGTCATATCGACCGCTGAGCAGCCCTGACAACCACCACCAAATTTCAGCACAGCAGTCAGGCCGACGCCTTCTTCTTCGATCAGCTCCAGCAATTGCACATCGCCGCCGTGCGCCGCTAGACTTGGGTTAATCTCCGATTGCAGCACATAGTTAATACGCTCCTCAATGCTCGCATCAGCGCCGACTTTTGGCACTTTTGAATTGGGCGCGCGGAAAGTCAGCTGCCCACCGAAACGATCTTTATTATAATCGATGACTGCATCTTCTAAATAAGGTACAGAGGCGGCGTCAATAAAGGCCTCAAAGCTATCATAGCTGAATTTGAGATCGGCGCTATCTTCTTCGCCAGGTTGGTTATAGGCCATGCAGCACTCAGCGCGCGGCGTACCTGGATGCTCAACGAAGATACGTACGCCGATACCATCAGTATCTTGTTTAGAGAGCAAATCTGCTAGATAACCTTGGGCAGCTTCAGTGATAGTAATATTGCTCCTGATCTGGATCTGCTCAGTATCAAGCGCTGATTCAAATTCTGCTGATTCAGCGTTAGCAGGAGCGGCTGCGCTTGGGTTTTGATTACTCATAATGCTTCCTATATGTTAGGACACTAGTGCGCTTTTTTTGCAGCTTGAGTGTCTTTAAGGGGTAATAATGGTCAGATAAGTTAAACAAAATTATTGTATAGACAGCTATTCATTAGCTAAAAATATAAAGCTGTTAAAGCTAAGTAAGCATCCGTCTATAAATCATCAGTATTTATTATTAGAGTTGTTCAATACCTACGAGCTAGGGTTTTATACGTTCAGTATGCTCATTATAACGCAATAAACAGCCAATTCCGACTGCGCCACTATGAATTAATAAAAACTAACAAAATCGCTGCATAAAAATAGCTTTAACCTTAACGGACTATCGCTAACAAAGCTTTAAGCTGCTCATTTATATGTAGCCGATGACTTTAGTTTCAAGTATCTCTTATCTTTACAAAGCTTACTGTTAAGTCATTCTCACTCTCTATTGGTTTTAATTTTATAACAAATCCGCATTAAGGGGCTTGATATAATATATTTATTTATATATTATAATAATTAATAGTAAATATATGGTCTAAATGTTAAACCAACGAGGAGTAACCCATGAGTAAATCATTCAAAGATATCACTAAACACGTCTCCACCAACATGGCAAAGCTACATAAAAACATACCCGAAACCACCAAAGCTTTCTCACAGCTTGGTGCCGCGGCCACTGCTGATGGCGTACTTGATCTAAAAACCAAAGAGCTAATTGCATTGGCATTAGCCGTTGGCGGTCGCTGTGATGCTTGTATTGGCTTTCACACCAAAGCTTTGGTTAGACTTGGCGCGACAGAGCAAGAAGTCGCTGAGACTCTAGGGGTTTGTGTGTATATGGGCGGTGGCCCCTCGATGATGTATGCAGCAGAGGCGGTCGCGTCATTTAACGAATTTAGTAAAGCGGACTAAAAAGCAACTGAGTGATACAATAAAAGCTAAGCAAACTAGCTAAATACTATAAAAAGTAAAGCACTGTAAAAAACAAAGCACTGTAAAAACAAAACCATTAGCAGCCAGTAAGTAACTCTCTTACTGGCCTTTTTTTATGATAATAAAAAGAGGTAAAAAATATACTAGTCAAAATAAGTTAAGATAGTGCTTTTACTCTGCCCCCTTTACCGCCCTGAGCTGCTTTTATGATTACCGAAACTCTAAAGCTAGTAACTACGAGAGATAATGAGCAAATTGCCGTTTGGAAAGTCACGGCTGCTGGTGAAAAGTCTACAACGCATAGAGCGCATAAAGCACAAAACATCTTTTTGACCCATGGTACTTTTTCAGACAAAAAAGTCTGTTTAGGAATTGCCAGTTACTTATGCCAATTAGGTCATACTTGCTACGTCATGGAATGGCGCGGTCATGGTCATAGCTCCTCACCAACCGAAAAATTTAACTTCGAAACGGTAGCGACTTATGACTATGAAGCAACTTTTTGCTATTTATTCGATGAGCTAAAACTCGATAACCTGCACTGTGTGACTCATAGCGGCGGCGGTGTTGGACTGGCGATGTTTTTAGTCCAATACCCTGACTATATCGATAAAATAAACAGTATTAGCACCTTTGCTTGTCAAGCCTACGGCGCCGTAACCACTCCTATCAGATACACCCAAATACTGGCACTAAAATTAGTCACCAAGTTACTGGGCTATATACCTGCCAAAAAGCTGGGTTTAGGGCCTTTTAACGAGAGCTACTACACCATGAGCCAGTGGTACGACTGGAATCTACAGAAAAATTTTAAAAGTAGCTTTCTTAGAGATAAAGATAAAAATCAGTGTTTTGATTATCGAGCAGCTATGGTAGATATAACTCCTCCTGTCTATGCTATCAGCGGCAAAGGCGATCGTTTTGTCTCGCCTACTCGCGGCTGTAAGCTATTTTTTGATAATTTTGGTAATGCTGATAACGTCTTTATCGAATACTCGTTGGCGAACGGTCATTTGGAAGATTACGATCATACGCGAGTGCTAATGAGCCGCCATTCATCAAATGAGATTTGGCCTACCGTTGCTGCATGGATTGATAACTATGCAAGTTAAGCTTAATTAGTAGCGCTACAACTATTATTACTAACTTCACAGAAGGTAACGGACTTACCCAAGCTCGCTGTTTAGACTTTATAATGATAATCAATAATTAACAGGAGTAAATTATGAAGTTATACGTCATACCAGGAACTTGCGCAGTCGTGCCGCATACCGCTTTGGAGTGGACTGGCGCTGATTATGAGCTTGAGTTGCTAGATCATGATTCAGTCAAATCAGAAGAGTATTTGCGTATTAATCCACAAGGCGCTGTACCTGCAATTGTCGATAACACTGAAGGCTCCGACATCATCGTCACTCAAAATATCGCCACCCAAGTCTATATCGATGCCAATTATCCTGAGGCTAATATTTTTGGTATGGATACCTCAGCGGCGGGCAAAGCCGATATTATGCATTGGTTAGCTTTTATTAACGCTGACGTTCACAAGGCTTTTGCGCCACTGTTCGGTCCTGATGGTTTTGTGGAAGGAGAAGCGGCACAAGAGAGCTTAAAGAAAAAAGCCAAAGACAATATTGCTCATCTCATGAGACTGCCTAATGAGCAATTAGGTAAACAAGACTATTTAACAGGCACCAAAACCACGGCTGATGTCTATCTCTATATAACGTTAACCTGGGCGAAGAAGTTTGAGATTGACTTATCCAAATACAGTAATCTAAATGGCTTTATCAAACGTATGGAGGCTGATGATGGCTTGACTGCCGTCATTGAACAACAAGGTCTAGAGAAGATTGAATCCCTATAGATCAGTCTAGCTTGATAAATAATCACTATAAAGCCCTTCTATTTTTAGAGGGGTTTTTTATAAAGCATCTATTTGTGCTTCCACAAAACATCTTTACACTTGTCAGCCACTCTTAAGCTGTGTCAGTATTAGCGTCATTGCATACACTTGTCGTCATAATAAATAAGTTTGTCGTAGGGAATGGAGCTATATGAGCCAATCATCAGCCAAGAAAAATAATAAAAAACGTTATAATTATCTAGTTTTTATCGGCCGCTTTCAGCCTTTTCATTGCGGGCATATGGCCGTCATCAATGAAGCCCTAAAACGCGCAGATGAGGTTATTATACTTATTGGCTCTGCTAATCTGCCGCGTAGTCTGCGCAATCCGTTTTCGGTCAGCGAGCGCACTGCTATGATCAAAGGCGCTTATGCAAAAGCTGAGGCGGATAGAATCCACTGCGTAGCGCTTGATGACGCGCTTTATAACGACACGCGCTGGCTTAAATATGTCCAAGCTAGCGTACGTTCGGTTACCGGCGATCTAAAAGCTGATATTGGTCTTATCGGTCATTCAAAAGACAGCTCTTCTTACTATTTATCGCTATTTCCTTATTGGGCCTCAGTCTCGGTACCAAACTATCATAATCTCTCCGCCACTCCTATTCGTGATAGCTATCTGATGGGCGCGATGCCAACCCCTGAGCGTACCCCTGAGGCGACTCGTCAAGTGCTCAGCGAATTTAGAGAAACCTGCGAGTATCAGCGCTTGCATGAAGAGGCGGGATTTATTGATAAGTATAAAAAACAATGGGAAGCGGCGCCCTATCCGCCGACCTTCATGACTGCCGATGCTTTGGTGGTGCAATCTGGACATATCTTACTTGTTGAGCGCCGCAGTATGCCGGGACGTGGTCTTTGGGCCTTGCCGGGCGGGTTTCTCAACCCCAAAGAGACTCTGTTTGATGCCTGTATCCGTGAGCTACGCGAAGAGACCCGTCTCAAGGTACCAGAGCCAGTACTGCGTGGCTCATTTCACAGTCAGCATACCTTTGATGATCCTTATCGCTCCGCACGTGGACGCACCATTACCCAAGCTTTTTATTTACAATTAAAGAGTGATGCCGAAGGTCTACCAAAAGTCAAAGGCGGTGATGATGCCGCTCGCGCTTTTTGGTTACCACTGGCTGAGCTTGATGCCAAGATGATGTTCGAAGATCATTATGCCATTATCACAAAGATGGTTGGGCTTTGATTGATTACTGCGTTTTACCACCTAAGCCGATAGACGGCAAGGGTCAACCGCCGTAACTGCCCCTCAAAAAAGCAGCTACGGTATTTTAAAGCAGAGGAGTTCTGTGATGTATACCAGCAATTTTAAAAATTTAATCTTAAATTCTGACAGTTATAAAACCTCACACTGGGTACAATACCCAAAGGGTAGCGAGTATATGTCAAGCTATGTTGAGGCTAGAGGTGGCGATTATGATGTGGTGTTCTTCGGCCTACAAGCCTTTATCAAAGAGTATCTTAGCCGCCCTATTACTCAACAAGATATCGATGAAGCGGAGTTGGTGATTAAGGCACATGGCCTACCCTTCAATCGTAGCGGTTGGCAGCGTTTGCTTGAGAAGCACAGCGGCTATCTGCCAGTATGTATCGAGGCTGTACCTGAAGGTAGTATCGTGCCAGTCTCGAATGTGGTCTGTCAGATTGTCAATACTGATCCTGAGTTCTATTGGCTGCCAAGCTATCTTGAAACCGCCCTACTACGCGCTATTTGGTATCCCTCAACGGTCGCTAGTATCTCCTATTATTGCAAAGGTATTATTCGTAAAGCATTAGAGAAGTCCGCTGATAATACTGATTCGCTACCTTTTAGATTGCATGATTTTGGCGCGCGCGGAGCCTCAAGCTTTGAGTCAGTAGCGCTAGGCAGCCTTGCAAACTTAGTCAATTTCTCGGGTACCGATTCGATGACCGCTTTAGTGGCGGCTAGTCGCTGGTATGGAATGGATAAAGACATGGCAGCTTTTTCTATTCCTGCCGCTGAGCATAGCACCATGACTGCTTGGGGACGCGAAGGCGAAACGGCAGCTTTTGCTAATATGATTGAGCAATTTGGCGGTAAAGATAAAGCCTTTTCGGTAGTGTCAGACAGCTACGACTTATGGAATGCTATCGACAATATCTGGGGTGACGCGCTAAAGGAGGCAGTCAAAAATATGGGCGGCACTTTAGTTATTAGGCCTGATAGTGGCGAGCCGATTAAGGTGGTGCGAGAAGCTTTAGAGCGTTTAGCGGTGAAATTTGGCACTACTATCAATAGCAAAGGCTATAAAGTGCTGCCTGATTATGTACGGCTCATTCAAGGCGATGGTATCAGCGCGCAAAGCTTAGGTAAAATCATTAATGCGGTCATGGAAGCTGGCTTTAGCGCTGAAAATATCACCTTTGGCATGGGCGGCGGTTTGCTGCAACAAGTCAACCGCGATACGATGAGCTGGGCGATGAAAGCTAGCGCCATCTGTATCAATGGCGATTGGCAAGATATCTATAAAGATCCGGTTACAAGTCATTCTAAACGCTCCAAAAAAGGACGACTGGCCTTAATAAAAGATAGCAAGGGTCAAGTAAGAACGGTTAAGACCCAGCAATTAAAAGCTGATACTCACGCTAATAGTGAAAGCTTACTGCGTAAGGTCTATGTCGATGGCAAATTAATGGTTGATGATAGCCTAACAGTTATAAGAGAGCGTACAGGATGGTAGTAGCAGTCAAATTATCAGCGAAAGATGTGTTTCTTGCGCCTATTTATATTTATCAAGGGCGTAAAGTAAAGCGTGATACCGTGCGCCTGCCTGAACCTGAGGGCGAGCGTCATGGTCAGCTTCATCTTAGCCAAACTGGTAAGCTGACAGCCGCTAGAAGACTGACTCTGATGTTAGTTGGCGACTCTGCAGCCGCAGGCGTGGGTAGTGAGACGCAGACAGATGCGCTAATCGGCAAGCTCATACCGGCCCTACAGCAGCAAGCGATTATTAACGCTCAATTCGATATGATTGATTGGTCACTACAAGCGACAACCGGGCATACTAGCTTCGATATTTTGCGCCGCTTGTATGTCATGGCAGCGCCTAAGCTGCCAGTCGATGTCATGGTGTTAAGCGTCGGGGTCAATGACACCACGACCAATATCGCTAAAGACCACTGGCAAAAATATTTGGAGGAGATTATCGTTGTTGCCAAGCGTAAGTTTGGCGTACGTGTGCTTATCTTTTCAAGCCTGCCACCGATGGCGCAGATGCCCGCCTTGCCAGCACCCCTAAATGTCTTTATAGGAGCCATCGCGACAAGTTTAGATAAAGTATTGCAGCAAGTGTGTGCTGAGCATGGCGGCGTCTACTACATGGAAGCGGACTTTAAGCGTATGAGTGAAGAGCATAGCAATGGTCAGCCCATCGACCCCGCCACTATGTTTGCTAGTGATGGTTTCCATCCTAGTCCCATTACTTATAAGTACTGGGCTCAGCAGTTAGCTGAGCTTATTAGCGAGCTGCTAGAGTCTAAATAAAGGCTAAAATTTGTCACCTTATTGTAGGATAAAACCCATAAACACAAAAAACCGCTGAATATTCAGCGGTTTTTTGTGTGTTTTGACTCATTATCATAACAAGCCAAATCCAGTCGTAAAGCTTACTCAGCAGCTTTTTTGCTACGACCACCAAACGCACCAAAGCGTTTGTTGAAGCTAGCAACACGGCCTTCAGTAGAGCTCTTACGCTGCTCGCCTGTGTAGAATGGGTGTGACGCACTTGAGATATCAAGCGGATAGTATGGGTATTCTGTGCCTTCGTACTCACGAGTGGTCTTGGTCTTAACGGTTGAGCGAGTTAAGAAAAACACGTCAGCGTTAGTGTCATGGAATAAAACTTCTTGGTAATTAGGATGGATATCTTTACGCATAATAATCTCTCTAGGTCCGATGTATGTCTGCTTAATACTTTAAGCTCTTAAACATACGTAACTGAGGCACTAAGCACATCTATCAGTCTAGCCATTGTGTCACTGGCTTATTCCAGTACCCAACACCACACCACTGCTCCTTAGCCTATCCCCAGCGGGAAAATTGAACCGCGATTTTAACGGTTTTTAGGCGCTAATGCAAGTAGCGTCTATGCTAGCTGGCACGGTTACCACTAGTCAGTAACAGCACAAAACTTATCTTAATATAGTTGTTAATACAATTACTACACATTAGTTACTCTACAAGCAAAAAAGCAGCGATCTCAAGGAGTAGCTGCTACTGTTTTTAACCTTAATAAGGTTTAGAGGATTTATCTTAAAAGCTGCATTTTTATTATTTGGTTTTGACAACATGCCAAACGTTTTTGACATTATCCCCCATCATATCGCCCGCTTTCTTATCTTTGACAAAGTAATATAAAGGCTTACCATTTACTGCCCATTGATAGCTACCATCATCACGCTGAAAAGTGGAATACTGCCCTAAAGTAGTATTACCTTTGGTCGCTTTTAGTGCCGGCCAAGCCTTTAAGCAATCTCCCAAACAATTTGACTTGTTCATTGTATCTTTATCAAAGGTATATAAAGTCATATTGTTGCGAGAGTCAACCAGTACACCGTTCAAACTGCTCACCGGTACAGCATTATTCATACCCATACTACTAGTAGCTTGCTTATCGTTCATACCCGCCAAATTCGTTCCTAGTACATTATCTATCGTTGAGCAGCCTGTTAGGCTCAAAACACCTGCAACAGCGGTGAGTATCATAATATTTTTCATAATAACTTCCTTATCGTTATGAGTCTTATTGTTATGTGCAATTTTAGGACAATGTTAATGGCAAGCCTGATACTTTAAGTATGCTCTATAAATATGCTCTAAATACCGCTTTAATCCATTTTAATATAACACAGTCCTGCAACAATCTATTTTGTTAATCAAAAAACTTACAAAACCTATAACAACTCTATTGTTGATCTAGTAATCATTCTTATTATGGCGCTTTAAAAGCCGTCCATTAATACCTTTTGATAAGCTAGGGATGCCAGTTTTTTAGTGACAAAACTAATGCATCTTCTTACGTAACTGCTATGATATATCCTTTAGTTTTTTATAAAATAGTTCTAAAGAAGATAAGTATTTCTACACAATAAGTTAGGGTTGAAAGAGCTGTTAAAGTTTGTAGATTTGATTGAATTAAGCTTTTAACGGACGCATATCCTCTATAACTTCAAAAACAGTAACACTTGTCGATATCAGTCAAAACGTATAAATAATGAGATATCGAATTTTAAACTGCTAAATAAATAAGAGCACACTAATGACCACACTCTCTAATCAGACACAGTCTTCAATGCTTACTAGCCGTGCTAATACTACAGTAAAAGATCCCTCTAATCCTGCTAAGCGAGTTGGTATTTTGGGCGGTGGTACGGCTGGCGCGACTATTGCTATTCGCTTAGCGGCTTTAGGTCTTGAGACTTATTTATTTGAAAAAAAGTCCTCACTGATTGACGGCCCGCCTATGTGTCATTTGCATGCTGGCGGCAATCTGTATCGTGAGATTCCTGATGAGGACTGCGTAGCCCTACTTAAGCAATGTATCGATATTTTGCGCCTGTATCCTCATACTATCGATGTGCGTCCTACTGTCTTTGCCGTACCAACCCGCGATGAGGGTTTGCCGGAAGACTTGTTACCACGCTTGGATATACTAACTGAGGCTTATCGTGAGCTGATCGCTGAGGATCCCAAAAATAAAGTGCTAGGCGAGCCTGAGGACTACTATCAGCTTTATAGTCAGGAGCAGCTTATTGAGTTATCTAACCGCGAGCAAGTAGCTGTACCTACCACGGTTGATGAATGGGTTATTCCAGCGGCTAAGTACTTGGATCTAAATAAGGTCAAGTATCCACTGATAGTCGTGCAAGAATATGGCTGGAATATATTTCGCTTAGCCGCTTCTGCGCAATTGGCTTTAGAGGGCTATGACAATGCTCATGTCTTCACCGATACTCAAGTCGAGCAAGTCGTCGCCGTCGAGTGTACAGACTGCACCAATGCCAATCACCATGTTAGTAAATGGCGCGTGGATTACCAACAAAAAGCTAACGATAATAATTCTACTAGTCAGACTGAATCTATCGAAGTGGATTATTTAATCAATGCGTGCGGCTTTCGTACTGGTATTATCGATGATATGGTTGGGGTCGATGTCGAGCGTATGGTCGAATTCAAATCCTCCTACATTACTCATTGGGATGATGCAGGCGGGCAAATTCCAGAGATTATCGTTTATGGCGCTCGTGGTACCCCTGAGGGCATGGCGCAGTTGACCCCTTATCCGGGCGGTTATTTTCAGATTCATGGTATGAGTAAAGCCATCACTTTATTTGATGACGGCCTAGTAGCCTCTACCAAAGACAGCGCTCAACCTACGCTTCCTACCCAGTATGTCCATTATATTGAAGATGGCTGGGATAAAGCACCGCTACAAGCGCGAAGTCAGCAATCGATTGAATATGTAGCAGAATTTGTACCGACTTTTAGTAGTGCACGCACGGTAGGTAATGCGCTATACGGAGGTCAGCAGATTCCAGGCAAAGACGATACTTTGCGAGTCGCTGATGTTACCCTGTATGGTCATTTGCATTATGCTCGTGCTGAGAATGTCAAAGCCTCCTCTACTCTACTGGCCGCTGACGAAATCGTTAGTCAATTGATAGATATCGATTTATTAGCGCCAAACTTAGCCGCCGATAAACAGCGTTACACTCATGATTGGGCTTATCTAAAGCAGAATAATAAGGCTGATATTGATAGAGTAGCGCGAGAATTAGCTCAGCAGCGCGGTTTTCCTTTAGCGATGGCGGCGGTCAATCATAGTATCGATGAGGTAATACTGGATGACTTGACTGCTGTTCACGCCTAAAACTAACTGTAATTGGTTAAATTATAGTTTGTTGATCAATTAATTATGATTCAGGCTATAAATAAAACAGCCACTCTTTAATAATAAGGGTGGCTGTTTTTATGGCTTATAACTAGTAGCTTATGATTAGTTATTGATAATGAGTTGTTAATCATTAGTGATTGGTCATTAATAGCCAACTACTGCGCCTAGGCGGGTTTTAATTACCGACCATTTTTTTGGTATCGACTTCTTCATCAATATTGACAATGGTTTGCAGCTTTTCGATAGCTTCATCGATAGTATTACATACCACCAAGCGCTCAAGGTCTTGCGGTTTCATAAACCCTTGTTCGGTAGTGAACTTGAGATGCTCTAGCATCCGATCATAAAAGCCATTGATATTAAGAATAATCATCGGCTTTTCGTGCTGATACAGCTGTCGCCAAGTGGCAATCTCCATAATCTCCTCAAGCGTTCCTAGACCACCGGGCAAGGTAATAAAAGCATCGGCATACTCAGCCATGACCGTTTTACGCGTATGCATAGTATCGGTCAGATGTAGACGGGTTAAGCCTTGATGGGCGATTTCGTGCTTGAGCATAAAGGTTGGGATAACGCCTACTGCTTGGGCGCCGCCATTGATTACCTCATCGGCCACCGCTCCCATTAGACCGATACTAGCGCCACCATAGACTAGACCCATAGCATTATTGGCTAGAGCGCTGCCAAGCTCACGCGCCGCTTTTTCATAAATCTCACTATTACCCAAACGCGAACCGCAATAGACCGCTACTAACGGCATAGACAAGCTAGATTTATCAACCGCTTGCTCTATATCAGCGATATCGTGGCTAGTAATCACCTCATAATTTTGATTATTAATCTTCATTTGCATCATATTATTTCCTAGATGTTATAGCAGCGCTTTTTTATAAATAGCACTACAGTCATTTAAATTCTTTTATTAATTAGCTTCAATTGTTATATATTTTACCATAAGCTTTATCAACAGACGCTCGACAACGATTGATCACTACGCAACACCTACACTCTTAAGCCGACTAGGATATAACCATGCTCAATAATGACCCTGCCACTCCTGTAGATTACGCTCATAAAAATGCCAATAGTAGCACTGATAATAGTATTGATAACTATCAGTTGACGATTATGACTGAGCGCAATCATCCGTTAGCAGCTAGCGTCTATCGGCCTAGCTCTAAAGCCAGTAATGAGATAAAAGTGGCAGTAATGATAGCACCAGCTACCGGTATCAAACGTCAGTTTTATCATAACTTTGCTACCTTTTTGGCCGAACAAGGCTTTGGGGTCCTCACCTTTGATAATGAGGGGATTGGAGAGTCGCTAACGACCTCGCTGGCAAAAAGTGACGCTTCATTGATAAGCTGGGGTCGTCATGATATGCCAGCTGTGCTCGATGCTTTGCAGTATGAATTTGCGCAGGCAAGCTACCATCTAATAGGTCATAGCGCTGGTGGTCAGCTCATCGGTCTGATGCCTAACTATCAGGCAATAAGCTCAGTATTCAATGTCGCTTGCTCATCAGGGCAGATCAAAAACATGACTATGCCCTACAAAGCCAAAGCGATGGGATTTATGGATGCTTTTATTCCTTTAAGCAACCTAGTGTTAGGCTACACGCCAGCTGACAAAATCGGTATGGGCGAGCCTTTACCTCGCGGCGTGGCGCGTCAATGGCGCGAGTGGTGCAATGGCGCCGGTTATATTCAAACCGCTTTGGGTAAGACGGTACATAATCATTTTTATAATGAGCTAACTATGCCCTCGCTATGGTTAGGCTTCACTGATGATGAGATTGCTAATAGCAAAAATATCGACGATATGATCAGAGTGTTTCCTAATATGCCAGTCGAAAAGCACTATTTAGACCCGAAAGATTTAGGCGTCAGTCATATCGGGCACATGCGTTATTTTAGCAGTAAAACTCATGCCAAAGCACCACAGCTATGGCAGATGGCAGTGGACTGGATACATAAGCATCACTAAAATTAGGGCACGCCATTTATCATTCTTTGAGCTTTTCTGCCTCGATACGCTTAGTCAACGCCGAATATAAGGTCGGCTGCATATTGTGAATGTTACCTAACATCCATTTTATATAACTAATAGGCACATCCTTGATTAGCTTGCCTTTGTGTTTACCAAACGGCATTCTACTCACCGGATGAGCAGTATTAGATATTTTATGCGCTGCGGCAAAGTCAGTTGGCGCAATCTGCAAGCGCGCGCAGCAAGCTTTGTAAAGCAAATAACACATCCGCGCATCCCCTAACGCATCGTGAGCGGCAATAGTCATCTCATGAGCCTGCTCTTTACCCATTAGCTGCTCGATACACTTTGACTGACCATAGTAGCGCCATTCTGGAAAAGCCACTCTCGCTAGTCTAACGGTACAAATAAGCTTAGCAGACGGCCTACCAATCACCCGCCAGTCAAAGCGCACGTTGTGACCAATTAGATACTCTGGTAGCGCAAACTGTTCTAATTCAAAACGTTCGCAGTCTGCGACATCATCATCAGTAATACCATGAACTTTGATAACTATCGGCGATATGCTGCGGCCGCTATTAAAATACTTCATCCACTCAAAACCAGTCGCCACATTAATAGTCGCCACTTGAATAGGCCTTGGATCACGGCCTTGATCGGTTTCGGTATCGATAATAAGCGCTGTCGCCAGCTTGTCTATAGGTTCTATCATAAATGTATCAGTCGTAGGTTATCGCTAAGAGCGTCTAAAAGTAGGCTGTCAAATTATCTCTGCCTTAGTCGTATTTTAGCGTCAAACAGCATAAGATATATATTATACCAATCACCTAAATTACAAGAGTGCGATGCCACCTAATAAGCCACCTAAGCCACCGGCTCTACCCAAAACCGCTAAAACCAAAGCGCCTAAAGCCTCGCTGATAGGATGGCTGTTAAGCGTACTTATTAGAGCGTCTTTATTATTTGCGCTGTTATTTATCGTCGATAAAGTATTGCCGACGCTACGCTTGCAAACCCAAAGCTTTGTGGTTGCTAAGTGGCAGCAGGTTAATCTATTACAAGAGCCGCTGCCCACTGAGAATAGTTTACCTAGTCCATTGCCTGGGCAGCATCTAGCCGACACTTGGGGAGCCGCTCGTAGTGCAGGCCGCTCGCATGAAGGCATCGATATCTTTGCTGAGCGAAACACCCCTATTCAAGCAACTACTCACGGCGTTGTCAGTAAGGTGGGTGATGATAGCTTAGGCGGTCGCGTGGTAGTCATCGTTGGCCCCGGCGGCGCAGGACATTACTATGCTCATCTTGAAGACTATACTGATATCAGGGTGAATGATTGGGTCGAGACCGGCGATATTATTGGTTATGTCGGTGATAGCGGCAACGCCAAAGGTACACCGCCGCATGTGCATTACGGCATTTATATCAATGGCAGGGCGGTCAATCCTTATCCGTTATTAATAAAGGAGTAAGGGTTAATAAAGCTAAATATAGTTAAGATAATTTAAAAATGGTGCAGTACAGCTAGGATTAATTTTGCGCATTTTATGAGCTGGGTTTTTAACCCAGTATTTTACTTTTGCAAGACTTCAAAGCTGGGTTAAAAACCCAGCCTACAACAAAAAAGTTAACTACACTTCTAAAATAAAGTTTAGTGGCCCATCGTTGATACTTGCAACTTGCATATTAGCGCCAAATTGGCCAGTGGCGATATCAGCATGCTGAGTTTTGGCATAAGCGACTAGTTGGGCGAATAAATCTTCTGCGGCAGCAGGGTGCATCGCCGCGCCAAAATCAGGGCGACGACCTTTATCAGTCTTTGCCATTAGCGTGAACTGCGAGACTAATAGCAAGCCGCCGCCCACTTGTTGCACGTTTTGATCCAACTTGCCGGCCTTCTTAGGATCGTTGTTATTTTCAAAAATACGATAAGTTAGGATCTTATCTATCATACGCTTAGCGGCCTGCAAATTATCATCAGGCGCAAGACCGATATAGCCTAATATACCGTGCTCGATAGCGCCAACCTCCTGCTCATCAACTATCACCTTAGCCTGTGTTACGCGCTGAATCAGGGCTTTCATTGCTAATGCCTCCTTGTAATTTTGCCTTATTTTAAAACTTATTTTGATAACTTATGCTCACACAGATAGAGTCTTAGCATGATAAAATAGCGTTATTCATTGGTCTAATTTTATACCCTACTCAATTCTTCGTTATTTTTTTA
This sequence comes from Psychrobacter sp., assembly GCA_029267175.1. Lineage (GTDB taxonomy): Bacteria > Pseudomonadota > Gammaproteobacteria > Pseudomonadales > Moraxellaceae > Psychrobacter. The sequence continues at coordinate 38,882 of JARIDJ010000079.1, read as the reverse complement.
AACCACTTTTGGTAACCTGTTATGACTTTATTTACCACCATGCAACAGTTTGTTCCTCAGCAAAAGCTCAGCCGCGCAGCCGGACGCTTGGCCGCTAGCCGTCATCCTCTGGTTAAGCGCGCTTTTATCCGTAGTTTTGCCAAAGCTTATCACATAACGCTTGATGAATATGAGCGTGACAACTTCAATGCTTATGAGAGCTTTAATGACTTTTTTACCCGTGAGCTAAAACAGGACGCGCGTCCTATAGACAGCACTGCAGGCGGCATCGTTAGTCCTGCCGATGGGGTCATCTCGCAGCTTGGACAAATAAACGATCATAAGTTATTGCAAGCCAAAGGCCGAGATTACGATATTGGGCAATTATTAGCCAATAGCGTTGATGGTGATTATTTCGCTGGTGGCAGCTTTGCAACCGTTTATCTAGCGCCGAGTAATTATCACCGGGTACATATGCCCTTTGACGGTACTTTGACCAGGGCTCGCTATGTACCAGGCACCTTATTTTCGGTCAATAATACCACGGCCGCTAATATACCTGATCTATTCGCGCGCAATGAGCGTTTGATTTGTCTGTTTGATACCCAGTATGGCAAAGCGGCGGTAGTTATGGTCGGTGCGATGATTGTCGCAGGTATTGAGTCTGTCGCTACTGGTAAAATCAGCCGCACTGAGGATATTCAAGAAACCACTCATAATATGCCGCTTACCAAAGGCGATGAGTTAGGACGCTTTTATCTTGGTTCAACCGCTATCGTCATATTGCCTAAAGCGGCGAAGGCCAACTGGCAAAATGAGCTAAGCGCGAATAGCGTGGTACAAATGGGTCAGCTATTAGGCGTAGCTAAGGTTTAGAGCCGGTTTGAGGCCGATAGTTATATCTATCTCTAGTCCTCAATTAACCAGCCCTGTTTAGTCGCATAATCAATCTGGGCGGCGAGCCACTGATGGATAGCAGGGAAGCTGTCTTTGATAAAAGCATGAGCGGCTACTACTTGTGAGCGCTTAATACCTAGCGCTATCCAAGTTTTGCCTTGGGTGTTTAAGTTTAATAAAAAAGGCAGTAGGCGATCGACAACTTTTATCAGTTGCGTCTCAGGGCTATTGCCGGTCTCTTGCTCTTCCCAAAGCTCACATAGATTATGAATACCATTACCATTTTCACTTTGCAGACGCGTGATACCGGCGCGCTCGTCTATATGTGCGTCCATTCGCGTATCAGCGTATAAAAAAGTATCGCCAGCATCGATCTCCCCTAAATCATGAATCAGTGCCATTTTTAGTAACTGCTCGTGATTGAGCTTTAGCTTAAATAATTCTGCTATCGACCAACAAGCCATGGCTAAGTGCCAAGAATGCTCAGCAGAATTCTCTACTCGCACCTCACCTGACTGATCTGCAGTGATATGATTACGGCGGTTCACCTGCTTTAGGGCATCAAGCTCTAATAAGAAACTGGTGATGCTCTCCATGTCTTTAGAGCGACTGACCTTGTTAGTATAAACATTAAAATTTTGCATAGTAGTAGCAGCTTTATCACGGAACATAAAAAACTCGTTGATTGGCAGTGTTAGTTTTAATAACTAGTAGCGATAGTGTTTATGGATAGGATACGCAAAAAGAATATTCTCTTCTTGCGTCCCTCGTCCAATATTATGAATAATAAGCGGCGTACCATCATAAGCTTTATTATTTGAGACTATACCGATATGCGGCAAATTACTGTCAGGCAGTCGCCATGTCACAATGTCGCCCACCTCAAAACTGTCTTTATCAGTAGTCGATAAGGTTTGCCCATGGCGCGCCAAAAAGGTTTCAATATTGGGTACACGGCGATGATCGATATTTTTATTCGTGGTTTTAAGACCCCAAATATTAGGATAAGCCGAAAAATTAGCTTTCATATCGACATTGATGAGCTGCTGCAAGTCAATATTTTGAAGACGATAAGCGCGAATGACCACATCGGTACAAACACTGGTATTCTGTGGCACGTCCCCTCGCGGAAAATCAAGCTTGCGATAAGCAGGGTCATAACTCGTCGTCACCCCTATTTGCTTTTTGGCATCTTTGACTAATTTATCGGCGCTACTGATAGGACTTGCCGCCATCACTGGTGTTATCAATATCAAAGACAGTACCGCCACAGATAAAATTTTTATCCGGTACTGCCTTAAGTTTTTCACTGATTTTCACCTTTTGGTAAATTTGCTTTAATAGCTACTTGATCAGATTGCTAATGGTTTTAAATGCCGGATCTTGACTTGAGCGGCACAGCTCAAACAATATCGTCTCAACCGTTGTGATCACCCCACCTGCACGGCGAATACGGCGAATGGCTTGTTTTTTATCATAAGGAAAGCGCGAGCCTACCGCATCACCGATGATGACCGGCTGCATCCCATTATCAAGCAAATCAAGCGCAGTTTGTAGCACACAAACGTGGGTCTCAACCCCGCATAGCAGCACGATACTACGGTTTTGTTGAGCCAAATGATGCCATGAATCATCCGTATCACAAGCGCTAAAAGTCACTTTTTCAAAGCCTTTGGCATTACTCTCTTTTAACACCTGTTTGATCTCAGGTAACGTCTCTCCTAAGCCTTTTTTATATTGTTCATTAAGCATAATAGGGATATCAAGCGCTTGTAGACCTTTTATAAGGGTGACTATTTTTTTTAGGATATTCTCGTGATCATTGATGTGCGGGGTCAGACGCTCTTGAACATCGATAATCATGGCTTGAGTGTTTTCACGAGCAATTCGGTAAGTGCGGTCAGTAATCATAGTAGGCATAATACACTCCTTGTAAGTCCGTAGCGGCGCGCTATAGACTGCTGTATTGTTCATTTATAACGGCTAAATAATTTTATATCAGTGTTTTCTTATCTTTATACCACTGTTCCCTTATTTAGTCATAGTTTGCCTGAGGCGTCAATGAGGATAATCTCTAGTAACAACTTATAACCTACGAATTTTGTTTAATAGCATTAAACAAAGCAAATAAAAAAGCCTTCAATCATTTAGATTAAAGGCTTTGCATAATAAGAAATTTATTATAAGAGATTTAACTCTTATAAATTAAACCCGCTCAATAACGGTAGCAATACCTTGACCTAGACCGATACACATGGTCGCAAGGCCAATCTCCGTATCCATCTGCTCCATCGCGTTAAGTAGAGTTACAGTGATACGCGCGCCCGAACAGCCAAGCGGATGACCTAAAGCAATCGCGCCACCATTGATATTGATGATGTCTTGCTTGTCCTGCAAGCCCATAGACTTGATAACGGCTAAGCTTTGTGCGGCAAAGGCTTCGTTGAGCTCGATAGTCTGAATATCACTGAGGCTTAGACCCGCGCGTTTTAGTGCTTTTTGGGTAGCCGGAACTGGGCCATAACCCATGATAGCAGCATCACAACCAGCGATACCCATGCTACGAATACGAGCGCGCGGCTTAAGACCTAAGTCTTTGGCTTTTTGCGCGCTCATGACTAGCATTGCAGAAGCACCATCCGATAAGGCTGAGGAAGTCGCCGCCGTTACCGTACCGCCTTTTGGGTCAAAGGCTGGACGCAGTTTTTGCATTTGCTCCATCGTTGCATCAGGACGAATCACTTCATCAACCGTACACAGCTGCAAACGACCCTCAGCGTCATGACCTTCGATACCGATAATTTCATTATCAAAACGACCTTGGGTAGTCGCCTCCCAAGCGCGGCGATGTGACTCTAGACCAAAGGCGTCTTGCTCTTCACGGGTGACATTATTCATGCGACCTAACATTTCAGCCGTTAGACCCATCATGTTTGAGGCTTTTGCATAGTGCTTAGAGGCGGCTGGGTTAAGGTCGATACCGTGCATCATACCGACGTGACCCATGTGCTCAACGCCGCCAATGATAAAAGTGTCGCCTTGATTAGTCATGATCTGCGCGGCAGCGGTATGCAAAGCCTGCATGGATGAGCCGCAAAGACGGTTAACGGTTTGGCCACCAGTGGTCTTTGGAATATCAGCCAGCAGACCGATATTGCGACCGATGTTCATGCCCTGCTCTAAAGTTTGGTTGACGCAGCCCCAAATGATATCTTCGATGTCATTGGTATCAAAATCATTACGCTCTACTAGCGCGCGTACTAATTCGGCCGATAAGCTATCAGCACGGACATGACGAAACATACCGTTTTTGGTTCTACCCATCGCTGAGCGTACACCGTCAACGATGACTACATCTGTTGGACTTAAAGTTGTCATACTATCTTCCTTTTAATTTTGTGGTCAGCGCCGTCGCTCTTTGCTGATTGATCATTATTTTTAATAGTCATAATGAGCTGTCTGTTAGCAAACACGCGGCGCTTATCCTAATAAGCTATCTAGATGATTAATGGAGCGAGTTATGCAGCTGGGTAGAAGGTCTCGCCAGCGGCTGCCATATCGCGAATTTTTTGCGGGGCTTCATAAGCTTTGCCAAGGTGCGCATATTTTTCGCACAGTGCTAAGTAATTTTCTAAGCCCATCTGATCGATATAACGGCAAGGGCCACCGCGGAATGGTGGGAAACCTACACCCATAATCATCGCCATGTCCGCTTCAGCTGGCGTCGAGACGATATTGTCTTCTAAGCAGCGCACTGTCTCATTACAAAAAGCTAGCATAGTACGATCGATGATGGTTTGATCATCAAACTCTTGGCTTTGACTATCGGTAGTGGCTTTTAGCAGCTCATAAGTGGCTTCATCAGCGGTCTTTTTCGGCTTACCGCGCTTATCCATCTCATACTTATAAAAACCAACGCCGTTCTTTTGACCTAGACGCTTGTTCTCATACAGGTGCTCAATAGCGCCTTTATAATCAGGCTTCATGCGATCTGGGAACCCTTCTGCCATTACCTCAGCGCCATGGACGCCGGTATCTAGACCGACCACGTCGATTAGGTAGGCCGGACCCATAGGCCAGCCGAATCTTTCCATCACTTTATCGACGTGAGCAAAGTCAGCACCTTGCTTCAGCAATAAGTCAAAAGCGCCAAAGTATGGGAATAGCACACGGTTGACTAAGAAGCCTGGGCAATCATTGACTACCACTGGGACTTTACCCATTTTTGAAGCTAGTGCAACAGTAGTAGCAATGGCTTCTTCTGAGGATTTCTCACCACGAATCACTTCTACTAGCGGCATGCGGTGTACTGGGTTAAAGAAATGCATACCCACGAAATTCTCTGGACGCTTAAGCGCTTCGGCCAAATAAGTGATAGAGATGGTTGAGGTATTTGAGGCGATGATAGCGTCGTCTTTGACTAACTCTTCGACCTCAGCGAGGACTGAGCGCTTGATTTTTGGATTTTCGACAACCGCTTCGATAACGATATCAGTCTCGTCAAAATCACCATAGTTCAAAGTTGGACGGATACGGCTTAAAGTTTCGCCCATTTTCGCTGGCGTCATCTTGCCGCGTTCGACCATTTTGCCAAGCAGTTTGCTCGCCTCACCCATACCCAAATCTAGTTGCTCAGACTTGATATCTTTCATAATGATTGGCAAGCCTTTGCTCGCGGCTTGATAAGCGATACCGCCGCCCATGATGCCTGCACCTAATACTGCTGCCTCATCGATGTCGTGCGCTTGCTTGCTATGTTTTTTGGCAAGTTTTTTGACCAGTTGATCATTTAAGAATAGACCAACTAAGCTTTCTGCTTGTGGCGTTTTTGCCGCTTTAGCAAAATAAGTCGCTTCCACTTCGATCGCTTTGTCACGTGGCAGGTTCACGTGCTTCTCAATCGCCTCAATCGCGAGTGCTGGTGCTGGATACTGCTTAGGATTGGCTTTTGAGAAGATCATGCCTTTAGCGCTATTAAAGGCCATTGCTTGCTCTAATTGGTTTAATTTAACCGGATTGAGCTTCTCTTCACGCTTGGCTTGCCAATCAAGCTCGCCTGAGATACATTTTTTGACTAAATCAACAGCGGCGTCTTGTAAGTCATCAGCGGCGACAGTAGCGTCAACTAAGCCTAGTTTCAAAGCTTCTAGCGGCTTTTTAGGCTTACCAGTTGCGATTAGCTCTAACGCATTGTCGATACCGATAACGCGAGTACTACGTACCGTGCCGCCGAAACCTGGGAAGATACCCAACTGAGTTTCTGGCAAGCCAATGATAGCTTTTTCGCTCATCACGCGGTATTCACAAACGAGTGTCATCTCACAACCGCCGCCGAGTGCTGCACCGTTGATAGCGGCAACTTTTGGAAATGGCAGGTCTTCGAAGCGGTTAAAGTCCTCATTAATTTTGACGACCCAGTCTTTGATGCTTTCTTCTTCTTGCTTAAACGACGCGACAAACTCAGTAATGTCAGCGCCAGCGATAAATACGCCTTTGCTTGAGGTGACAATCAGACCTTTTACCTCGTCCGCTTTTTCTAAAGCGCTGATGGCCTCGCCGAATTGTTTATTGGTTTCGGTATCGAATTTATTAACGCTCTCACCCTCGGCGTTATATTGCATGTTGGCAATGCCATCTTCTAACATGCTTACCGTAATGCGATTTCCTTGATAGACCATTTGGAACTCCTTGCTGTTTGTATAAAATCTAGGTGTTAAAATGAAAGTGTAAAACGCAGTTTATCAGCGCTTACACCTCTAAGCTGTCTGTCTATGTTTATTATTAAAATTCCAATCTGACTTTTAGGGCTATAAAACTAAACCGTTAAATAGCCAGAGTTAAATCATCAGACTTTTGACCTCAATCAGTGCCAATCAGTTTAGGGGATTATGCCCCTGACTGTCACAAGCTAATGCCAGACTCGCAAGTCACTAATAGGCTAAGGACGATCATTTACATCTGTCCTTACCCCTTTTATGCCGCTATCTTTGTATAACTCTTTAAATAAATACTTCTACTTTATGAAAACACATTCATTCGATAAATTAAATCATCAAAACGTAACTGATAGCGTGACTCATAACCTAACTCATAACCTAACTAAGGCTAATGAAAGCGGTATAGAAGCCAATGACTAACATGCTACACTAGCTTTATTTTTATTCTTGCTTATTTGATGGGTCGAGTTATGACTGTTACTACTGCACCGCATTTCACTCCTTTTCGCTGTTTTGAGCAATTTCAAAGCACTCTTCGTGCGCAGCTAGCACAAGATATCGAAGCTTTATTTTGCTATGCCAATCTACCAAATCCGCTAAATGACGCTTGCCGTTATGTGATGACCTCTCAAGGTAAGCTGGTACGTCCGCTGTTGGTTACTAGTGCCTTTGCCAGTGTTTTGACGGCTATTGAGGGCACTCAAGCCACTACTACCGCTACTACCAGCACCAATCAATGGACACAAGATAATGCTGCAAATCTAGACACTGTTTTAAATAATGAAGCTCATTATGATATGTGCCGGCGAGCGGCTTTGGCAGTCGAGCTGCTGCATAGCTATTCTTTAGTACACGATGATCTGCCTTGTATGGACGATGATGCACTGCGCCGTGGTCAGCCCACCGCTCATATTGTCTTTGATGAGGCAACCGCGCTGTTAGCCGGTGATGTTTTACAAACGCTTGCTTTTGAGGTGCTGACAGCAGAGATTCCGAGCTTTACCCCTTTTGATAATGTAATAGCCAGTAAGCTTATAGCTATTTTTGCGCCACGTGCGCGGCGTATGGTGGCAGGGCAAATGCTCGATCTCAATGCCGAAGCTAGCAGCGATATTAGCCAAAGCGACTTAGAAGCCATCCACCGCGATAAGACCGGCGCTTTAATCGAAGCGGCGCTGTTAATGGGCGGGATTTGTGCTGGAGCCACCGCGCTGCAGCGCATGGCATTACAAGAATGCGCGCAGCATATAGGCCTTGCCTTTCAAGTCCAAGACGACATCTTGGATGTGACCACTAGTACCGATGCGTTAGGTAAGCCTGCTGGTAGCGATGAAAAGCTGGACAAATCTACTTATGTCAAACTGATGGGAGTTGAGTCGGCCAAAGACTATGCAGAGTCGCTATTTACACAAGGACGCTTGGCAATAACTCGTGAGCTCGGTAGTGATAACGCTTTGCTAGCAGTTATTGAATGGCTCTGGCAGCGACAAAAATAGAGCTCAATCCATAATAAAAAGGGTTAATAATAGTCGTTATGAATACTAATTCTACTCCGCGTATTTATCTAGGCACGGGCGGTTATAGCGATACCGATCTATTGGGCACCCTGTATCCTAAGGGCACCAAAAAGAGCGACTTCTTACGTGAGTACGCTAAGCAATACGGCGCGGTGGAGATTAATAGCACTTTTTATGCGCCTATTGGTCAAAAGGCCTTTGCTGGTATGGTGAATAAAGCTTATGTGCAAGCCGATAGCGAGCTGAAGTTTGCGGTCAAGCTGCATCAAGACTTTACTCATGCTAGGAAAGGCACAAGCGAGCATGCACAGGCTTTTCTCAATGCTTTAACGCCGCTGATTGAAGCCGATGCTTTAGCGCCCTTATTACTCCAATTTCCGCACGGCTTTGATCGCACTCGTGAGCACAGGCTATATCTGGCCAATTTGGTGAGCTGGTTTGGCGATTATCCGCTAGCGGTTGAGTTTCGCCATAATGCATGGCACACGCCGCAAGTCATCGATAGCTTTAAAGAGCAAGGTTTGATTTGGTGTAGCGTCGATTATCCCAAAGTCAGCGGTCTACCGCCATCACGGCTGATATTCACTCAGCGTACCGGTTATCTGCGGATGCACGGCAATAATCTGAACTGGTGGGATGCCATGAGCGCTGCCGACCGCCATGATTATCGTTATAGCGAGACGGAAATGCAGGACTGGGCACAAGCCATTGCCAATCAGCGCCAGCATTTTGATACGCTGTATATCTTCTTTCAAAACACCGTCAACGCCCATGCTTATTATAATATTGCGATGTTGAGGAAGGCTTTAACGGCGCATGATTTTGAAGTTTTGTAATCTCGTAGGGTGTCGCCTCGCGCACCTTTAGAAACGCAATATGAATGCTCAAGCATTCAACAAATATAATTTGCGTAGGGTGCGGTTAGTTTTATTAAACTCTCGTAGAGAATGCAGGTAAAGCATAACCTACCATTTTGAAGTTCTAATTAAGTCTAGTAGAAAATCTTATTTAAAGGATTTTTCTTGCAAGCCTAACGAAGCAGTGCTCCGTTTTTACAGCTTTCAGGTGACGCTGCGCTAACCGCACTCTATAACTAACTCCAAAATTCAGACAAAAAAAAGGACACCTCACGACGTCCTTTTTTCAATTCAGATTACTTAGTGTTTAGAAATTACTCTTCAACACCAGCATCTTGACCTTTATATTTCGCGTTCGCGTAGTCCCAGTTCACCAGCTTATCTAGGAACGTATCAACATAATCAGGACGACGGTTACGATAATCGATGTAGTAAGCATGTTCCCACACGTCACAAGTCAATACCGCTACTTTGTCATGCGCAAGTGGGTTATCTGCATCGCTTGTTTTCATGATAGATAGTTTGCCGCCGACTTTATCAGTCACTAGCCATGCCCAACCTGAACCAAATTGTGAAGTTGCTGCGTTTTTGAACTCTTCACGGAACTTATCGTAGCTGCCAAAATCTTCTTCGATTTTGCCTTTTAGATCACCAGTAGGTTCGCCGCCACCGTTGTCTGGCGTCATGCAGTTCCAGTAGAATGTGTGGTTCCAAACTTGCGCCGCTTGGTTAAACATAGTCTGTTTGCTATCGTCTTCTGCTGTACCTTTGATAATCTCTGGTAGCGTTTTACCCTCGTAGCCTGAACCTGGTAGCAATTCGTTTAGTTTATTCACATAAGCGGCATGATGCTTATCATGGTGATACTCTAGCGTCTCGGCACTGATATGCGGCTCTAGCGCGTCTTTTGCATACGGTAGGTCTGGTAGTTTAATATTTGACATAGTTATTTTATCCTTGCTTGGTTAGTCATCAAATCGTTTATAGTTAATTTTGCGTTGTTATTGCACTATAAAAAGCACTCTAAATTGCTAGACTAAATTGGCTGAGTTTATTGTTAGTGAATGTGTAAGACAATTGAGCTGACTTATACACTTTATTATAAATACAAAAGTTATAAACCTAAAACAAGCTGAAGCGAAATAATCATAAGCCTTATCACTCTTGAGAGTCACTAAAGCTTCAAACTAACTAGTAGATTCTCAATCGATAAATACTTAATAATAACTTCACTAGCTGTGAGCTATAATTCACTGTAGCTTATGGCATAGTATAGCAACACTCGCTACAAATATCAGTTACTGAATGTTATAGAGCGTATGATAAATATACGATTGCTTAAAAATAAATTTTAGGAGGTGGAGATATCTTATGAATCATAATAACCCGCAAATGTTTAAAGACACTGTGTCAGCAGTTAAAGAGGGTGAGCAAGCAGAGCAGCAATGGGTGCTGGCGAGCAATAATAAAGGTAAATTAGCTGAGTTTGAGCGGTTATTTGCAGCCGCTAATCTAAACGTTACTATTATTCCTCAAGGTCAATTAAATATAGAGGATGCGGTAGAGGACGGTTTGAGCTTTGTAGAAAACGCTATTATCAAGGCCCGTCATGCTAGCCGTAGTAGCGGGCTACCAGCTATCGCTGATGATTCAGGGCTGTGCGTGCCAGCATTGGGCAATGCGCCGGGTATTTATTCAGCGCGCTTTGCTGGCGAGCACGGGAATGATGCCAATAATAACGCTAAGCTAATCAATGATTTGCAGCCTATTCGCGCGCAAAACCGCCTTAATAATAAGGACATGCCGATTAAAGGAATATTTGTTTGTGTTCTAGCCTTCGTGCGTCATGCTGATGATCCGCTACCTATTATCGCGCAAGGATTATGGCAAGGTGAGATTTTGGAGACGCCACATGGCGAGGGTGGTTTTGGTTATGACCCGCTGTTTTGGTTACCGGAGCTTGAGGCGACGGCAGCAAGTTTAGATAGCGCTGATAAAAACCGAATGAGCCATCGTGGCCAAGCGATTCGTCAGTTATTGCAGCAATTATGAAAGTATAAAGGGTGGTTTTTGCTAATTTATCATCCAAAGCTAAGGCTAGCCGACAGATAGCTTTTACTTTAATTAGTAGATAGATTATACTGTTCTACTTTTAAATTTTATTGCTGCCCTATTTTTTTGCCCCTTTTAATTATTAGATAGTGATCAAATTATTTTTAAGAGAGTGGTTATGGCATACGGGCGGCTATAATTGACCTTAGCTGTTGATATTCAAAGCTGATGTCTGCGAAACCCTATTCATTCTAACGGCAATCGATAACCCGTTTATTGCTATCTATTTATAGGTATAAATAAGCGCGATTGGCTATTATTTATCATCAAAGGTGTAATTAACATGGCTACAGATTTGCAAGTCACAACCAACAAGCTCTCTAACAAAGAAACTCAGCTAACGGTTAAAGTTCCTGTCGAAAAAATCCAAAATAAAGTCGAAGGACGTATTCGCCAAGTAGCAAAAACGGCCAAGATTGACGGTTTCCGTAAAGGCAACGTCCCTATGTCGCACATCCGCTCACAGTATGGCGCTGGTATTCAGCAAGAAGTCATCAATGATGTGATCCGCGATACCGTTTTTGAAGCGATCAAATCTGAGGACATCCGCGCCGTTGGTATGCCAAATATCGATGACGTCAAACTAGAAGATGATTTCTTAGTTTATCAAGCGACAGTTGAGATCTTCCCAGAAATCGACGTCCAAGGTATCGATGAGATCGAAGTTGAGCGTCACACCGCGACCGTCAGCGATGAAGATGTCGACACCATGATCGAAAACCTACAAAAGCAGCGCGCTGAGTTCGTTGAGAAAAAAGGCAAAGCGGCAAAAGACAATCAAGTCACTTTTGACTTTGAAGGCTCAATCGATGGTGAGAAGTTTGAAGGCGGCTCTGCTGAGGATTTCAAACTCGTTATCGGTAGCGGTCAGATGATTCCAGGCTTTGAAGATGGTATCAAAGGCATGAAAGCTGGCGAAGAAAAAGTCATCGATGTCACTTTCCCAGAAGATTATCAAGCTGAGAACTTAGCGGGTAAAGAAGCTCAGTTCAAAATCAACGTAAAATTAGTTGAAAAATCAAAGCTACCTGAGATTGACGAAGAGTTCCTTGAGCTATTTGGCGTAAAAGAGGGCGGCGTTGAGAAGTTAAAAGAAGACGTGCGTAAAAACATGGAACGCGAAATCAAGAACGCCGCGCGTAGCCAAGTCAAGCAAGCGACTTTTGATGCGTTACTAGAAAAGAACGAGTTCGATGTGCCTAACGCTATGCTAGAGCAAGAGATTGATCGTCAGCGCAGCATGATGATGCAGCGTTTTGCTCAGCAGTTTGGTTCAAGTGCTGATAGCTTCGATAAAGATATGCTGCCAAATGAGCTATTTGAAGAACAAGCGCTACGTGCCGCCCGTTTGGGTATCATCGTTGCTCGCGTTATCGATACCAAAGGCTTAGAGGTCGATCAAGATCGCGTTGAGACTTTCATCAAAGAAGCGGCTGAAAACTACGAAGATCCAGCGGAAGTTATTGAATACTACACTAACGATAAGCAGCAACGCGCGAATATCGAATCAGTAGTACTAGAAGATCAAGTGGTTGATTACTTGATTGGACAAGGTAAAGTCACTGAAAAAGAAGTGAGCTATCAAGATTTGCTAGCCGCTCAGCAACAACAACAAGCTATGTAATAGCTAATTAGCACTTATCAATTAGTTGTAAGATTAAGTAGCTGTAAGACAAAGAAAAATGCCTCAACAAATCTTGTTGGGGCATTTTTGTTAGCTGAGTTTGCCATAAGGCTACTTTATGAGCGGTTTTTTATTATCTTTAGCGCTGACCCTTGATAAATGAAGCTATACGCCCTATTAATAGGGAAGAATTTATCATTTGTTACGCTAAGCATTTACTATTACTGACTAAAAAAGTTACTATTACTGCACTTTTTATAACCATCATTACTTTATCTCAATACTTATCCTCCCTACTTTTATTTTAATATTAGGATCTCCCTATGACAGATTATGATCGCATCACTGCCAATCCTCATTTTGATATGCTCATGAGCGCGCACGATAATGTGCAAAACGCCGCGCAAGCGCCCCAAGCGGCATTAGTGCCGATGGTCGTTGAGCAGTCAGCACGTGGCGAGCGCTCTTTCGATATCTTCTCACGCCTATTACGTGAGCGCGTTATCTTTTTGACCGGTCAAGTCGAAGATCACATGGCGAACTTAATTGTCGCGCAGCTGCTATTTTTGGAAGCCGAAAACCCTGACAAAGACATCCATCTGTATATCAACTCGCCTGGTGGTTCGGTCAGTGCTGGTCTCGCTATTTTTGATACTATGAACTTTATCAAGCCAGAAGTCTCAACGATCTGTATGGGCGGCGCTTATAGCATGGGCTCATTCCTACTAGCTGCGGGCGAGAGAGGTAAGCGTTACGCCCTAGCCAACTCTCGGGTGATGATTCATCAGCCTTCAGGCGGAGCACAAGGTCAAGCGACTGATATCGAGATTAATGCGCGTGAAATTTTGAAGACTCGTGCGCGTCTCAATGAGATTTTGGCTGAGCGTACCGGTCAACCCGTAGAGAAAATCGAAAAAGACGTTGAGCGTGATTTTTGGTTAGATGCTCGTGAGGCCAAAGAGTACGGCTTAGTCGACGAAGTCCTAGAGCGTCGCCCTACTGAGCTAAAAAAATAGTCTGTTATTTAGACTATAGCTAAGATAAAGACAATCGCCAAACTTCGTTTACCGCTAAGTTTTAAACCAGAAAAGCAAGATTTTAGGAGTGCCTTATATGGCAAAAGACAAGACCCCGCAGTGTTCATTTTGCGGTAAAGCTAAAAATGAAGTTAAGCAATTAATTGCTGCTGATGATGCCAATATTTGTAATGAGTGTATTGAGCTTTGTACCGATCTGATCGTCGATAGCAGCGATGATAGCGACGATACTGATAGCGATATTGATACTTCATGGATCAATAAAAAATTGCCTACGCCCAAAGAGCTACGCGCCAAACTCGATGATTATGTCATCGGCCAAGACGCGGCCAAAAAAGCCTTGTCGGTCGCGGTTTATAACCATTATAAACGTTTAAAAGTCAGTCAGACTCTAGCCAATGACAAAAGAAAAGCTAAGATTGGCGCAGATGATGCCATGGTTGAATTGGCTAAGAGTAATATCTTGCTTATCGGTCCAACCGGCTCTGGCAAGACCTTATTGGCACAAACGTTAGCGCGACTGCTTGATGTACCCTTTGCTATGGCTGATGCCACAACTTTGACCGAGGCCGGTTACGTTGGTGAAGACGTTGAAAATATCGTCCAAAAGCTGCTACAAGCCTCAGATTATGACGTTAGCAAAGCTGAGCAAGGCATCATCTATATCGATGAGATCGATAAGATCAGTAAAAAAGGTGAGAATCCGTCTATCACTCGTGATGTGTCAGGCGAAGGCGTACAGCAAGCTTTGCTTAAGCTTATCGAAGGCACGGTTGCTGCTATTCCGCCGCATGGTGGCCGCAAGCATCCGCAGCAAGAACTGATTCAGGTCGATACTAGCAATATCTTGATTATCGTTGGTGGCGCTTTTGCCGGTCTTGATAAAGTCATTCAGCAGCGTACCGAAAAAACCGGTATTGGCTTTAATGCTGATGTCAGCTCCAAAGATGATAGCCGCCGTAGCTCTGAGCTATTGCAGCAAGTAGAGCCTGAGGATTTAATCAAGTTTGGTCTGATTCCAGAGCTTATCGGTCGTCTGCCGGTGCTTGCTGCTTTAGAGGAGCTTGACGAAGAAGCATTGGTACAGATCTTGACTGAGCCTAAAAACGCTTTGGTTAAGCAGTACGAGTATTTATTTGATATGGAAGGCGCGAAGATTACCTTTACGCAAAAAGCGCTAGATGCTATCGCCAAAAAAGCCATGGAGCGTAAAACAGGCGCGCGTGGTCTACGCTCTATCGTAGAGAATGCTTTGCTTGAGACCATGTATGAGCTGCCTTCAATGGAAAACGCTAAGCTAGTCACGGTCGATGATGAAGTAATTAATGAAGGTAAAATACCTAAAATTGCTTAGTTCACGATTTTAGCTTGTAAAAGTTTTAGCTTGTAAAATCTTAGTCCAAAAAAGTGTCTAGCATACTCCATGCTAGACACTTTTTTTATATGTTGAGTTTCTATACTTTACCTCTGATCGTCATGCCAAAGCCGCTTATTAGAGTAATAGAATGACAACCGCGTATACCGATGCTATTCGGCGCTGTTACTAAGTCGTGCTAAGCTGTTCTTACTAGGGTCTGTTCAATAGAACCTAGCACGCTATCACCTCATCACCATCGCTCACTTAACATTACAAAGGATTGTTACTTATGTTAACCGCTATGACTTCAATGACCTCGGCTCTACGTCAGCACTTACCCGACTCCCTAAAACCCCACTCTAATAATACTAGTCAGAGCAAAGATATCCGTACTTTTTATAAAGACCACGTGGCCGCTATTACTGGTGCCGGCTCCGGTATGGGTCGCGCGCTTGCCATTCATCTAGCAAAGATGGGCTGTCATCTGGCGTTATCTGATATCAACCCTGAGCAACTGGCTGAGACGCAAAAGCTGACCGAGGGCTATGATATCACCAGCACTATTGCCGTACTCGATGTCGCTGATAAAGACGCCGTTTATGACTGGGCTGAGAGCGTAATGGCTAATCATGGCAAAGTAAACTTTGTTTTCAATAACGCTGGCGTAGCGCTCTACTCTACTGTTGAAGGGAGCAGTATTGAGGAGCTTGAATGGGTAATGGATATCAACTTTTGGGGAGTGGTCTATGGCACCAAAGCCTTTTTACCACTGATAAAAAACAGCGTTAAGCTTAGCGAGACTGAATCTAGTACTGAGTCTAATACTGCCAAGGCTCATCATAAATCGCGGCAATTCGCTGAGCACGGTCATATTATTAATATCTCAAGCCTATTTGGTCTGACCGCTCAGCCGTCTCAATCTGCTTATAATGCTAGCAAATTTGCAGTACGCGGCTTTACTGAGAGTCTACGTCAAGAGCTAGATATTCAGCGCTGCGGTGTGTCGGCTACCTGCATTCATCCTGGCGGTATCCGTACCAACATTGCCAATAGCGCACGCGGTAATGATAGTATTAGCGAGCTTGGGATGCGCTCTGGCCCAAGCGCTATTAAAAGCTTTAACAAATTCCTAAAGTTTGATGCCAATGACGCCGCTTGGGTCATTTTAGAGGCTGCCGCTACCAATCAGCCTCGTCTACTAATTGGTAATGATGCCAAGATGATAGATGCGGTACAGCGTGTTTTCCCCACCCGCTATAGCAAGATACTTAACGATGTTAATAAGCTGTCTCGCAAACTAAAAAAAAGACGACAATCAAAGTCCAGTGCTAATTGATAGCGCATAAATTAACTATTAAAGAGCAGTTATTGAGCCACAAAACGCTTGAACCTTAGGGTTTAGGCGTTTTTTTATAAATAAACTTATTATGTTACGCTTAGCTTACTGAATAACGATTACGAACTAGTATGATATACTTTTATATATTTTATTAAGTCATCACTCTTAACTCACTACTTTTAGTGAGATGTTTGCTCAGCTTTGTTGAGTAAGTTTTAATGAACTATAACTATCTAAAGTATTTTGGCTCTAAGCGATAAGTCTTAAAGTGTCTAATAATAATACTAGGCCAGACTTCACTTTATAGTAGATGCTTTAGTGTTTTTATAGTCATTACTCTAATCATCTCATTAAAAGTAGTTTATATGTGCGATATCACATATTATTATTTACGATAAGGATATTCCAATGAACAACCTCGCCCTAAAAAAACCATCCGTCCTTATGGTCGCCCTATTAGCAGTTGGCACTTTAGGTCTCACTAGCTGTAGCGATGATAAAAGCGTTAAAGCGACAGATCGGGTTGAAGAAGCAGCCGCTATCGCCCGTGTACAAGGGCTAGAAGCTCGCGCTGAACAATTAAAGGCTCAGATGCCTGCGGGTATGAGTGGGCCTACGGGTACTGAGTTGACCTCCGGCTCTACGGCTAACGCTGATAGCGTAGCTGGCCCTAAGCCTGCTATCAAAATGCCAGATGAGTCTACTATTCCAGATGACGAGTATGGCGCGGCGGTTCGCCGAGGCTTGCTACTTGTCAATAACACTTATAAAGAGATGCCAAACAATGTCGGTAATCAGCTCAACTGTACGAGCTGTCACTTAGCCAACGGCTCAGAAGCGTTCGCTGCTCCATGGCAAAATATGCCTAGTATTTATCCTATTTATCGCTCGCGCTCTGGTCGTATCAATACCATTCAAGAGCGTATCAATGGCTGCTTTGAGCGCTCTATGAATGGTAAAGCTTTAGATCTAGGGTCAGATGATATGAATGCTATTGTCTCTTATATGAGCTGGCTATCAAAAGATCTACCCTTTGGTGTCTCTCCTGAAGGACGCGGTTTTGTCAAAGTAGATAAGAGTTTAGAGCCCAATACTGATAATGGTAAAAAGCTATTTGCAGAAAAATGCAGCGTTTGTCATGGCGAGAATGGCGAGGGCCAATATAATGACGATGGCACTTACGTTTTCCCCGCGGTCGCCGGTGACAAATCTTTCAATGACGGTGCTGGTATGGCGCGTACTTATACCGCCGCCTCTTTTATCAAAGGCAAAATGCCCTTTGGTCAAGGCAATACCCTAACCGATCAAGAAGCGGTCGATATCGCTGGCTACTTTACGCACTTGCCGCGTCCGGTAAAAGCTAATAAAGACAAAGACTGGCCTAATGGCGATGCCCCAAAAGATGTGCGTCGTTAATCGCTGTTAGCCAATCCTTAGCATTAAAAATCCTAGTTATTATGCATAGCTGGGATTTTTATTATTGGTTTTTCAGTAAACATGGCTTGAACGATACAAAACTGGTATTAAGGCAGCTTCATATCACCGGCTACTAGCCAGCCTAACTTTCGCATCAACCAAGCCACCAATCCGGCGATAATCGCTGGCAATACAAACATCAGTAAGATAATTGCTGTCCATAACTGCGTGGTGCTCATCAGCTCTTGTGAGGCCTCAATCACCCCAAATACGCCTACGAGTCCTGCGGTACCCATACCTGCACCTGTAGCGGTGCAAGCTAGCTCAAACACTACTGTGGCGATAGGGCCAACGATAGCGCTAGCAATCACGGCTGGTAACAAAATAATAGGTTTTTTTAGCACGTTTGGGATTTGAAGCATACTAGTGCCTAATCCTTGTGAGATGACGCCACTAAAGCCATTATCCTTAAAGCTTGCCACTGCAAAGCCAATCATATGCGCCGCGCAGCCTACTACCGCTGCACCTCCTGCCAAGCCGCCAAGCCCAATAGCTATACAGATGGCAGCGCTAGAGGTGGGCAATGTCAGTAAGATACCAACTATCACCGCTATCACGATACCCATTAATAAAGGTTGTAGCTCGGTTGCTGCTTGTATTGTTTGTCCTATGGCATTGACCGCCACTACCACAGGCGGATTTAAAAAGGCACAAACCGCCCAAGCTACGGCGCAGACTACTAGCGGCACTAGTAAAATATCAAGCTTGGTTTTTCCTGATATCCAAGTACCAGCACGGTAAGCAAATACTGAGGCCAGATAAGCGCCAATAGGATTACCTGGCAAAGCCAAAAATGTCGCAGGTCCTGTTTCTTGGGCGATAAATAAAGTCCCTGCCATAAATGCTTCGGTATGCGCGCCAAGCATCCCTGCTACCAAACAGCTGAGCATCACCAAAGTTGGCGCTTTTAGATAATAGGCAATACCGACCCCAATACCCGCGCCCATTAATACTGAGGCAAGCTTACCGATAGCCATGAGCGCTGGAATCTGTAACCAGCCGCCAATCTGCGAGATAATAAGTCCAGCAATTAGCGTCACAAATAACCCTAACGCCATGCCCGTAAAGGCATCAATAAAGTACTTTTGAAAAAACGATTTAATTATTCCAGTAGGAGCTACGGTAGTATTGGCTGAATTCATGGTTATGCTCTTAGTAGGCGTTTGATAATTTGGTTTTGATAGGACTTATTCATTATGCCGCTTTATAAAGGACTCAGGCTATCAAAAAAATAGCATAAAAAAAGCGTCGTAGTGACGCTTCTTTTTTCAAAAATATAACTATAAGCTTAACGGCGCTGCTCAACGATAATAGAATCGATGCCGTTGTTCTGTAGACGCTGCTGGGCATTAGCGACCGCCTGACGATTATTCATCGGCCGTGAGATAACCTGATAAATAGGTAAACCATTACCAGTCGTGTTTTTTACCACTCTAGCATCTACCCCTGCCATCAATACTTGCGCGCGGCGACGATCCGCCTCATCAGCATCACCGAAACTATTGATTTGCAAAATATAAGTGGCGGGCTGCGCTTTTTGTACATTAGCCGTGCCGCTACCAGCAGCGGTATTAGTACTATTAGCTCTCTCATTAGCTGTAGGCGCTGTACCATCATAGGTCGCATTTTCTTCTACAATAGTAATCTCATTATCCGTATTGGCTGCTGCATTATTATCGTTGCTAGGCTGAATAGTAGTGCTTTCAGAGATGCCAAAATTGCTATCATTACTATTACTAGTCTCAGGCTGGGTGACCACTACATCCGCTTCAAAATCATTAATACCGTTTAAGCTATCATTATCTAGCTCGCCAATATCTTCATCCGGAATAGTCGCCATCTCTTGATTGGGCAAAATGTCATAAAACTCATAATCAGCATTATCAGTGTCAGTCTCCACTCGCGGCTCCACCTGACGATTGGGATCGTTAGCACTCTGGCTATCTGCAGGGCTAAAATTAAACAATGGTGAGAGATATAAAAACACTCCAATCATCAGCGTCAATACCGCGCCAACGAACATCCACAATAAGCCTGATACGCTACTTTTTTTGCGTTTTTCAGTGGCACCTTTCGGTTTTTTGGCTAACACGGACTTTCTCCCTACCTTTCTATTAATCTGCTTATCTAGTGAGCGACATCAGCCTAAATTATAATATCAAATGCAGGCTACCTAGCCCCTTTATAGGTCTTTATACCCTTCATTTCAATAGCCCCCTTGATACTATGCGTTACTAGACGTTTATAGCAACTAACTATTTTGGCTATTAGCACTAAAGGGTATAAATGCTACAGGATATCAATCTAGACTACATACTAGTCGGTGCTGATAGACCCAATAAATTTAGCCCATTGGTCAATACTTGCCCGACCGCTTTCGATAAACGTAGGCGAGCTTGCATCATATTGACTTCATCCTGACTTGGCGTCTCCCCTGAGGTTAAGCTCACCGGCAAGATCCGATTGCTATCATACCAACCGTGGAATAAGGCCGCTAACTCTTTTAGATAGTTGGTCAAGATATGCGGCTCGTAGCCGGTTGCCGCGCGCAATAAAGTAGCTGGATAAGCCCCTAAAAGCTTAATCAGCTCTTCTTCGCTGGCAGCGGTTAGTAAGTTTTGCTGAGCTGCACCAACAGCATCATCAACGCTCATACCGCTAGCTGCTAGCTTCTCAAGCACTCTACAAGAGCGAGCATGAGCATACTGGATGTAATAAACCTGATTGTCTTTGCTTTGCGACTTAGCAAGCTCTAGATCAAAGTCGACATGTACCTCAGGCTTACGCGCTACATAATAAAAGCGCGCTGCATCATTACCGACCTCAGAGCGTAATTCACGCAAAGTCACAAACTCCCCTGAGCGCGAAGACATCGGTACTTTTTCATCACCGCGCCATAGCGCCACGAACTGTACTAACACCACATCTAAACGCTCGGCATCAATGCCTAACGCTAATAGTGCCGCTTTGACTCGTGGTACATAGCCATGATGATCCGCGCCCCAAACATTAATGACTTTATCAAAACCGCGATCGAATTTATTTTTATGATAAGCAATATCAGAGGCAAAATAAGTGCTTTGACCATTAGCCCGGCGCACTACTCGATCTTTTTCATCACCAAAATCGGTCGATCTAAACCAGATATTGCCCTCTTTCTCGTACAGATAGCCTTTGTCATCTAATATCTGTAGTACTGGTTCGATCTCATCGGCTATCGATCTTTCACTAAACCAGCATTCATAATGCACACCAAAATCGTTTAGATCATCTTTGATATCGGCTAAAATACCACTCAAAGCGGCGTTTAAAAACAGCTGATAGCTCTCACCTAACAGGGCTTTACTATTAGCAATCAGGCCATCGATATGCGCCTCTTTATCACCCGATACTAGCTCTTTTTCGCCTTTTGCAGTGATGGTATATTCGGCATCTGCTGGCACACCCAAAGCGATCTGCTCAAAGGTATGCACGTAGCTATCGCCATACTGAGTCTTTAGGGTCTCAGCGATATCACTAACATAATCGCCCTTATAAGCATTGGAAGGGAAAACAACGGCCTCATTATTAACCTGCAAGTAGCGCAAATAAGTACTAGTCGCTAGAATGTCCATCTGCCGGCCAGCGTCATTGACATAGTATTCGCGCGTAACGTCATAACCCACAGCTTCGAGCAAGTTTGCCACACTCATACCAAAGGCGGCACCGCGACCATGACCGACATGCAGGCTTGAGGTGGGATTGGCTGAGACAAATTCGACCTGTACTTTTTGATTGGCAAATTTATCACTAAGACCAAAGCGCTGCTGCTTAGCAAAGATCTCTTCTAGCACCGCAAACTTAGCATCCGAATTCAAAAATACGTTGATAAATCCGGGACCGGCGATATCGATTTGGCGAATGTTTTGATTATCAGGCAAAGCTTTAACGATTTGCTCAGCCAAAGCACGAGGATTGGTTTTGGCGACTTTAGCTGCACTTAGCGCAATATTACTAGCAAAATCACCGTGACTAAGATCTTTAGTACGGGTAATCTGGCTGTTATTTTGCCAATCGGCAGGCAAAATACCATCTTGTTTTAGAGTTTGAATGGCCTCTTCAAACAGGGCAGCTAAAGTATCTATTTGGGCTTGTGACATAAGGGTATAAACTCATAAATAAGTCGAAAAAGTGATAACCCGTAAATATAACAATCTTTGGGCCTTATTGCATCATTATTGATAAAAATAGCGTTAAACTTGCTTTATTGACTTGATATATGACTTATCAAAGTGGTTGTGATGTATGGTTTGATTGTGTTTGGTAGCTCTTAGCTATTGACTATTGACCCTAGCTATTGAGCTGAGGTTTATTTATCGGCGCTGGCTTAGCGCTGCTGATGACCCCATAGTCGCGCTGAATGTATTATTACTGTCATATTAATGAGCTTAGACATTCATATCAAAACGGTTCCACGTTATAATACAGCCTCTATTTTGTTGCAAATTAAGGACAGAATCATGTTCGCTATCGCCGCGAGTACGATTACTAATTGGGGACTATACATCCTTTTGCCGATATTTATCGCGTTCTTATTTTTTATTATGTTTGATATCTCCAAAAAATCAAACGCTGGGCGCGCTGGTACTTTCTGGATATTTTTAGCCTTGGGTGCAGGTTTTATGGGTTTTTTACTCAAACTACTACTCGAAGTTGCCTTCAAAAAGTGGCTGATATAACTACTAACTTACCGAGAACAGGCTATGTTTGCTATTGCTGCTAGTACCATTACCAATTGGGGTTTGTACGTTCTACTGCCCATTTTTATTGCCTTTTTATTCTTTATTATTTGGGACGTCTCTAAGCAATCACAGTCTGGGCGCGCTGGTACTTTTTGGACTTTCTTAGCACTTGGTGCTGGTTTTGTAGGTTTTTTAATCAAGATTATTATGGAAGTCGCTTTTAATAAGTGGCTAATCTAATTTATCATCAGTTATTTTTATCACTTCACTGACATAAGTGGGCATCTGCCAAGCGCCGCCTGCTTCTATCAAACGGCATAACCCAGTGGTTTTCTCACTAGCCAAAGCGAAGTCTTTACCCTCCCAAACCCAACTTTTCATCGACCAACAGTCCCCTAATCCTCGGCCTTTATGCGCGGTGAATATCTCACCTTCGGCATAAGAAGAGCCGGATAAAGTAATCAGCTTGGGCTTGGCGGGTTTATCGTTATCAATGAGCCAATAGCCAGTACCAAAGTTATAAGCTCCTGTCCAGCAAGGGTGACTGGCTAAGGTATGTTTACTATCGATTGGCGTAAAGCGCCAGACTTTATCTTCTTTATCAAACCAATCCTGATCTGAGCTTAGTATGTTACAGTCCTCGCGCCTCTCAGCATCGAGGCTCGCCATACTAATCTTGACCCATCCCGTCATTTTGCTTTGCCATTGCTGATTATAACGTTCGCTTAGTCGCTGATAAAACTTCTGCTCATCAGACCTTTTAGCAGCCTTATCAGTAACCGTGTCATACTCAGCGATAGGATAAGTCTCTGCCGCATAAATCTTAGGTGGCACCTTTGCTAGTTTTAGATTTTGGCGATTAGGATTGTGTTTACTAACTAAAGCGGATGGCGTGCCTACTCGGCCTTGCACTTCATCTAGCTTTAGTAACACAGCGGCCATACCGATATCGGATATCTGCCAGCGATAATCGCCAATTCTAAATTCTATTTTAGTAGGCTTTCGAGCGTTATCGATAAGCAGCTTGGTTTGCGCAGTCGTCAATACGCCTCGACCCCTCTCCTCTGTATTTAATGGCACTTTGCCAAAGTATTTATCATTAAGCCACAACTCAACTTGGCGGTTTTGCGCCTGCATTTGATCTTCTACCGCTTTAGCATCGTCCCAGTAGTTCAGCACCACTTGCGTATTGGGTAGCTTCTCGCCTGCTGGCAGGGTCATCATAATGCTGCCCCGTAGTTCTGCAATCTCGCTACTGTAGCCCGCCGCTCGGCAAGTTAAGGTATTGTCACAGACCAGCTGCCAATCCTCGCTGACAAAGCCGCTGCCCTCGAATGGGTCACCATAAGCCGCTAGCACTGGTAGCGAAAGCAAACTAACAGCGCTCACTAACAATGGTTTTATCAGCGTTGGTACATATATCGATATTTTCATAGCGTCTCGTCCGTGAGAATAAGGTAAAGCTAAAAGCTACCTTTTAGCGATAATAGTGGCGCGCTTTGGTGCCGGATAACCTTCAATGGTTTTGGTACAGTCATTAGGATCAAGGAAATCACTCAGCGATTGATACGTCATCCACTGGGTCGCTCGCTGTTCCTCTATCGTGGTCACATCGATATCGACGCAGCGCACCTCCTCAAAGCCAACCTTTTTGAGCCAACCCACTAAAGCATCTACTGAAGGCAAAAAATATACATTATTCATCTGCGCATATCTATCATGGGGCACTAGTACCATATTGGCATCACCATCAATCACTAAAGTCTCAAGCACTAGCTCGCCTCCTTTGACTAGCTGTCCCCGCAGCTGCTGTAAGTGCTCAAACGGTGATTGGCGATGATAAAGCACCCCCATACTAAACACCGTATCAAACAGCTGACTGCCTTGGTCGCTACTGGCAGGCAACGCCTCTAACGGCACCGGAATATAGTGCGTTCGATAGTTGTCAGCATTGCCAACAAAATGCCTAATCGCCATAAATTGATGATAAAACAAACAAGACGGATCGACAATGATTACCGTCTCTGCGCCCGCGCCTGCCATGCGCCAACCGTGATAACCCGAGCCGCCGCCAACATCCAAAACGCGTCTGCCCTTCAACGGACTCAAATGCGGCGCTACCCGTTCCCACTTCCAATCGCTATGCCACTCGGTATCTATGCTAATCCCTGACTCATCGTTACCAATCTGCTTTCCAATATAAAAGGGCCCTTTGCGCCAAGGCATTAATTGCTTGAGTAGCGCTAAAGTTTGCTTGCGCTCAGAGTTACTTAGCTGAGCGTTAATAGTAATAGCCGCGCTATTTAAATCGACACTATCAGCGCTAATAGTCGGCAGTCTTGCTACTGACGCTTGATACGCTGGCGCATGGGCATAATTACGCTTATCCTTGATGGCCGTTAGCCAATTGGGCAATAGCGCGAGCCAGTCATAAGCTATCGGCTGTGTCTCAGCAATGGTCAACAAGGTTAAATAGAGTTCGCGTTCAGCATTGGTAATAGTATCGTTGATCATAAGTGTTTTAATTTTCGTTGATTTGAATTTGGATGAATAATAGTTAAGATAATAAAAAGATTAGCCTCAAGCTTAGCGTTCTTTAATAGTCGTGAAATTTGCGGAGCATGGGTTATTTATTTTTAAGGGTTGGGTAAAATCCTACTTAAACGCCACCACAGAAACAAAGTTCAAAAACTGAAACCAAGTCAAATGCCGCGCAAACCCTACTTCACTCAAACGCTGATGATGCTGATCTAAAGTGTCGGTAATCAGCACATTCTCAAGCGCGTTACGTTTACCGCTAATCTCCATCTCACTATAGCCATTGGCGCGTTTAAAGTCATAATAACGCTCAACTAGCCATGCGTCATATTGCTCATCTATAGCGTGAGTCTTTTCGGTTAAGACTAAGATGCCGCCCTCGGTTAGCGCGTTATAAATCTTTTTTAGCACCGCGACTCTATCCTCAGTAGGCAAAAATTGCAGCGTTAAATTCAAGATCACCATATCGCAAGGCTCAAGCTCGATATCACGAATATCAGCGGTAATCACTTCGATGTCATGCTGCGGATAATTATCCTTGAGTAAAGTGGCAGCCTCAAAAGTCATCGCCGGCGAGATATCTATCGCCTTAATCTGTAAGTCTTGCGCTGCAAACTCGCCCGCCAGCGCCATCGTAGCACCGCCAAGCGAGCAGCCCAAATCATAAATACGGCTGACGCGTTGGCCGTCATTATTTTGCTGACGATACTTGCAGTGACGCCGCGCAAAAATCGGCAGCATCGCTAGCACTTGACCGTAGCCCGGTACACTACGGCGAATCATGTCAGGGAAACAGGCAACCACTTGCTCATCAAAGGAGAAGCGCGCCACTTTATCTAATGGCGTGGTAAATGGCTTATCAAACAAGGTATCATGTTTGACTAAGTTCTGTTTGTGCGCATCATGTTCAATATCGGTAGCATGTCTAGCTTGTTGCACAGCTTGTTGCCTAGCTTGTTGCACAGTTTCTGAGGTTGATTTAGGGGAATTCATAGCATAACTCTTTTGGACGATGACTTTCATCATTAGATTGACAGCGGTTTTGATAGCACTGCCTTTAGCAAAAGCTCATTATAACATTACCGTTTGTTACTCAGGATTAAAGACACAATTGTTATGCTAAATAGGTAGAATTAAGCTAACTAGAACGTTTAGCAAAATCAGCTTAGTTTCATTTGTTAATAAGTAAGTATTTATAATAATAGGAAAAATTATGCAAACTATCATCTTAGGCGGTGGCTGCTTTTGGTGCACCGAATCCGTGTTTTTATCTCTAAAAGGCGTTGAGTCCGTCGTTTCAGGCTATATGGGCGGTGAGGCAGAAACAGCCAATTACCAAGCGGTCTGTAGTGGTAATAGCGGTCACGTTGAAGTCATCAAAGTCGAATTTGATGAACAAACCTTGCCATTAGAAGTGCTACTCGATGTATTCTTTGGTACTCACGATCCCACCACAAAAGATCGTCAAGGCAATGATGTCGGTAGCCAATATAGTAGCATCGTGTATTACACTGACGAAGATCAAAAACCCACGATTGATCGCACTATTAATAAGCTGCGTGATATGGGATTAAACGTCGTTACCGAAGTGCATCCTGCCGTGGAGTTTTATCGCGCAGAAGAGGCACATCAAGACTTCTTTAATCGCAATCCTGGTCAAGCCTACTGTAACTTCGCTATTCCGCCAAAGCTTGCCAAACTACGTAAAGAATTTAGCGAATACATGGTCAGCTAATAACGCTGTTGAGGCATTAACCGTAATTAATCTTGCAATAGCAAGCCAAGTGATTATTCTCTTGGCTTTTTTGTGGCTATTGACGTTATGATAACTAGCAATAGTAAGCATTTTTTTGATTACAGATTGTTTATGATAAAAATTTTGAGGGTAATAGTATGAAGGCTGAATTTTGGCAAGAGCGCTGGCAACAAGGTCGTATCGGTTTTAACCAGCCTACAGTCAATCCGCTGTTAATCCATTACTTTAATCAATTAAAGCTAAAAAAGGGCAGCCGAGTATTGGTGCCCTTAGCTGGCAAGTCCATCGATATGCTATGGTTGGCTCAGCAAGGCTATGAAGTCATAGGTATAGAATTGGTAGAATCGGCAGTAATAG
This sequence comes from Psychrobacter sp., assembly GCA_029267175.1. Lineage (GTDB taxonomy): Bacteria > Pseudomonadota > Gammaproteobacteria > Pseudomonadales > Moraxellaceae > Psychrobacter. The sequence goes on along the minus strand of JARIDJ010000079.1, from coordinate 11,598 downwards.
AGTTCTTTGCCGAGCAAAATAGTGCTGTCACTATCACTCAACCTACTAAAGACTCTTCAATAAAAAATTATCAGGGTCAGCTAGCAGGACAAACGATTAGCTTGTGGGCGGCAGATATTTTTGCGCTAAGTGCTACTGATATCGGTGCTATTGATGCAGTTTATGATAGAGCGGCGCTGATAGCCATGCCGCCAGAGATGCGCCCAAGCTATAGCGAGCAAGTCATAAGCCTTAGCGATAACGCGCCGCAATTAGTACTAACTCTCAATTATCAGCAAAATGAGCGCGCTGGGCCACCTTTCTCTATTAACTCTACAGACATTGAGCGCTATTATGGCGCTCATTATTCAATCAAACCATTAGCACAAAAGCCTGCTACCTTAAACGCTGCTCCAGATCTCACGGTCACTGAGTCAGTTTGGCTATTAACTCCTTAAACTACTGGCTAATTGGCCTATAAAAATAGAGAAACCACATGAAAATATTGGTGAGCTTAGTTAGCCTAGCTGCTTTTTTACTAGTGACTCTGCCCGGTCCGCTTTATAAGTTCGCTATTATCGACTTAGCTACTGCGTTTTCAGGCTTTAAATATGCGGTTATTACTGGTGTCGCCGCGCTAATCTTACTTATTATCCAAGCACTATTCAAACGTCAAACCATTAGCTTTGCTAGTGCAGGATTAGCGGTGTTTTTCTCTCTTATTGCCATAGTTATGCCGCTTAAGATGATGAGCACCGCAAAAAAAGTACCAGCCATTCATGACATCTCAACCGATATGACTACGCCGCCTGAGTTTGTGGCGATTGCTCCGCTTCGCGTCAATGCTCCTAACCCTGTGGCGTATGCCGGCACTAAGACTGCCGAGCAGCAAAGCAAAGCCTATCCTGAGCTGCAAACTCTGACTTATACGCAATCGAAGGCAGAGTTGGTAACCGCTATTGAGCAAGCCGCCGATAATTTGGGCTGGGACTTAGTCAATACTGATAAAAATGCGGGTCTAGTAGAAGCCACCGATGCAACGTTATGGTTTGGCTTTAAGGACGATATTGTCGTACGCATAGAAGATAATGGCAACGAGCGCTTAGTCGATATCCGTAGTAAGTCGCGTATAGGAAGCAGCGATTTGGGTAAGAATGCCGAGCGTATTCATGGTTTTATTAAGGAGTTGAATAAGGTTTTGGGGGAATGATCACTTAATTTTATTCAGACTCACTCATAACCTCTCTCATCCGTCAGCTTATAGTAACCAAGACCTTCGATAGCTTTTCTTTAGAGTGGATATTAGTTACTCTAAATCAATCTTTAATACTATTGCTGATCTTGCCACTACTTTTATAGGATATCTTCATGCATCTAAATACCCTCTCTACTCTCTCCTTACTGACGGCTGCCATTAGTTTTGGTTTAACTAGTACCACTCAAGCTGCTAAGCCAGAAGCCCCCTACTTATCCAATAGTGAGTTTCAACAGTGTTTGGATGGGCTAAAAAACTCTAGTAAGTTTCGCGGCGTAGATAGCTATACTTTTAACAATTATCGTCCAAGCCAGCCTGATCCGAGCGTTATTCAATCGCTCAATTATCAGCCAGAATTTCAAAAAGATGTTTGGGATTACCTGTCAGCTCTTGTAGACAAAGAGCGTGTCGAAGACGGTATCCGTGCCAAACGGCAATGGGGCGACACCCTACGCCAGATCGAATCACGCTATGGTGTCAAGCCTGAGCACGTGTTAGGAGTCTGGGGCGTCGAATCCAACTTTGGACAGACCTTAGGTAAAAAACCACTCTTCGAATCGCTTGCTACCCTCTCCTGTTTTGATCGTCGTCAAAGCTATTTCCAAGGAGAGTTGGCTAATGCACTAAAGATTGTGCAGCGCGGTGATATCGCACCTAGTGACATGACCGGCTCATGGGCGGGAGCTTTTGGACAAACCCAGTTTATGCCCAGCACCTTTTTAGAATTAGCCGTAGATTTTGATGGTGATGGTCGTCGCGACCTCGTTAATAGTGTACCCGATGCGCTAGCCTCTACGGCTAATTTTTTGGATAACCGTGGTTATCGGACCGGTGAGCCTTGGGGTTATGAGGTAAGACTACCAAATGGTTACTGGGCCGCTTCAGACCGCAAAAACAAAAAGTCGATAAGCCATTGGCGAGATCAAGGCTTAACCTTGGCTAATGGTAGTCCGCTACCTTATGACTTAAGCAGTGCTGGCTTGTTATTACCCGCTGGCAAAGACGGTCCGGCTTTCTTGGTCGGCAAAAACTTCGATACTTTTTATTCTTACAATGCTTCTGAGAATTACGCCTTAGCCATTGCCCATTTATCTGACTTAATTGCTCGCGAGGATAGCAGCAAGACGGACTTTATTACCGCTTGGCCGACAAACGATCCGGGTATCAGCCGTCAACAAGCCAAAGATATTCAGCAAGCTTTATTAGATGCAGGCTATGATATTGGTGAAGTCGATGGCATCATTGGGGATAATACTCGTAGCGCTATTCGGCAATATCAAACCAGCCGCGGTATATTCCCAGCCGATGGACGTGCTGGTCAAAACTTTTATCGTTTAATTACCCAAAATAGCGCTCAAGGTTCTAGCTCTATTCGACCCTCAAACCCCGCCTCTACCGATCGTATGGGTCAGCTGATTCAACAGCGACAAACGGCTACGCCTAACGTCTATTCGTCTGAGCCTTCGGTACAAAGAACAGTGCAGCCTGCTAGCAATGTTCGCTATCGCAGAGTTACTACTAGTGATGGCAGCGTGCGTTTAGAAAGAATTAACTAAATCTTCTTGTCCATTAAAGCGAATAGTTTTGAATAAAACAGCCTCAAACAAAAAGACCACGTCAATTTGATGTGGTCTTTTGGTCTAGAGCTACTGCTTTTGTCATCGTTTAGACAATAGGAGGAGGATTAGGCTCACCGCTATCACCACCCCAGTTTTCACGAGCTTTTTCATCTAGATCAGCAGGCGTTTTAGGTTTCCACTTACCGTTCTCTTTCCAAGTCTCATCGCCCCAATCTGCATCTTCTTCTTTTCTATCAAGCTCCTTATAAGCTTTACGAGGATCAATTCCGCGACGCTTCATATCAGCAACTTGCTCTTCTAGAGTATGAAACTGGTTGGCCTCGTGCATAGTTTCGGATAGCGCATCAAGCTCCTGCTTTAATGTATCGCGCTTAGAGTCAGTCATCGTGCTCTCCTTAATCAATGGTTAACTTCGTTTTCTTATAATCGTCGTATGTTATTTTTTATACCTTATAGCTATAGCAACTATTAACTGTATTTGTTATTAGCTTCTATTATTATGAATATGACGCCCTTTAACAAGCGCTGACACGTATGCTTTGTATTACAAAACGTAGCACGGCTCAATCGGCAGGCAAGCATAGAGAGTTTTAAGCGATAAGTGGGAGCTGGACTAAATACAGAAGATGGGGCTTATGGCACCATAGCTATAATCTATGACATAAGTACAGTCGGCACAATAATTTTGCGATTAGGCTAAAAGATTATTCAGAATAATGACTAGTCTGACTTTCTTCTAGTAATTTTTTGGCATAAAAGGTTAGGCTCCACAGCTCTTTGGTAGAGCGTATCTCAGAGCCTGAGCTCTTTATCTGTATCCAGTTGGCTGCTATTAATAATCTTTGCAATTTATCCAAATCGCTTTTTATAATCTGACAGCGAGCGACAGCATGGACTTTAGGCATGAGCTTTTTTATATCAAGCTCAGCTTTGGAGGCGATCAAACGATTGAGTTGACTTTGTAAACCATAACTAGAAAAAAACGCCGGCATCGTCCCTAAAGCCTGCAAAACGTTTTGCCAAGTCAGTGTCATAGTCATAGTGACATCGGTTAGATTACCCTCTTCGTAAGCTTGTGCCATATATTCAATATCAAAAGACTGGGTTAATTCAAGCGTGGTGGTAATAGTGTCAGTAGCCGTATAGTTATTAGTACCGTGTTTATTATTTTGAGCGCTCATACCTCTAAGTGAATTAGCCGCTGGGCTATTAGCTGCTCTATTATCCATACTAGTCGCGCTGTCTTTAGCGCTGAGCCAACCGGTTACTACCTCAGGTTTTTTTATCATCTCAATGTGTGCAGTATTTAGCAGCTGCTTTATGTCAGTATTATCATCATAATAATGCACATTGCTTTTTTGTTGCTCTACAATCTGAGTAAAAGCTTTGAGCTGTGGATTGAGCTCTTCAGCATCATAATGTCTCTTTATCAGCGCCATCATCGGCTTCGCTCTAGCTTTTGCATTAAAATAGCTTAAATGCATTTGGCTAAAGCCAGTGTTTTGCACTGTGCCATAACTATCGCCGATGAGAATTAATACATAATCGCACACATCAACGCACTGACGACCATATAGAGCCGACTGTGCTAAATGAGTAGAGATATCATGAGTCAAAAACGCACGTGACTGAAAAAAAACCGCTAGACTATCCAAAACCAGGGGCTGGCTATGAGCAACGCAGATAACATGAATGTGATATCGACGACTTGGCAAAGTAACCTCTATATATTTTGCTGTAACTATGCAAGCGCTCTGTACCGAGCACAGCCTACTAATTATTTATATTAATAGCTTTAAGTAAGATAGTGAATATCTACCTTTTGGCCAAGCAGACGCTCGACCAATTGAGCCAATTTGTCATCATATTTGCTAGCATAAAATCGTAAGGGATAGCTTTCATTATCAGCATCTAACAAAGCCAGCATTTTATTATCTATCAGCAAGGACTGCACCCTAGCAGCTATAGCTTGTCCTGAGTCTACCACCGTTATAGCCAGCTGTTGCTGTTCAATCTCTTGCAATAAAAACTCTTTAAAAAAAGGATAATGAGTACAGCCAAGCACCAAACAATCAATCCCCTCTGCTGCTAGATGTAGTAGTCGTTGACGCAGATGACTCGCAGTTTGGGCATTACTAGGCATGCCAGCTTCCACCCAAGGCACCAGCTGTGGATCAAAATACTTACTTACAGTAGTATTATTAGGCGCAGCTATATCGGTGATAACTTGATTGAGTAGCGCCCCTTCAAGAGTAGCTTTGGTGGCTAGTACTGCCACATGCTTACTACGGCTAGCTAATACCGCAGGCTTGAGCGCTGGTACCAACCCTACTATTGGTATCTGGGGATAGCGCACGCGCGCTAAGCTCAGCGCATGGGCTGAGGCGCTGTTACAAGCAATGACGATAAGCTTGCAGCCTTGCTGATATAACCATTCAACTGCGTTTAGAGTAAGCGCTTCTATCTCTCGACTGTCGCGATTACCATAAGGCACATGCAAAGTATCGGCATAATAAACATAACGTTCAGCGGGCAATTGCTGAGCTAAGTGCCGATAAACCGATAGCCCACCTATCCCCGAATCAAATATTCCTATCGGGGCACTAGCCATTACGTTATTAGAAGCTTGCAGATTTTCTGCTAATTGTTGCTCACTGATTTTGGGCATATTATTTTTATAAAGAATAGTTTGATAGATAGTAGCGGCTTTTTAAAAATAAACTATTATCTATCATCCTAACCGCTAATAGCTATAAGAATTAAGAGCAACGCTCATCACGACTAGTTTATAGTGAGGATTATATAGTAGACTATCGTTTTGTAAACTAGCTGTCGACAAAATATAGTTAGTAGACGATGAGCTGACTTTTATTGCAAATAATATAGTAAGCTATCCCTCATCAGGCATAGAAAGCTCATAGTCTTGACCACCACTATGTAAGGTCAAAGTAGTCACTCCCTGCTCTGCGGTTAATTTGCCGATTTGAGTCAAATGATAAAAAGTATTGCGGCCTACCAAGGCCTCTAGTCCATTACGCACTAGCATATAGGGACGTACTTGCGAAGTAGCACTAGACTCTGTTGTATCATTGGTATAAAAGGGACGCAGTTCTAGTTGATGCTGCTGATCCAAACGGACTATATCCCCTGTTGAGGTACTAAATTCAAGCCAACTAACTTCATCTTCAGTGACAATACCAACATCATTAATCAGTAGCGGCGCATCTTCAACTTTAATACGCAATTTTTGTACCGGTGTTTTTAGGAAGTACTCAACCTTACCGTTTATTTCTTCTTTCCATAAAATAGTAGCAAATAAACTGACTAATGACTCACGCGTCATATGAGTACCCTCATGCCACCATTCACCATTGGCTTTTATGACAAGGTCCATATCTATGGTCTGTTCTGGCTGCCATTGGTCTAATGGAGGAATACTACGAGCTTGTCGAACGCCTGCTACTGACTTTATATAGTGGCTAAGTGCCTCCATATCTTTTAGGTCGTTCGGTATATCTGCCGTGACTTCAGCGCTATTTATACGGTTTTTATCGCCAGCTTTATGATTATTATCCATGAGGCAGTGTCCTAATGATTGATTTATTATTAGTTAAAGTTTGTTATATACAATACAGTCATTAAATTTAGTTTTAAATGTGATAAATTGTTATCATCCATCAGCTTTAATATTTATAACTTTACCTTAACACTGATGCCCACAAATGCGTATCGTGTTTGTAATGTTTTTCTTTTATAATGAGTAACGATTTTTTATTGAAACAGTCGCGTGAGTATTTTTTCAATGTCTCTCTTAATTAACCATAAGTCTAAGAGCTCAGCATTGATACCGCAAAGACAGTTTTATCGGGCAGCCATATATCTTCGGCTATCAGTAGCGCAAGCCTTATTTGATTGTAATGCTAATAATGTCCAAAGATAAGCCACTAAGAATTTAGGAGTAGGTATGCAAGAACAAGATAAGCAAACGCCAGTCGTAGATGCAGAGACTGTGGATACTAATGAGGTAATAGCTGAGTCTGAGGCTAACGCAATAGATGAAGAAGTAGCGATGACAAAAGTGACTGCTGAAGAGCCGGTAGCTGATAAAGTAGTGGTCGAACAAGATATTACTGAACCAGTGGTTGAAGATAAAGCGGCTGTTAAAGAAGCAATCGTAGCAGAACCGGTTGCTAATACCGCTGTCGTTGAAGAGGCAACTGCTGAAGAAGCGGGCATTGAACCTATGACAGAAAAAGTAGCAGAGCCTATAGCTGCTGAGCCTATCGAAGAGATCGAGCCTGAGGTTGAGCGCGAATCTATGGAGTTTGACGTTATTGTCGTTGGCGGCGGTCCTGCCGGTCTTTCTGCAGCTATTCGTCTGCGTCAACAAGCTATTGCTGCAGGCAATGATGAATTCATGGTTTGTGTGGTCGAAAAAGGCTCTGAGTTTGGTGCCCATATTTTATCTGGCGCGGTCATGGAGCCGCGTGCTTTAGATGAGCTTATTCCTGACTGGAAAGAGAAAGGCGCGCCTCTGAACGTGCCAGCGATTGAAGATCGCTTGTATATGCTAGGCTCTGCAACCAAAGCCACTAAACTTATCGATTCTGTCGTGCCCTCTTTAATGCACAATGATGGCAATTACATTGTGTCATTGGCTAACGTGGTACGCTGGCTCGCTGAGCAAGCAGAAGAGCTTGAAGTGATGATGTTCCCAGGCTTCCCAGCAGCGGATATTCTTTATAATGACGATGGTTCGGTCAAGGGTATTTTGACTGGCGATATGGGCGTTGCTGCTGATGGTAGTGAGAAGCCTAGCTTTGAGCCGGGCTATGAGCTACTAGCCAAATACACTATTTTTGCTGAAGGATCACGCGGACATTTAGGCAAGCGCCTGATTAGCCGTTTTGGTTTGGATAATGATTCTGATCCACAGCACTATGGAATTGGTCTAAAAGAGCTTTGGGATATCGATCCAGCCAAACACGAAGAAGGCGTGGTCATGCACGGTTCTGGTTGGCCGTTGACGGATACAGGATCTTCGGGTGGCTGGTGGCTATACTTTGCTGAAAACAATCAAGTCAGCTTTGGTATGGTTATCGATTTGTCCTACTCAAATCCTTATATGTCACCCTTTGATGAGATGCAGCGCCTAAAGCTACATCCGCTCATTCGTAATATTTTGGAAGGCGGCGAGCGTCTCTCTTATGGAGCACGCGCCTTAACGAAAGGCGGTCTCAACTCACTACCTAAGCTCACTTTCCCAGGTGGGGTATTAGCTGGTGATGATGCTGGTTTCTTAAATCCGGCCAAAATCAAAGGCACACATACTTCAATGAAGTCCGGTATGCTGGCGGCTGAGGCAGTGTTTGAGGCTATACAAGCAGGGCGTCAACATGATGAAGTAGTGGCTTATACTACTATGTATGAAGAGTCATGGTTATATCAAGACAACTATGAGGCCCGTAATTTCTCACCTGCTATGCACCGTATGGGTCAATGGATGGGCGGCGCGTTCAACTTTATCGATCAAAACTTGCTTGGCGGTAAGATGCCATTGACTATTCGTGATAATACTCATGATTATAGTCAGCTTGAGCGAGCCGTTCATGCCTATCAGCCTACTTATCCTAAGCCTGATGGTAAGCTGATTTTTGATAAATTATCATCGGTTTTTATCTCCAATACCAACCACGCCGAAGATCAACCCGTACATTTAAAGCTTACTGATCCTACTGTGCCAATCTCGATTAATTTGCCATTATATGCCGAGCCTGCGCGTTTATACTGCCCAGCTGGGGTTTATGAAGTGGTTCAAGATGCTGAAGGCGCCAAGTTTGTCATTAATGCCCAAAACTGTGTGCATTGTAAGACTTGCGATATCAAAGATCCTTCACAAAATATCACTTGGGTAACGCCAGAAGGTGGCGGCGGCCCTAACTATCCAAACATGTAGTTTTAAGCCATAGTCAAAAACCAAAAAACCGCCCTTATTTTTTAAGGGCGGTTTTTTAGTTTAGCAAAGTTTAATATTATCAATCTAAGTTAATCAGACCAAGCATCACGATTAGCTTCATCTTTTAACTTCACAAAGTTATCAGGATTGAATTTGATTTGATCGCCTGACTTACCTTCTTTTATTTGCCGCTCATAATCACGTAGGATTCTTAGCGCTACAGGCGACAATATAACGATAGCGACTAAGTTGGTCAATGCCATCAGCCCCATCGATAAATCAGCAAAGTTCCATATAGCTGGTAAGCTGGCGATAGCGCCAACAAATACCATGCCCAGTACCATAAAGCGGAAAATCATAATCATGACTTTGGCATTTTTGCTACCAGAGATAAATTCAAGGTTTGACTCCCCATAACTGTAGTTAGCAATGATGGAGGTAAATGAGAAAAAGAAAATCGCAATAGCTACAAAGATAACGCCCCAATCACCGACATATTGCGATAGCGCTAGCTGCGTTAACTGAATGCCTTCTTGTTCGACGCTAGGATCCACTACCCCGGATAAGATAATAATAGAGGCTGTCGCAGTACAAATAACTAGCGTATCCATAAACACCCCTAGCATTTGCATAAAACCTTGTACCGCTGGATGATCAGGATGACTTTGCGCGGTTGCCGCCGCATTAGGCGCTGAGCCCATACCCGCTTCGTTAGAAAACAAGCCACGTTTAACCCCGTTAATAATAGCTTGCGCAATACCATAACCCAGTACTCCGCCCGCGGCTTGCTCAAAGCCAAACGCGGACTTCACTATCAAAGCTATAGCTGCTGGAAACTCGCTAAAATTAGTCACAATGATAAATAAGGCTAATAAGATGTATAAAATAGCCATTATCGGTACGATTTTACCAGCGATACGCGCCACCGAGCGTAGCCCTCCAAATACTACTGGCGCTACCAAGACGACTAAGATAAGACCTGTCATCCATGTCGGGATACCAAAAGCTTCATTAGTCGCTTGCGCAATAGTGTTTGACTGCACCCCATTAAAGGCTAAACCAAAAGCTACTAGTAGACAAACAGAGAAAAATATTGCCATCCAGCGTTGGCCCAAGCCTTTTTCTATATAGTAGGCAGGACCACCGCGGTATACATTATCATTATGCGGTATTTTGTAAGCTTGCGCCAAAGTTGACTCAATAAAGCTGGTCGACATACCCACTAGCGCCGTCATCCACATCCAAAAGACTGCGCCAGGCCCGCCCAAATAGATAGCAATCGCTACCCCAGCTAAGTTACCAGTACCCACGCGCGCCGCTAGAGAGGTCATCAAGGCTTCAAACGAGCTAATACCACCGTCTCTACGTCCTTGGTTTGAGACCCATAATAATTTCCACATATGGCCAAAATGTCGAAACTGCATAAAGCGGGTCACCAACGTAAAGTAGAGACCAGCGCCAATCAGCACAAACATCAATAGGCCATACCAAGGATTATTGGCAATCAACCAATCATTATTTCCCCAGATTATACTGACACCATAGTTTACGGTGTCATTGAACCAATTCGCTATTGCTTCAACCATGTTATGACCTTTAATTATCGTTTATTAATATAAGCTTTCATATTTTGAAAGCGTCTCACTGAGCGGTAACAATGAGAGGTTTAAGGTATCTTTTATCTAATCTCAACAGATCTCAGGTAAATTATCGACACAGTTTATAGCTGCTCGCTTAATGTGGCAACGTAATTGTGTTACCTATTTTTATCCTAAATTAGAACTCTAGTTTTATCACTTTAGCTTATTATCAACGGCGAAGTATTCATTAAATAAATGAGTAATTATAGATTTTATCTTTACTATAGTTATAAAGCCTTGTTAATACCGTGGCTTTATGAGAAATTGGCTTATCAGGCGTCACTTCTCACATCTTTTGTTGATTGATGTAGAATAAGGTTTACACTAGTTAAATATTAACTTACATAAAGTAACTGAAATATATTTATTGTTAATTGGTTAAATATTGTATATATTCCTAATAGGTTTACGACTGTGAACGCTCTTTGTGTATAAAAAGTACAAATTAGCAGTAAGTTTTAGAGTTTTTAGGTAAAAATACTCGAGATATTGGCTATTAAGCCCTTCTTTAAACTTTTACTTACAAATTTTTCGATTATACATAAATTGAGTTCTTGATAAGCTTTAGCACTAAAAACTTATCAGGACTACTGGTTATAGAGTAAGCTTTTATAATCATAGCGCAAATTATGTTCAATTTTTTAGTGGATTTTTGCTAGTGATATCAACTAAACGCTTTAAGATCGTTGATATAAAATGACTTTTTGAATTTACTTAGTTTTCTTAGTATTTACTGGAGGTGTTTTGATAAACAATGGTCATTTGATAAAGTAATATTATTTACTAGTATTAGATCAACACTATTTATTTATGTCAGGCAAAAGGAGTTGTCCTATGGAGAACCACAACGATCCATCGGGTTATTGGAGCGCCAATATCCGTCTTATTATAGGCAGCCTAATCATTTGGGCATTATGCTCATATGGGTTCGCTATTCTTTTACGTCCATTATTAGCTGGTATCAAAATCGGTGGTACCGACTTAGGCTTCTGGTTCGCTCAGCAAGGTTCCATCGGAGTGTTCATCATCTTAATTTTCTTCTACGCTTGGCGTATGAATAAGTTAGATAAACAATATGGCGTAGACGAGGAATAGCCCCATGAGTCAATTTGTAATTAATATTATTTTCGTAGGGGCTTCTTTCGCGCTTTATTTTGGTATCGCGATTTGGGCACGTGCAGGTTCTAC
>JARIDJ010000068.1 GCA_029267175.1 Psychrobacter sp. | reverse complement strand
TCCACTTGCTCATAGATGGCAATGGAGATGACTTTTGTCTCGCCCTCGATACTACCGCCTATCATCAGCACCACCCCAAACTCGCCAATAGTATGGGCAAAGCTGACTAGGCTGCCTAAGATAATTCCCACTCGCGCTTGCGGTAAAGCCACGCGCATAAACCGGCGCAAGCGACTAGGTTCTAATAAGCTGGCCACCTCCATCACGCTTGGAGGAATACGCAAAAACTGCGCGTAGACAGGCTGCACATAAAACGGTAGAGAATAAATGATAGAGCCAATCACTAGCCCTTCAAAGGTAAAAATAAATGTCTTGATATGATGAGCGGCAAGCCAGCCCCCTATGCCAGTAGTCGGACTCATAAGCAATAATAGATAAAAGCCAATGACCGTAGGAGGCAATACTAAAGGCATAGCGATGATGCCCATAAGTATGACTTTGAGGCGACCAATGAGGTAACGATGACTCGGTTTGGCTAACCAATACGCTAAAGGCGTGGCAAATAGCATTAGGCACAGCGTGGTGATACCAGCAAGCTTTATACTTACCCAAAACGGCACTAGCATCGCTGATAACAGCGCTTGATCTATCATAATGTCACTACTGTCTGCTCATAACGGGCTATTTACTCATGATAGCTTATTATTAGGGTTTAACTTAGCCAATAATTTATCTTAGCTTTAGCGCTAAAGCTTAGCTAACTTTGCCGTTTATTTGAGCCAGCCGCTTATTTGATTGCTAAGTAGCCTGCGTCAGCAAAGTACTTTTGTCCGGCAGGCGATAATAGATAATGGGTAAAATCTGTGGCAGCGGCGGCATCACTGAGCACTACGCCATCTTGTAAGATAGCAGGATAAGCGTCTTGATTTAGGATATAAAACTGCTCGGGCGTGGCTTTGATAGCCGTTACTTGTGATTGAGCGACAAAGCCATAGTCGACACTACCAGTATTGGCATATTGGAAGGTTTGACCGATATTTTCCGCTTGAATCAAGCGTTTTTGGCTGTTCAATGGCTCATAAAGATTTTGTGATTGCAGGTAAGCTTTGGCAGACGCGCCATAAGGAGCCAGATCGGGATTGGCAATGGTAATTTTGCTATCAGACGCTTTGGCTAATAGCTCAGCTAAGCTTGCCTGATTAAGCTTTGCTACCGGATGTTTGACACTATAAAAAGTCAGCTGTCCTTGGGTATAAGTAAAAGGCTTGTGCTTTGGCGCATCGGCTGGTCTCTCGTTCGCCCATTTTGCCGGAAACTCTTGGTTAGCCGATAAAAAGATATCATAAGGGGCGCTGGCCTGCATTTGCGCGTAGAGCTTCCCTGAGGAGGCAAAGGTCAGCTCAATCTCTTGATCGGGCAAATTGTTATCAGTCTTATAGCCTTCGACGATTTTGGGTAGCACATCGGATAAATTCGCCGCCGCTGCAATACGTATCTTCTCTCCTGCCTCAACAGCTTGGCTTGCCGCTACCGCCGTTTCCTCATTCTGTACAATCGCTTCATCAGTAGTGACGGGCGCTTGCTCGGCGGTAGCGGAATTCTCTTTGGTACAAGCCGCTAAGCTCAGAGCCACACAGGCTGACACACTAACGGTCAAGACCGTCTTTGATGCTTTTGTTACGAGCTGCATCAAGGTTTTATGGCTTTGTTTATCATTATAACCACTGAATTGACTACTTTTCATAGCTTATCTCCTTTATCCACTATGATAGCGGCAAGCTAGTAATACCAAAGTCATTGCCTGCACAAGGTTGACAACTTTTTTAACTTACCAAAAAAAGTTGCTAAAACGACTAAGCAAACATAGTTTTATAACTATTTTTACTTAGCCGTGGTCATATTTTTATTATTTATAAACTGCTATCATTTATAAACTGCTTTAGTGGCTTAATCATGACTTAACCATTATTACTAAGCCATTTAGAAGAGTCGTCATCATAATACTCTTGTTTCCATACCGGAATATCGGCTTTGATAGTATCGAGTATCCAGCGACAAGCATCAAAAGCCGGATAACGATGCGCGGATGACACCCCTACCCAAATAGCGACATCGCCAATATCTAACGCGCCAATACGGTGGATAGCCGCCGCGCCGATAATATCAAAGCGCTGTTTGGCCTCCTCGATAATGAGCCGACCTTGATTAATGGCCAAATCCTCATAGCCATAATAAGTCAAACGATCAACGCGGCTGGCATTATTGTGGTTACGCACCCGGCCCTCAAAGCTAACAAAAGCGCCGCAGCCATCATCATCAAGCATGGCTTTGAGCCGAGCCTCATCAATATCGATATCCAATAGTGCAAAACCATCACGCTCTGCTAATGCATAAACCTCATCGACGCTACGCTTAATGGTCATTGACTGACTGTGTACATTATCTGTCATGTTTAGCCCCCGGCCACTGGTGTGATAAATACTACATTATCGCCCTCTTTAATATCATCGCTCCACTTGGCAAAATAATCGTTCACTGCTACGCGCAGATCAGATTGCGGGCGACTAAAGCGGTGCTTATTACGCAATTGCTCATAAAGCTCAGCCAATGAAGTCGAAGGGGCGACAGCGATTTTTTCTTCATTACACTTAGCTTCATCAGCTAAGCTAGCAAAATACAACACATTAATAGTCATTAGAGTATCGTTATTGGTATTTTCAGCTATAGCGCTCATTATTATATCCCTCTTTGTTCAACACAGTGTTTTACTATTAATCCTATTGCTCTAAAGCCGTAGCCTACTACTGTACTTTTTAAGCTAAAACCTAGCTATAGTCGATACACTTTAAAAATGACATAGCGCTGCTGGGATGAATTTTGTGCAGCCTCTGTGTAAGCAGCACGCCAGCAAAATTTATACCAGTAGCGCTCTTAAATCTATAACAGTTTTACTTTCAACTGACTATATACTGATAATCGGACTTACCGCCAGTCTTAGTGATCAGGCGCACATTATCTATAGTGATGTCATGGGAGATGGCTTTGGTCATATCATAAATGGTTAAGCAAGCGACGCTAACTGCGGTCAAAGCTTCCATCTCCACTCCGGTTTTGTGAGTGACTTTGACTGTTGCGGTTACATGAATACTGCTATTCTCATCGTCATAGTCAAAGCTTAAGCCAATCTTGTCGAGTGGTAGGGGATGACACAGCGGAATAAGATCATGCGTGCGCTTGGCAGCCATAATACCAGCAATATGCGCCGTTTGGGTGATACTGCCCTTTTTGGTCATGCCATCAGCCGCTTTTATTTGCTCATAAATAGCACTTGGAAAGCGCACCAATCCTGCCGCATAAGCCTCGCGCGTGGTTGGTGTTTTGCCACTGACATCAACCATAGTGATATCACCATCACTGTCTAAATGCGATAAAGTGGCGTTTTTATTAGCAGCACTCATAGATTCAACCTTGTTATTTTTTATTCTAAAATCACATCAAAGCAGTACACGCCCGCTTGAAGTCGTCAGGGGTATTAAAATTGGTCAAAGACTGCCATTTTGCTGCTACCGGCACCGCCTTAGTAATAGCTCTAATAAAACTCATCACTTGTCGCTCGCCACTATCTATATAAGCTTGTAGCTCCGGCTCAACAGCTAAATGATAAAGGCCTAACAGCGGATATAAATGGGCGGTATCGGTCAGACAAATAACTGACTGATCATGAGCTATCGATACCGTGTAAGACCCTAGCATTTTCCATAAATCATAAGCGCTAATCAAGCTATCACAGCTAATAACCATTAACCATGAAGATTCTGCGTTCTCTACTTTATTTGCTTTTTTGAGTTTCGCTAGCTGTTGCAAAGCCGACTCAATAGCCACCAGTGGCCCCTGTGTTTCGCTCTTTGCTACCACGGAGGAAGAATTATAATCGGTGATATGGCAGATAGGCGTCTTTGCCTCTTCTAATTGCGTCTTATCGACTAAAAAACCGCGGCCATTATCAGCAATCATAATAGGTATGCTTTTATCAGCTACGCTTGTATTAGCGGTCAAAAGCTTAAGCGCTTGGCGTACATGGTAGTCAAGTAAGCGCTCGCCACTCGGCAAAATCAGCTCGGCTTTGGGCGTACCCATACGGCGAGAAGCGCCGCCTGCTAGGATAACGATTCCTGCCAAATTTGCTATCAAAATTGCATCCTTATTTAAATAAATCAAACGCTCTAAACCTTTTATAAACGGTTTAACTATGCCTAGGATTAACGCGCATAAAATGCGGCACAAAGTTGCAAGGACGAGTACGATTATCGAACTGCTCTCTTAAGATATCGCTCCAACCGGTACGGCAAGCACCCGTAGATCCTGGTAGACAAAATATACCCGTGCCATTGGCCATGCCAGCTACCGCGCGCGACTGCACCGTCGACATGCCGATATCGTCTTTTGAGAGCAAACGAAACATCTCGCCAAAACCATCAATCGACTTATCGAACAAGACGCCGACCGCCTCTGGCATACTGTCTCTGATATAAAAACCCGTGCCGCCGGTAGTGATTACCGCATGGATAGTAGGGTCTGCTATCCAGCCACTGATAACCGCTCTGATTTGATAGATATCATCTTTGATCAATTGGCGATCTGCCAGATGATGACCGGCCGCTTTTAGCTCATCGACTAGATACTGTCCTGAGCTGTCCTCAGCGATAGTACGGCTATCAGAAACCGTCAAAATAGCGATATTAAGCGGGATAAATTCAGCAGCAGGCTTAGACATGGATGATCCTTAATTAATATAGTTTTTAGTATTCAATTTTTTTGTGTAGGCTGGGTTTTTAACCTAGCTTTAAACCTTTGCAAAAGTATGATGCTAGGTCAAAACCTATCCTAGGTTAGTTCATGTTAAGTGGTAAGTCAGACTTTAGCTCAAAATAAAACTAACCCCCAATCATTGATAAATTATTCATCATACCGCTGTTAGACTCATGCAAATGATGATGCTCGGGTTTTATCGGCATGAAGCTATGTAAAGTATTAATCAAACCCTCGACATCATTGGTTTTTAGATAATGACGAATATCATAATTACCTTCATCAAATAAACACAGATGCACGCGGCCTTGGCTACTCACCCGCAAGCGATTACAGTTATCACAAAAGTGCGCAGCATAAGGCGCAATCATACCGATACGGCCGAGATAATCAGGGTGGCTATATTCTATCGCTGGGCCATCACTACTACCCCGCTCGTGTGGCTGCCAACCGTGCTCTAATAAATACGTAACAATGCTGTCGGACTGGGCGTGCTGAGCAAAAAACAAATCGCTATTGTCGCTGGTTTGCATAAATTCGATAAAGCGATAAGTAACCGGCCGATGTTTTACATATTGCATCGCATTTAGCAGATTCTCAAAAGCGGTCTCAGCCATCAAGATGCTATTTATTTTTAGCTTGATATCGGTAGTAGCTAACAGTTTATCCATGTCTGTCAGTAATTGCGGCAGCATATTAAACCCAGTCATTTTATAAAAGACATCCGGCTCAAAGCTATCCATACTGATATTAATCTGGTTCAGCCCAGCAGCGTTCCAATTGGCCAAATGTTTGCCCAGCTTGTAGCCATTACTGGTCATAGCGATGGTTTCGATACCGGAGGTTTGCTTAATCGTATCAATAATATCGACCACATCACGGCGAATTGAAGGCTCACCGCCAGTGATTCTCACCTTTTTGGTACCAACATCAGCAAAAGCGCGAATAAGGGTATCAATCTCAGCGACGCTGAGCTCATTCTCCGGCGGTTTGCCTTGATAGCCATTAGGCAAACAGTACTCACAGCGAAAATTACAAAAATCAGTAATAGACAGACGCAAATAAGTCAGCTGACGGGCAAAACCATCGGTCAATGGCTGGGTGGTATCAAAGAGAGTATTAATTTGATGAGCAGATGTGGCTTGAGTAGATGGAGCGGACGGCGTGACGTGAACAGGTGCGGCTAGAGCATAAGATGTTTGACCATCAAAAATAGTAGGTACGGCACTAGGTGAATACATTTGCGTACTCCCTGTTATTAAGCTTTGAGAAGTCATAGTGGTTTATCGCTAAGGTTATGTACTTTTAGGCGTTGCCTCAGGTTGTGAGTGAGTCTATTAATATTACGACTGATTATAGCATATTGTCTTTATTATTATGGATTACGACCAAAAGCTAGTCATAAATAGCACCAAAAATTACAATAACTGGCTTAACTCATGGTTAAACCAGTTGCCAGTTGATCAGGCCAGTTACTCCTAAATAGCTATATTAATGTATTATCGCGCTACTGTATTATTGACCTAGTTTGCTACTATGCCCAAGGAAAAGGCTGGACTTGGACTTGACTGCCAGCGCATACGTCACCGCTCTGTTGCGGCAGTACGATAAAGCAATTGGCCTGACTAAGCTGTTTGATACGGTGCGATTGCTGCTTATGAAAGCTTATGACTTGATAGTCGCCCTGCTCGTTTTTGGATAACACGCCGCGCTGAAAGTCTTTGCGGCCAACAGACTTACTGATATCATTTATAAGCGTAGCCTCTAGGCTCAAAGTCATAGGCAAGTCGTTATCACTGACACCAGATAAGCGCCATAATGCAGGGATGACAAATTGTAAGCTACCTACTATGGTGGATAAAGGATTACCCGGCAGACCAAAATACAATACCGGCTTAGCTAGGTTTTTACTTAGCTCACCAAAGACAAAAGGCTTACCCGGCTTCATAGCGACTTTATAATGATTGATTTGACCCAATTGCTCAATAACCGTGGTTAAAAAGTCATAATCGCCAACCGAGACTCCCGCAGTAGAGATCAGCACTTCACAATCCATCATCGCATGATGCACCGCTGTCGTGGTCTGCTCAAGATTATCGGCAATAATGCCATAATCACGGATAACCACAGGCAAATCAGCTAGTAAGCTTTTGAGCGTTGGCGTATTGGAGTTGTAGATTTGCGCTAAGCTTGTAAGCGGATTTCCTATCGCGACCAGCTCATCCCCTGTGGCCAAAATACCAACCGTCAACGGCTGGTACACCTTAACTTTATCTACTCCTAAGTTTGCCAATAAGCTAATATCGGCAGGATTTAGGCGCTTGCCTTTATGCAGCACGATCTCGCCGCGCTCAATCTCCTCGCCTTGCTTACGAATATTATTATTAATCTTAGCGGTTTGAGTGAGAGTAATAGTGTAAGGTTTTGACTTATCGATATTGGCTCTTAGCTCAGCAAAATCAGTATTTTCTTGCATGATAACGGTATCGCAAGACTCTGGCACCACCGCGCCAGTAAAGATACGCACCCCTTGGCCGGTTTGCAGCGTCTGAGCACAGCTATCTAAGAACCCTTGGGTAAAGGGCTTACCTGCTTGCGACTCACCCACTATAGTAATACTGCTATACGCTGTCAGCTCGCTACCCTTGGCAATCGCATAGCCATCCATAGCTGATATGTTTTGTCTTGGCACATCCAAATCTGAGGTAATATCTTCAGCTAGTATATGGTTTTGACTCGCTAGCAGTGCACAAGTTTGGGTGGCTCTATCGGCTAAAGGGAAATCCTCTGTACAGTAAGTAGCGATACGTTGGGTGATCGCTTGCTGGAGCTGCTCGACGGTAATCATTATTATGGTACTCACTTATCAATACTATCTAAGACTCATATTAAAGCACACTGCTTATTAAGCTTCAGCGATCACTGCCGCTAGCGCCTCGCTATCGGCCAATACGAATTGCTCAGCTAAAGCTGCTAGCGCCGGATAAAAACCCGTCTGCACCTTGATCTGCTGACAACGCGCATTAAACTTCGGTAACCAGCTCATAAAAGCATTATCCAAAAAGCTAAGCTGCTGATCGGCACTACTAATCATCTCTTGGTTTTGGGCACTACTACTCTCAATCCACAAACTCATCACCATAAAGTAGACGCTAAGATGATCATCAGGCTCCCGAAACTCAGTATGCAAACTTAGCTGCTGACTCTGCAAAAACTGACGCATTTGCTGAGTCGGCTCGCCGTATAGGTGCTTGTCACTACTGAGATAGTAAGAGGCATAAGGCGGCGCGCTCTCATCACCACTAAGCAGAAATATCTGCGCAAAGTCGGCCGCCAATTCCAAAGCACGCTCGCTTTTGGGTAATTTGCCAAGGGCTTCGATGGCGTCTTTAACCCGAGCGCTAGGGCTTTGTAAATCTAGACTAATAAAAACTTCATGAATAGGGTCATAATTGCGCTCAGCTAACCAATTCTCAACAGTAGCGGCCGTCAGCTCCAAAGCAAATACATCGGCAAACCAGCGATAGAGCGCTGAGCGTGCCAAATTCGCTTCTTGCCACTGCTGCGCGGTGGTCATGGCGGCGGTTGTTGTTGGAGTGGGAGACTCAGTCGTTGAGGCGGTAGTTAAGGTCATTTTATATCCTGTTTATAGCGGATCGGCTCTAGCGAATTGTGCATGAATCACAGTATCATAAGGAGTAATGCCTTTATAAATCAATACTATTTTCTTAATAGCATTGAGATACAAAGGCATGGTTTAGCATTTTTAGCAGAGCTGCACGATTAACTTAAACGCTTCAAACCAAGGCTTTTATTAAATCGCTTTGGCAGGGCTACCATCTGGGTTGACGTACTTAGGTCCGCCAAAAGAGGTCACCGCAGGCGCTTTGCCGACAAACTTCTCCATCTCTACAATACAAGTATTGGCACTAGGGCCTTGCGCTAGACTAGAAGTACCGACATCCAAAGATACTGTATTAGGATCGCCATAAGTGTCTAAAGCACCAATCTCAGGACCTGTTGGCCCATACCACGCCCCTTCTTGAATACGGATAATACCCGGCGGGAAGTTATCTGAGATCACCGCTCCTGCCAGTAGTTGTCCCCGATCATTAAACACTCTGACCAGATCCCCATCTTTGATACCGCGAGCTTTGGCATCTTCAGGGCCCATATAGCAAGGTTCGCGCTCTTGTACCGTATAAGTCGCGCGGCGCTCCTCAGATTCACAAGTCTGCGAGTGCAAGCGGGTATCAGGATGCACTGATTGTAACCAAAGCGGATACTTATCAGAACCTGGACCTCCGTGTGAGCGCTCGATTTTTTCCATCCAAATAGGATGACCCTTACAATCCTCATAGCCATAACTAGCGATTTTGCGGCTGCTAATTTCGATAAATCCTGAGGGTGTACCTAAGGCATTGACCTCAGGATCTTCGCGAAAATCAGCGTGGCGAACCCAGTTCTCCCCTTCAGGAAATAGCACATAGCCTTTTTTCCAAAACTCTGCAAATGGCGGCATATAGAAGTCTTTTTTCAGGTTATCCGCGCGGCAGTCTTCATAAATTTGCTCCACCCACTGCATCTCATCCATCTGCCGGCTATATTCCCAATCGCGTTTCATGCGTTTGGTAAACTCACGCCAAATATCAAAGTCGGATCGAGACTGATATAGTGGATCAATCAATTTGTGCATAGCGATGACGCCGCGGTTACTGTATGAGCCATAAGCATCTAAGTCGTTACGCTCAAAAGGCGTACAAGCCGGCAGGACAATATCAGCAAAGCGGCAAGTCGCCGTCCAGTTATAATCCACCGCTACAACTGTCTCGACATTGCGATAACCCTCTTTCATGCGGTTGCGATCTTGATGACGATGCCACTGATTACAGCCAGTAAAGATGCCCATTTTGTAAGGAGGTAGAGTGACTTCATGACCATTAAAATTAATCTTTTTGCCCGGTTCTAGTAAGCAGTCGATAGCGCGAGCGACTGGAATCACTGAGCTGTAGCCCTTAAAGTCTTCATTATCGTACTTAGGTTTACGCCCCGTATCTAAGTTCAGGGGGAACGCGCCTGGCATGGTAGCCCCTGATGAGGAGACGCCAACCGAGCTATAATGGTGCGAGTAGCTGATACCGCCGCCCGGTAAACCGATTTGACCGAGCATAGCGGCAATAATAGCGCCCATCCAATAAGGCTGCTCGCCATGCTGCTGGCGCTGAATCGCCCAACCAAAGATAAGCTGGGTACGATTGCTCGCCATCAAGCGCGCAAGCTCCCGAATACGCTTGGCATCCACACCGCAAATAGGCGCCGCCCACTCTGGGGTTTTTTCAATCATGTCTTCGGTTTTACCCATAAGATAAGGGGTAAACTCATCAAAACCTAGCGCGTACATATCCAAAAACTCTTTATCATAAAGATTTTCAGTATATAACGTATGCGTCAGCGCTAGCATAAACGCCACATCAGTCAATGGATTGACGTATTGGTGCTCACATTCTAGATAGTTTTGCGTTTTACTTTTGACCGGATCAATACAGATGACTTTGATGTCATCGTTTCTAACTTTTTCGCGTAATTTTTCTAGATATTCGTAAGCTTCGTGGGTTTCAGTATTCCAGCCGACTTGCAGGTTTTTCACCGGATCATTGGCCCAAAAAATGATTACTTTTGATTCATCAAGGATCACCGGCCATGAGGTGCCTTGCGAATAAACTTCTGTGGAGCCAAGCACATAAGGCATAATGACTTGCCCGGCGCCGGTGGAGTAATCTCCGGCCGTACCGACGCTACGCCCATGCATTCCAATAGCGCGTAGCATATGGTTGCCACAGCTATGAATATTGCCTACTGAGCGCCAACCGACGTTAGCGGTATGCAGCGCCCAAGGACCATGGTTTTTTTGGATACGCTCAAGCTCTTCGTAGAGCATATCTAGCGCTTGATCCCAGCTAACACGCACAAAACGGTTATCGCCGCGTTGACTGGTATCGCTTTTGTGGCGATTTTTGAACCAGTCGACTCGTACCATAGGATAACGTACTCGTGACGGGCTATAGATGACGCCCAAAGTACCGTCTAAGATCTTGGTTGGGTATTGATCAAACTCAAAAGGTACAATCTCGACGACTCTATTGGCTTCTACTTTGGCACGAAAAGCTCCCCAATGCGCGCCGGATATCTTCCAGCTACTTACATCGACTTTTTTGCCATTTGCAGTGGTTACGATACTATTATCAGCCAATAAAGGCATGGGCAATAATGCTGTACTAGACAAGGCGGCTAGTGACTTCAAAAAGCCTCTGCGATTCATCTTTTTCATAATACCTTCTCCAATTACCAAGGTGTGCTTTAATATAGTTAGGCTTTAGTCGTTAATGCGGTTTATGATAGGCTTATGCCTTATCTTGACTCGCTTAACTGATACCTGGTCTGGCATCCTGAATAGTATTTTCAGGTGAGCCGCCCGCTTGTGAGTCTTGGCCAAAGTCTGAGGAGTTTAGCTGCAAATATTTGAGTACTAAAGCGGCGCTATCCCCTTGTAGGCTAGTGAATCCGACCATGCCACTGAACAGACCTGGCCATTGATTGGCATCATGACCGCTTGGAGCTGGTTGACGGTGACAAGTACTACAGTTATCTGCATAAGTCTGACTAGCAATATCCCATGCCGGCTCAATACTCTCCATCAAACCTCCATCAGCAATCCAAAGCTTAGCACTTACTTTTTGCCACTCAAGGCCAGTTAATGGATCTTCTTTTGACTCTTTTACAGTGACTAAACTCTCATCACGTGCTAGTTCTTTGTCAATAGTGACATCTGGAATATTTAGACCAAAATAGGTGTACCAAACGCGGCCAAAGCCTTTATTTTTGCGCCACATATCCAGCTCAATTTGAGTCATGCCTTTTTTGTGGGCCAGCACTTTGACAGGAGTGGCAATCTCAATTACCCCGACCTCAGTTTCTTTTTTATCACTGAGATACAGCGCTTGTGGCACGACGTTATAGTAAGTTTTACCTTCTTTGACTTTGACATGACTGGCTTCAGATAATAAAGAGTCAAAGGCAGGATCGTGCATGCCCTCAGTATTAGGCAGTTCATGAGCGATGCCTTTATGACAATCAACACAGCTGGCATCACGCTCAGCGGCGCTACGCATAATCATCTGTGAAGTCACGCGCATTTTACTAAAATCCATGCTCTCATAGTCGTGACAAGAGCGGCATTCTTTGGAATCGTTAGCCTTGAAGCGGCCCCACTCACGCTGCGCTAGAACAATACGGTGATCCAAGAACTTCTCGCGCGTGCCGATATCACCGACCACATGCGATAACACCTCACGCGAGGCTTGCATCTTGCGCGCCATCTTATCGGTGAAATCATGCGGCACGTGACAATCTGAACAAACGGCTCGAACGCCCGTACGGTTTTTGAAATGCACAGTTTTTTTGAGCTCAGGCAACATGTTGTCCTCCATAGTATGGCAAGACAAACAAAACTCTTCGGTATTGGTCGCTGACATAGCGGCAGTAAAACCGGCCCAGAACCAAATACCGCCGGCAAACCCGATAATGAGCAGTAACCCCAAACCAATCTTGGCGGAGGGTTTTAATAGCAGGCGACGCAGCCAACTGAATAAGCGTTTAATGGCGTTCATGGCGATTCCTTACCGCGTGTCACGGTAATTTAAGCTGTGATTTATTTGAGATTTTATAAAAGGTCGTGGCTTATCAATATAACCTTGAGCTTGATTACCCTAAGATTAATAATCCTTAGTTAAATAGCCGTTAGCTTGGCGGGCCCCAGAACCACATTTGCCCAAACCAGACGATAAAGCCATAAGCACAAAGAAACAGCAAGGCAATAATAGGTAGGGCGACAAAGGCCATGATAATTGCGGTAAGCCATTCATGTTTGATGGGTTGCTGCTCTTGCTTTAGCTGTTTTTCAAGTGCCATAGCTCACCTCTTTATATCGCTATCGTAGTTATAAAAACTGTTCTAACTCACTTTTAAGAGTCATTACTTTTTGTGTAGGATAGTATTTATTTTATGATTATTATTAAGCTATAATTAATATTAGCTTATTGACGCCATTATAAACTTTATTATCCTACTAATAGCTTTGTAAAAACTGTAGCTAAATGGATTATTTATGAGCGGTTAATAGCTAAATTCCCTACTAATGGCAATGATAACACGAAAGCTTTGTTTCTAAAACATCTCATTAGCGTATCAAAGCGCTATAAAGCCCTGTATTTTATAGCTTGGCGTATTTGCACTGCCATTGAAAGCTAGTTTTATTTTTAGACTATCTTTATAAATCCGATAAGTTAGGCTAAACCCTTGTTTATTATAGGGATAATAAATTTGTCTAATATTTGGAAGCGTGAGTTAAGGCAGATTTTTACCCAATGGAGAAGTAAGACCTATTACAAAAATAATTAGACCTATGAGTCATATATTATTAGTTAGTTATACTTCATAATTAGCTCTTATAAATGTGATACGTTAATGATAGGCTTAGATTTCATATGAGTATTAACAAAAAATAAAACCTATAGCGCTATCAAATAAATAGCACTATAGGTTTTGGGGTGGATAGCAGGCTAAAAAACTAAGGGACTTGTTGATTAATCTGAATATTGATTTGATTGTCGGTGAGCACTACCGGGTTGGCGGATAGATCGCCTGATTGCGATGTGGCATTGCCAGAATGACTAATCCGAGCGCTAACAAGCAGCTGCTCACCTGAGGCGCGCGCAGAGCGTAAGGTACGCTCTGGCATCATCGCATCACGATCACTTAAGGTCACAAAGATAGCGCCTTGTTGTAGCTCGCTAATGGCAATGCGTTTTGCCGCATAAGGCGGCCCTCCTGCCGCTGCGCGAATAGCGACAAATAGCACATCATCGGCTTGGATTAATGGCAATAAGCTGGGATTAATGGTCACGGTAATATCAACATCTTGTACCGCCTCGGCTTGTTGACGCTGCAGATTAGCCGTTAAATTATCCAAATCAGCCAGCTCAGCGCTTTGATCGCCAGGTTTTTGTGCTATCACCTCACGCATTTTGGCAATCCAGTGTTGAGCCTGCTGGTAATTGCCCATACGCGCCTCACCCATCACCATGAGCATTTGCGCCTCTAGTTGCTGAGGGTTGGCTTTTAGTACATCGAGCAGTACGCGGCGATTGCTATCATCTAACATCCCCTCTGCCACAAAGAAATTCATCTGCGCGTAAGCCATCGCAATCTCCTCGTTATGAGGTGAGAGCCGATAAGCTCTGGCTAGCGACTCAAGCGCGGACTCAGTCGCCTCAAAAGATAAGAAGATATTGGATAAACGCATCCAGCGCTCTGAATCATGAGCATTATGATGGACGTTGGTTTGCATCGCTGAAAATAGCCCAGCTATATCCTCAAGCGCCCATTCTGGCGGCTCATTAATCTTACCGGTTAATAAGTCATCCGCCACTTGCCCCACACTATCTTGCGCTTGCCAAAGCTCGTAGACACTGCTGCGATCACTGATAAAAGTATAAGCAAGGCCAGCTATTATCGGGCCCCCTATAACGATAGCTAACTTGCTAGCTAGGCTTGGCTTATGCATGACAGCGGCAGGCTGCTTAGCGTCCAATAATTGACGCTCAAGCTCTGTTTTTTGCGCTTGATAGTGCTCAGCATGAATCGTTCCTGCTTGTTTATCAGCGGCAAGCTCATCGAGTCTGGACTTGTAGACATCGATGTTGAGCGTTATAAGCTGATTGTCAGCGGCAGTATCTTTTTTTGGGCGCAGCCACGGCATGATAATGAGCACTGCTGATAAGATAGCTATAGCTAAGCTTAGCGCCACAAATAAAGCAAAGGTTGAGATACTCATAAAGCGCCTCCTTTATCTGCGCTGACATTTGGAGCGCCTAGCCGTGCGCTGGGCTTAAGGCGATAACGACGATCAAACATCGATAACAGCGCGCCTAAAGTCATGATAATAGAGCCAAGCCAAATCCAGCGGATCAAAGGCTTAACATAAATACGCACCGCCCACTCCTCGCCGCTTTGAGTAATAGGCTCGCCTAAAGCCACATAGACATCTCGGCTAAATTTATCATCGATAGCCGCCTCGGTCATCGGCATCATACTAACGATATAAGTGCGCTTTTGAGGATATAAAGTCGCAACTGCTTGCCCTTCTTTGGTCACCACTATCTGGGCTTGAGTAGCATCGAAGTTGCTGCCTTTGACCTCTTGTAACTCTTTAAACTCAAAGTCATAGCCCTGTACGTGCACGCTATCACCCACCGTCATAGCAACATCGGTCTCAATACTCATGCTACTGGTGACCGCCACACCCATTGCTAGCACCAGTACGCCCAAATGCGCGGTCTGCATACCCCAGTAGCTGCTCTTTAGTCGTTTTACACCTGACCAAAGACTGCTAGCGTTTTTGGTTTTATCTTTGATATCGACCAGCATCCAAGCGAATACCCAAAAGCTAAGAGCCAGCGTGACTGCTATGTTGAGCATAGCGACCGGATGGACAAAATAGCTGATAATAGCGCCAAGCAGCGCACTGCTGATAGCTATAATAACCGTAGGGCCTAGTAAGGGTCGGCTGTCTTTTTTCCAGCGGATATTTGAGCCCATCCCCATCGCGAGCATAATCAGCCACGTCAGCGGTACAAACAGCGCATTGAAATAAGGCGCGCCAACAGAGACCTCTCCTAGACCAAAAGCATCAGCAATAATAGGATATAAAGTCCCTAAGAGCACCACCAAAGTCGCCACAAGAATGATGACGTTATTGATCACCAAAAAGCTCTCACGCGAGAGCAGTTGATACTGACTCTCCACCGTCAAGCGCCAACCGCGAACGGCAAACATCAACAGGCCACCGCCGATGACCACCCCTAATATCACTAAGATGGCAAGACCGCGAGTAGGATCGGCGGCAAAAGAATGTACCGAGGTAATCACCCCTGAGCGCACTAAAAACGTGCCCAGTAAGCTCAAAGCAAAAGTGAAAATCGCCAGCATAATAGTCCACGCTTTAAAGACGCCGCGCTTTTCGGTCACTGCCAGCGAGTGTAGCAGCGCCGTACCTGCCAGCCACGGCATCAGTGAGGCGTTTTCGACCGGATCCCAAAACCACCAACCGCCCCAGCCCAGCTCATAATATGCCCACCAAGAACCAAGGGCGATCCCCAAGGTTAGAAATCCCCAAGCCGCTTGTGTCCAAGGCCTTGACCAGCGTGTCCATACCGCATCTAGCCTGCCTGCCCACAATGCCGCCATACAAAAAGCAAACGGCACGACCATGCCGACATAACCCATATACAGCATCGGTGGGTGAAAAATCAGACCGGGGTCTTGCAATAGAGGATTGAGATCAGCGCCATCGACTAATAAGTGCGGTAAAGTGCGCTCAAAGGGCGAGGAGGTAAAGATCAGCATCGCTAGCATCATTAGCTGTACGCCTGCCAAAATCACTAATACCCGTGCTCGCATCGATAACGGTAGACCGCGACTAAAATAAGCAACCAGTGCTGCCCATGCTGCAAGTATAGTTATCCATAATAAAAGCGAGCCTTCGTGACCACCCCAAGTGGCTGAGAGACGGTAATACCAAGGCAATAAAGTATTAGAATGCTGAGCGACATATTTTAGGCTAAAGTCGTTGAAATAAAAGCCTGCCATCAATGCCAAAAAGGACAATAACATGGCCAAAAACTGTACCCCGGCTAAGCTAGGAGCGAGACGTTGCCAAGCGATATTATGATGGAGGATACCGACAGTCGGTAGTACCACTTGCAAGATAGCGATGACAAAAGCCACCACCAAAGCGAAGTAACCCAACTCTGTGATTAGCATAGACCTGACCTTGTTTGACCTACTTAGGTCATCCTTGACAGTAGCCCGTTTCGTTGAGGGTAATTAGGAGATGTTCGGAAGCTAAGAGGGGCTCAGAAAGCTTTATTGATTAAAACTCAAGCTTTTTTGACTTAGCTCTTAGCGCTACTATAGTCTAGCATTCATTATTCTATATTGACATTGCTCGCTGTGTTTTTAGTCACGAATTTTAGTAATATTGCCGCTTTAAACAGGTTTTCAGCTTTCTAGCTTTTTTATAAAACGCTATAAAAAAGCGCTCTCCTACTATTAGGATAGCGCTATTGGATAACTTTAATAAATACTATTAGGACTTAAAACTAAATTTTAAAACTTGGAATAATAAGTCACTCTATCCTCTCGCAAAAATCCTGCTAGTCCCAGACCGTAACGCTGTGCCACTCGAACCGCCGTACTAGTCGGTGCCGACATTCCTATTAACCAAGGCAGACGTATGCGAATAGATTTTTGTATCAGCTCAATAGATAGCCTTGACGTCATTACGACATAGGGCACTTGTTTTTTGTGCCGCAATTGCCAACCAATGAGTTTATCCAAAGCATTATGGCGACCGACATCCTCAAACAGACAAAGCTCACTACCCTGCATAGTAGCCGCCGCATGGACCGCTCCTGTCAGCTGATGAGTGTGCTGCAAATCGCTAACTTGCGCGCGGATGCTCAATAGGCTATCGAGACTAGGTTTGGTAACGCAGGTTTCACGCCTACCTACAGCGTCAGTCATAGAATCGGCCATATAGTCACGTAGATCAGGTAGCGCTTGACTCAATCCTGTAATGCCGCACATTCCGCACCCAGTACGCCCTGCTAGCTGACGCTTTTGCGCTTGAATACGCTGATGGCAACGCTGATTTAATACCAGCTCCACCACATAAGTATCATAATCGAGTAGATGCTCAAAACTTGCATTATCCTCTAGCTGAGCCGAATGTAGATTGGCTGAAGTTGACTGAGCTGACTCCCGGATTATCTCTTCATTATAGGCTTGACGCTTTTGTGCATCGGTCAGTTTAATCACTTCCCAATCTAGTAGCTCGTGGCTATGAGCAATCAAGCCTTCGCTATACAAAAACCCTATTGCCAAATACTC
Source organism: Psychrobacter sp. (assembly GCA_029267175.1). Taxonomy (GTDB): domain Bacteria; phylum Pseudomonadota; class Gammaproteobacteria; order Pseudomonadales; family Moraxellaceae; genus Psychrobacter. The sequence continues at coordinate 13,115 of JARIDJ010000068.1, read as the reverse complement.
TAGCTGATGAGGACTAGCCATCAGTACCGCATAATGAATACCATTAATGACGATAGCAACAGCCGCCTCCACCGCTAAGCTTGCCGCTTGATTATAGATATCAATCTGCTTAGCTTCTGTAAAGTTAGCATAATAATGCTTTTGTGCTAGATGCTCACGAGCCAGCGATGTAGCACAAGATGCTGTCATTGCTATGACTTCAGACGCTGCTATTTGAGCGCTATCTTTATTCATCAAACCCTTCTTAAGTAGACGCTACAAGCTTATCAGCACTGGTAATACTCTCTGCCTTAGCAGGCGTACGCTCATGACTTTGGGCAGCAACACGTTGCAAAATCACCGTCAATGACTTATAAGCGGGTATATTAGAATCCGGCGCATGCGTATGCAGATCAAATAAGTCATTACATTCAGGATAATAAGTTGCTACCGCGTTGGCAGCGATATCCATCTCGGTTAAAACCAGTGGTCCTAAGCTACGCGGCTTATCACTACTCTCATGACGCGTAACCATCACTTGATCGCCTTTTTGCCACCCCAAGCGGCTCATCTCATCTGGATGCATAAACAATACATCACGGCGTTCGGTCTGGCGATAGCGATCTTGATAGCCAAAGATCATAGTATTAAACTGATCGTGACTGCGCACACTGGTCAATTGCCAAATACTTTGCTGGCTGGGCTTATGACTAGAGCTACTACCAGCTGCGCTATTGTTTGCTGACTGTTGCGAATCTGTCGTCTTCATCATCTGCATAGCGACATAATTGATCGGATACTGAGGCACTTCAAACTGCGCCTTACCGCTTTTAGTTTTCCAAATGCGGTGACGAGCCGGATGATACAAATGAAAACCACGATCGGCTGCGCGAATCCGCTCATTAAAATTCTCAAAGCCCTCGATGGTTTGCGCGACATAATCTCTAATGATATCGAAGTCTTGACTCATCGCTTGCCAAGGAATACTCGTATCCTCCAATACCTGTATGGCTAAATCGGCGATGATTTGTACCTCCGATTTTATCTCATCGCTAATCGGTTTGAGATTACCTTGCGTACGTGATATCTGACACATCGAGTCCTCAGTAGTGGCAAACTGCTCGTCCTTAGCGGTCATTATCTTCTCCGTACGGCTAATACAAGGCAAAATTATATTATTAGCTCCGGGATATAGCATAGTCTCATTGAGCTTGGTACCCACAAAGACATTGAGCTGATTGTTTGTCAGCGCTTGTTGTATCGCGCTAGGATCAGGAGCGGCGGCGGCATAATTACCGCCCATACTCATAAAGGTTTTTATCTGGCCCTTGATCATCGCTTTTGCACCAGCGACCACATCAAATCCATCCTCACGCGGCATAGGACGCGCAAATACCCGCTCCAAGCTATCGAGCAGCTTTTCATCAGGACGCTCATGCACGCCCATCGTCCGATCGCCTTGCACATTGGAGTGACCACGTACTGGGGAGGCGCCTGCCCCATCGATACCTATCATCCCCATCATCAAAAGCAAATTGGTAATCATCGCTACATTATCATCGCCTTGCACGTGCTGAGTGATACCCATACCCCAGGTACAAATCGTCTTTGGACTCTGTGCAACGAGCTTTGCAAGCTCGATAATCTCTGGTTTACTAATACCAGAGCCGCGCTCAACGTCCTGCCAAGATTGTTGACGCAGCCATTGATCGAGCTCATCATATCCTGAGGTATGCTGCTCAATAAAATCGGTATCTATCTTATTGTTTTTGGTCAGCCACTTCGCCATACCTGTCAATAAGGCTGTATCGCCGCCGATCTGGATTTGTACTACACTATCAACCATATCATCGCTTTGTCCGGCGGCCATATGCGCAGGTTTTTGCGGATTTCTAAAGGCCGTTAAGCCTTGCTCACGCATGGGATTAATGGAGATAATCTTGCAGCCCTTTTTATGCGAATGAGCCAGCATCTCAAGCATACGCGGATGGTTGGTCGCCGGATTTTGGCCAAACATCAGGATTAATTTAGCTTGCTCAAAATCCTCAAGCATCACCGTTGCTTTACCCACGCCTAACTGCCGCCCTAGCATTACTGAGGTGGGCTCATGACACATATTGGAGCAATCTGGCAAATTATTGGTACCAAAGCAGCGCACAAATAATTGGTATAAAAATGCCGGCTCATTGGTCACGCGTCCTGAGGTATAAAACAGCGCCTCATCAGGGGTATCAAGCTGGTTTAATTGTTCAGCGATAATCTTGTAGGCTTGTGTCCAAGCAATCGGCAAGTATTTATCTTGCTTGGCATCATAGCGCAGCGGCTCAGATAGACGGCCACTATGTTCAAGCTCGTAGCCGCTCCACCCTTGTAGCTCTGTGACGCTATGACGAGCAAAAAACTTGGCATCAGCCTTAACTGACATAGTCTCGCTAGCTAGTACTTTGATACCCGTCTCGCAGACATCGAAGGTCTTGTGCGACTTATGATCCGGCCATGCACAACCTGGACAATCAAAGCCGCCATTAGGCTGATTGCTTTGGAATACACTCAAACTACCTCGCAAAAAAGACTTATAATCCATCAGTTTACGAGTGGAGGCAATCAAGGCTGGCCAACCAGCAGCAGGGTGTTTATAAATCGGAATCTTGCGCATAACAGACCTCACATCTCACTAATAAATAACGCTGATAAGAAATATTAGGAACGAGCAATGAATAATGAGTAGGAGCGCCCCTAAAGGATAATGCAAACTTTCACTAACTTACTTATGCCATGATTAGCGGATGCAATTCGGCCAATAAAAGTCGCTAGTTTTCTTACTTTACCAGTATTGTCGCTGCTATAGCAGAGAAGGATTAAAAAATGCTACAAAATAGTACCGATTTATAGCTTTATTCAAAAAAGACTTATGCCATTAGCTATAATAGTCGCTTTAATCGCTCAACTATTGAGGATACCTGCAGTGACTCTAAAATATCTCGCTCATTATCCTGAGCCTATCCAACTAAAGGCGCGCTTATTGATAACTAGTGGCCAGTTGGGGGATTATCTTAACAACAAATATCCGAGCTTACATGAGGTACAAAGCGACAAAGCTTTGTATCAATATATTAATGAGATAAAAAATAACTACATGCGTAACAGTCGCTCTTTATCGCAAGTGAGTTATAACAGCAAGCTTAAAGTGCTCAAAGAAGCGCTGGGTATTCATACTTATCAGTCTAGAGTGCAAGGCAGTAAGTTAAAAGCGCATAATAGTATTACGGTAGCGAGTTTGTTTAAGGAGGCGCCGCCTGAGTTTTTGCGGATGATTGTGGTGCATGAGTTAGCTCACTTTAAAGAAAAAGATCATAACAAGGCTTTTTATCAGCTATGCTGCCACATGGAGCCTCAGTATCATCAGTTTGAACTCGATACTCGTTTATGGTTACACTGGCGTGAGCAGTCATCCCAGTAGCTGAACTGCACTGAGCTTAGCTTAATAGCTATTATGCCGAAGTTATGGGCTGGAGTAATGATGATAAACTAAGTATGGTAAAGTAATACCGACTAAAGTTTTTTAACTGATACCCATTTATGTTGATGTATTGAGGTGGATAATTATGAAACGTGCTAAGCAGTTACAGCCCCTATCACGCGAGCATCATCTTGGCCTAAATTTATCTCGTCACGCCAAAGACTGTGCAGATACGCCAAATGAGATAAAAGCGCATTGGCAGAAGCTGACGGCTTATATCGATGATATGAGGCATCATTTTCAAATCGAAGATAACTTAATCGCTATGGCTTTGCAGCCTTACAAAGACTCCGTACCTAAAGTCGCAGCGGCACTGGCTACGCTTAGTGAGCAGCATATATTACTTCATAAACAAATGGAGCAGACTCAAAAAGCTGAAGGCCAACCAATAATGGCAAACCAAGTCCGAGAGCTTGGCAGCCTATTGTATGAGCATATTCGTTTTGAGGAGCGAGAGTTATTTTTGTTAGCTGAGACTTATTTGAGCCAAAGCGAGCTCGACGCTATCTATAAGGCGAGCTCAGAGAAGGTAAAGCGTTTGGATGAAAACCGTTAACGCGCGTTAGCCGCCTGCCACAGGAGTGATAAATACTACACTATCGCCATCTTGCACCTCATCCGTCCATTTAGCAAAATAGTCATTCACTGCCACTCGCAGCTCAGACTGCGGACGACTAAAACGGTGCTTGGTACGTAATTGCTCATAGAGCTGAGATAAAGACGTCGATGCGCTCACGGCGATTTTTTCTTCATGGCAGTTAGCTTCATCGGCTAGGCTAGCAAAATATAAAATATTGATCTGCATCATTGAGCCTCCAAAGTGGTGGATATGGACGTGTTGGCTATTTCAGTGTTTAACTGTTTAACTGTGGCTAGGATTCACGCGCATAAAGTGCGGCACAAAATTACAAGGACGCGTACGGTTATCAAACTGCTCTTTTAAGATACCCTCCCAGCCAGTACGGCACGCTCCTGTTGACCCTGGCAAACAAAATATACCGGTGCCATTAGCCATGCCAGCCACTGCGCGCGACTGTACCGTCGACATACCGATATCCTCTTTTGAGATAAGACGGAACATCTCGCCAAAGCCGTCGATAGACTTGTCGAATAAGATACCTGCCGCCTCTGGCATACTATCTCTGATATAAAAACCCGTGCCGCCTGTGGTAATCACAGCGTGTATGCTTGCATCGGCTATCCAGCGGCTCAATACCGCTCGAATTTGATAAATGTCATCTTTGATCAGCTCACGATCGGCCAAATGATGACCGGCAGCGCTCAGCTGATCGACCAAATACTGTCCTGAGCTATCTTGCTCAAGGGTGCGGCTATCAGAGACCGTCAAAACAGCGATATTAAGCGGAATAAATTCAGCGGCAGGCTTGCTCATGGGTAATCCTTGATAAATACAATGGGTAAAAGTAAAAAGCTATAAAATAAAAAACTATAAAATAAACAGCATAAAAACCACTCTAACCGCCAATCAGCGATAAGTTAGACATCATGCCACTATTAGCCTCATGCAAATAATGATGCTCAGGCTTGATTGGCATAAAGCTATGCAGGCTCTTGACTAAACCTGCCACATCATCCGCGCGTAAATGCTCACGAATATCATAATTGCCCTGATCAAATAAGCATAGATGCACCTTACCTTGACTACTGACTCGCAAGCGATTACAGCTATCACAAAAGTGTGCAGCGTAAGGGGCAATGATACCAATTCGGCCAAGATAATCGGCGTGACTGTATTCTATCGCCGGACCATCAGCACTACCGCGCGCGTGTGGCTGCCAGCCTTGCTGCAATAAATAATGGCTAATCATATCGGACTGCGCGTGCTGAGCAAAAAACAGCTCGCTATTATCGCTCGTTTGCATAAATTCGATAAAGCGATAAGTGACAGGACGCTGCTTGACGTAATCGATAGCGTTGATTAGGTTTTCATAAGCAGTCTCGGCCATCAAGATGCTGTTTATTTTTAGCTTAATATCAGTCGTCTCAAGCAATGTATCCATATCGCTCAGCAACTGCGGCAACATATCAAACCCAGTCATTTTATGAAAAACCTTGGCATCAAAGCTATCCATACTGATATTGATCTGATTGAGTCCCGCAGCCTGCCAGCTGGTCAAATGCTTGCCAAGCTTATAGCCATTACTGGTCATTGCTACCGTCTCAATACCGGGGGTCTGCTTGATGGTTTTGATAATATCGACCACATCACGGCGAATAGAGGGCTCGCCGCCGGTAATCCGAACTTTAACGGTTCCTACTTGTGCAAATCCGCGTACTAGCGTTGCTATTTCTGCGACCGTCAACTCTCCCTCAGGCGGCTTACCTTGGTAGCCATCCGGCAAACAGTACTCGCAGCGAAAATTGCAAAAATCTGTGATAGACAGACGCAAGTAAGTCAGCTGCCGCGAAAAATTATCGGTCAGCGGTTGTGGTTTGCTAGGACTAAATAGGGGCGTAAGGGGTGTAGATGCTGGGCTAAGAGCATAGCGCGGCTCATTGCCTGATATGGGGGCAAGATGGGTCATATGGGGTTACCGTTAATATAGATAAGTGGTTAGCTCTAAGCGTTGCCTCAGGTTATGAATAGAAAAAGGGTTATTGAGTGGCTATTATGACAAAAAACCAGTCCTTACAAAATAACCCTAAGTGATCCTCGCTCTACTCCTTAAGGAGTACATAGTAGGTCAATTAGGGCTCATTGATGTAAATTAACTAGCTTGAGATCTTGCGTTTATATCCAAGGAAAAGGCTGTACCTCTACCTCAGTTCCTGCGGCAATATCGCCGCTGTCTTGCGCTAACACAATGAAGCAATTGGCATGACTAAGCTGCTTGATTCGGTGCGATTGCTGACGGCAAAAACAGTCAACTTGATAGCTGCCATCTGCCGCTTTTGATAATAAGCCGCGCTGAAAGTCCATCCGACCTACCGATTTTTTGATATCGTCCTTTAGTGTGGCTTTTAGGGTCAGCTGCATGGGCTGCTCCGGCTTACTGACACCGAGTAGCTGCCATAAAGCGGGAATGACAAACTGCAATGAGCCTACCACGGTAGATAGCGGATTACCCGGCAGACCGAAATACAGGACAGGCACCTCAACATTTTTTGTCAGCTCACCAAATACAAAGGGCTTGCCAGGTTTCATCGCTACTTTGTAATGGTTTATCTGACCCAATTGCTCAACGACGCTAGTCAAATAATCATAATCACCAACCGAAACTCCAGCTGTTGAGATTAGCACATCGCACTTTTTCATCGCTTTTGTCACCACTTTAGTGGTCTGCGCCATATCATCAGCAATAATGCCGTAATCGTTGATGACTATCGGTAATGACTTGAGTAAACTTTTGAGCGTAGGGGTATTGGAGTTATAAATTTGGGCGGAATGCTTGAGCTTATCCCCAAGCGCGACTAGCTCATCGCCCGTTGCTAGCAAGCCTACGGTGAGCGGCTTGAATACTTTGACCTCACAGATTCCCAAATTGGCAAGCAGACTTATATCAGCCGGATTAAGACGTTTGCCTTGCTCGAGTATCAGCTCGTTTTGCTGAATCTCCTCGCCCTGCTTACGGATATTGGCGTCAAGGTCAGCGGCTTTGGCTAAGATAATCTCATAAGGCTGCGACTTATCGATTTTATCTTTTATCAGCTCAAAGTTAGTATTCTCTTGCATGACTACTGTAGTGCAGCTATCGGGGACAACCGCGCCGGTAAAGATGCGAATACCCTGCCCTGCTTTTAGTACGCCAGTATAAGGACTGCCGGCTTGTGACTCGCCCACAATCTCAATAATACTAGCGTTAGATAGGCTGCTCTTACTGGCAATAGCGTAACCATCCATCGCTGAGACGTTCTGCCTAGGAATGGCAAAAGGGGCGATGATATACTCTGCCAATACCTGCTGATCACTCTGTAACAAAGGGCAGCTTATCACTGGCCTTTTAGACAAAGCAAAGTCCTGCTCATTATAGCTATGTACTCGCTGCTTTATCGCCGACTGTAACGCTTGTACTGTAATCATAATCATCTACTTATTTTATTTGCCATAAATACAAGATTTTAGAGAACTTATAAAGACGGTTAACCTCGAAAGATATTTTCTTGCTCAAGGCTCATTTCAATACCTTCTATATTAGCTTCATTGGCTAAAGTAAAAAGGTAATCGCATAGCGCTTGATGAAAGGCTTGTTGGCTCAGCTTATTATGAATAGCCGGACTCACTTGCTCATAAGTCATTTGAATACCAGGCTGCTTATCTAGCACCTCAACGATATGAAAACCGTAGCGGCTCTCAATCGGACTAGGGGCCAGACCTGCCTCTAACTTAAAGAGATGGCTTTCAAACTCAGGAACGGTTTGACCTTTGTCAATCACTCCTAACTCGCCCCCTTGCTCTTTTGAGGGACAAGCAGAATACTGACGGGCTAACTCAATAAACTGAGCACTAGGATTGCTATCGGTTTTAATCTGCTCAATCAGCTCATAAGCGCTCTTTTTGAGCTTTAAGCGCTCGTCACCGTCATCAGGCGCGCAGGCTAATAAAATATGACGCACCGACATAATAGGATCGGTCTTAAAGTCTGCCATATTTTGTTGATAATAACGCTCACAAGTCGCGGTATCGGCGATAGTGGCTTGTACGTTTTTGTCAATCAATGCAGAGATGGCTTGTTCTTCATCTTTATCCCACGCCGCTGCGCCTAGACTTGGCTCGTCTAACACCGCTAGCCTTAGCAGCTCGCGCACGACCAAAGCTTGCGTTGCCAAAAACACCGCATCTTCTTTATTAGCCGCCGGATGGTACTGTAGCTCTTGGGCGATAGCCGTTCTATCAATCATCGCTCCATTGACCGTAACAGAAGGCAGCTCATCTCGACTAGAGGCAATTAGGTTTTTGTGATTACTTCTCTCCTCTGCCATCGCTCTTTCGATAAACTCTTTATCCGAATGCGGTTTTTTTAGATCGTCTGTCGTCGGCATGATACGGATAATATCCTCGTCACTACTCACTGGTATACGGTTAGCAGTAGTGGCCTGATGACTATGGGTACTGTGAGTACTATGGCTATTATGGTTAGCGTGTTCAGTTGGGTTATAGGTATTGACCGTCATAAGGGTTACTCCACTACTGATAATAATGAGATTAAAAAAGGGTTATGAAAATTAATTTAAGACGCTTGCAAACTCATCTTAGGACCAAATGGCTCATAATGAACCTTATCCAGCCCATGATTTAGAGCCGTTAAACCATCAATGATACTTTCCATAAATGGCATTGAGCCGCAGACATAAATATCGGCAGGTTCTGGCAAAGTTGCCAAATAACAATCATCCAAAAGTTTTCCAGAAACAAAATAGAAAACCTGTTTTTCTACGTCTTTTGCTGACGCTAAAAGCTGATTTACTTGCTTATTAAAGGCGTGATGCTGCTCATTTTGACAAGCATAAGCCCAAATAATAGGACGCTTTGGATTGCTCGCTATTTGCGCTTCTAACATTGATAAAATAGGCGTAACTCCAACGCCTGCACTAATCAGCACTAATGGAATATCATTTTGTCCCATCAAATCTTGATTTAGCGCAAAGTCGCCGGCAGGCGCTGATAACAAAATAGTATCGCCAACCTCTACCTCATCATGCAAATAATTAGAAACCAGACCATAATGCTCATTACGATTATCGCGTCTTACCGCAAACTTAATACCTTCATCGGTATGGGCCGAGTATAAAGAGTAGTGACGCAGTGCTAAATTATCGCTGTCTGTAGGATCTGTTTTTACGGTGATATATTGACCCGCTGTCAGGGTAAATTTATCCAAATCAATAACTTGATTTTCATCTACTGGAATCACGGTAAAAGCAGCAATATCAGTAGCTACAGCAGACTTCTCTACTACTTTAAAAGTAGCAAAACCATCCCATAATGCTTGCTCATACATCGTCTCTTCTAGCTGAATAAAAACATCAGCAATCTCGTCATAAGCCTCAGACCAAGCATTAATAATGTCGTCGTTAGCCGCCTCGCCTAGCACCTCTTTGATAGCGCCTAATAGATGATGACCTACAATAGGATAATGCTCGGGCAAGATTTGTAGGGCGCGATGTTTGTGGCTAATTTGCGTCACTTGTGGCAATAGCGTCTCTAACTTATCTAGATGTTTGGCTGCCGCTAGTACCGTTGTCGCAAGCGCCGTCTGTTGTCGGCCTAATTTTTGATTGGTTTCATTAAAGATATCTAATAGCTCAGGATGCTCATTAAACATATTTTTGTAAAATACAGTGGTAATGGTAGCTCCATGCTCTTCAAGCACAGGAACAGTTGCTTTGACAATATCGATAGTTTGTACAGAAGCCATTAGCTTCTCCTTGTTGAGTTGGTTCTTTGATAAATTGAGAGATTATTAGCGAAAATAGCCAAACTTTTAAAAAGTACTTAAAAATGTAAAGCTGAATAAATAACTAATGACTATAAGATTCATTTGAAATGAATCTTATAGTATTTCTCTTAAAATATCAATGTGCTATCACTACCAATCTCTATTTTTTATTGCGATCTTTTTTGTCTAACGATCTGATAACGGCGACCGAAATACCACACTGGCGCGCTAATGATATGAATCAATCTGGTGAACGGGAAGATCATAATCAGCGTAATACCCAGTGCCATATGCAGCTGATAAATCAGATCAGCCTGCTCGATACGGGCAGCGGCTTGTACCGGTCTTAAGATAGTAATGTCTTGTGCCCAGCCCGCTAGGTTCATCATCGTTAAACCATCTAGATGCTGCATAGAGGTAAAGATAGAGATCAGACCTAGGTTGAGCTGCACAAATAATAAGACTAATACCAGCTTATCCGAAAAATTTGAGGTATTGGAGATACGGTCATCGGTGAAGCGGCGCCATAACAACATCGCCAATCCAATCCAACAAAACACCCCAGCAATACCGCCGACTACTACTGCAACGACCTGCTTTCGACCCGCACTAATAAACGACTCATAAAGAAAATGCGGCGTCAGCATGCCAAACAAATGACCTAGCAGTACGATAATAATACCCACGTGAAATAAGTTACTCGCCCAGCGCATATTTTTGGATCTTAGCATCTGTGAGGAGCCGGTTTTCCACGAATACTGCGACAAATCAAACCTTACCCAAGTACCAACGATAGCGATAGCCAGCGCAATATAGGGGTAAACACCAAACAGGAATATCTGTAGCCAACTCAAATTAGCCAAAGACTCAAAACCAGTACTTGCAATTTCCATGTCCTTTCTCCTAATTACGATTTAACCGGTTGAGCGGTTTTAAAGTCTACCCAGTGCACAGGGGCATCAACCAATTTTGTAGGCTGGCTATTGGCTGATTTGGCGGCGCGGTTTTGGGTACTGGTTTGTGAGGGGCAACGCTCTTCTTGCTGAGCATCCAAAAAGGTCACTACCTCCTCTTCCCACTCTTTGTCTAAAGCATCAAAGGTATCGTCGCGCTGCTCTTCGCTGATTTTTTCTTGATACTCTTCCACCACTTCAAGTGGCTTGCCAGCAATCTGTAATAGCGCGTTAAAGCAGCCTTGATAAACACTGCCGCGATCTTTGAGTCTTGCCGCTAGCAGCGCAATAATATGACTGACATCAGCGATATCCATACGAATTTGAATATCATCTTCAATCACTGTCGCTTGATAAGCCAAAAATTCCAGATACAAAGGCAGGAAATCTGGCAGCTCTTTGACGCTAATCTCAAAACCCGCTTGTTGATACTGGTTCATCAAATCGACCATCGCTTGACCGCGATCACGCGATTCGCCATGCACATGCTCAAACAGCCATAGTGATAAAGAACGACCGCGCTCAAACAGACCGTCATAACGCGCTTGGGCTTCTAAAGAGCCGGTATCGATCAGATCCTCGATTAAGTCGATGATTTGAGTACGCACCGCTGGGCTAATTAGCGTCGAGCGCGCCACAATCTCGGTACAGTCGGCTAAAGTGTCCCCAGCAAATAGCTCGTTGCTGGGATAGTCTATAAGTAAGCTGAGCACCTTTAATATCTTTAGCTCTGAGCCGCCGATATTTGGCATAGCTATTGGCTCATCAATGGCGCTACTTACAAACTGAGTATTATGAATTTGAGTAGTTTGCATCTTATGACTCCCACTTTTGGACGGTATCAATGAAATCGCGGCGATTGGCTTTACGTTGCCCAAACATACTGTTATCAGAATGTCCTGAACAGCCTTCACCAAAGCTAAATCCGCAACCGTTACGCTCAGCAAAGGCATCACTTAACGCCTCTTCACGGTGCGCGGTTGGAATCACAAAACGATCCTCGTAATTGGCAATCGCTAGATAGCGATACATCTCTTCCACTTGATGCTTAGTCAAACCGACATCATCCAAGATGCTTTGGACTTCTTGCTTCTCAACCAATTGCATCCGCTTATAGCTACGCATAGCCAGCAAGCGTTTGAGGGCCAAACGAACTGGCTCTTCATCACCAGCGGTGAGCATATTAGCCAAATAACGCAGTGGAATACGTAGGCTATCGACATCGGGGATTAGACCATCCATACCGACTTTGCCCGCTTCAGCCGCGTTTTGAATCGGTGATAGTGGCGGTACGTACCAAACCATCGGTAAGGTGCGATATTCAGGGTGTAGTGGCAGTGCCAATTTCCAATCCATCGCTAGCTTATAAACAGGTGATTTCTGTGCTGAATCGATAACCGATTGCGGCACGCCATCTTTTAACGCTTGAGCAATAACCGCAGGATCATTAGGATCCAAGAACACGTCTAACTGCGCTTGATACAGATCTTGCTCGTTTGGTGTGCTCGCCGCTTCAGCGATTTTGTCCGCATCATATAGCAGCACGCCTAGATAGCGGATACGGCCGACACAAGTCTCTGAACAAACCGTTGGCAAGCCTGCCTCAATACGCGGATAACAGAAGATACATTTTTCTGACTTGCCCGACTTCCAGTTGTAGTAAATCTTTTTATACGGGCAGCCTGAGATACACATACGCCAGCCGCGGCATTTTTCTTGATCAATCAATACAATGCCGTCTTCTTCACGCTTATAAATCGCGCCACTAGGACAAGCCGCCACGCAAGTGGGGTTTAAGCAATGCTCGCACAGACGCGGCAGATACATCATAAAGGTGTTTTCGTACTGTCCATAGATATCGGCTTGAATGCTATCGAAGTTTTTATCCTTACGACGTTTTTCAAACTCTGAACCTAAGATCTCCTCCCAGTTCGGGCCCCATTCAATCTTTTGCATCCGCTTGCCAGTGATGGCCGAACGCGGACGCGCGATAGGTTGATGGTTACTAATAGGCGCGGTATGCAGATGCTGATAATCAAAATCAAACGGCTCGTAATAGTCATCAATCTCTGGCAAATCAGGGTTAGCAAAGATATTTGCTAGTACTCTGAATTTACCACCGATACGTGGATTGATACTGCCATTAGCGTTACGTATCCAGCCGCCGTTCCATTTGTTTTGATTCTCCCACTCTTTGGGATAACCGATGCCGGGTTTGGATTCAACGTTATTGAACCAGGCATATTCCATGCCTTCACGGCTGGT